>NZ_JBFTOQ010000005.1:0-300392 GCF_056398045.1 Cupriavidus sp. 05L411 | reverse complement strand
AGTTGGAACCACCCCTTCCCATCCCGAACAGGACCGTGAAACGACTCCACGCCGATGATAGTGCGGATACCCGTGTGAAAGTAGGTAATCGCCAGGCTCTCCCTTGAAACCCCCCAGTACGAAAGTACTGGGGGGTTTTGCTTTCATGGCTGCGGTTTTAGTGGCTGCGAAAAGCAATGGCCGCAAGCATAATTGCCGCTCCGGCCACCTTGCCACCCTCTCTTTAGCTCATTTCGAATGCCAGCCGACGGCGAAGCCCCGTGGTTTCTTTACCTGCTCGAATGCGAGGGCAACACGATCTACACCGGTATCACTACGGATGTGGAGCGGCGCTTCGCCCAGCATCTGGCAGGAACGGGCGCTAAATATACGCGATCGCGCAAGCCCATCAGGATCCTGGGCTGGCAGCGCTTCGCAAATCGCTCGGAAGCCTCAAAGGCTGAGGCGGCGGCGAAGCGGCTGACTTCCGCGCAGAAGCGGAGTTTTTGCGTGCAATTGGCGACAGAGATGCCCGTTGCTCCAGGCGTCGATCCTGCTTGAGCTTTACCCTCACACCCTGAACGCTCCGCATCGGGGTGGCATCCTTCTTGGTCCCCACAGTGCCTTCTACGCTTCCTTAAGTCTGGTTTAAGGATCGGCCTTTAGGATGGTCCTGTCGCGTCCAGATAGCCCGGACGCCTGAGGTAACCAAGAAAGGAAAAACGCCATGATTCGCCAGACGCTTGCACGCTCCGCCATTGGTATTGCTGCCCTGGCCGCTCTTGCTGGGGGGTATACCTATCTGCAGAAGGAAGTCATCACGCCGGGATATGCCGCCCAGGCGCCCGTAACGGCCTCGGCCCAGCCCCTGGCCGTTGCCGCGCCCACCGACTTCTCGAGCATTGTCGACCAGTACGGTCCGGCGGTGGTCAATATCAGTGTTACCGCGCGCGCCCAGCGCGCTTCGGCACAGGTACCGCAGGGCATGGACCCGGATGATCCCCTGTTCCAGTTCTTCAAGCGCTTCGGCCCGCAGTTCCAAGGGCCGCAGAATGGCCAGCAGCAACTTGTGCGTGGCCTCGGCTCGGGCTTTATTGTCAGCCCTGATGGCCTGATCCTGACCAATGCGCACGTGGTGGATGGCGCCCAGGAGGTGACGGTCAAGCTGACCGACCGCCGCGAATTCAAGGCCAAGGTGCTGGGCGCGGATGCGCAAACGGATGTGGCGGTGATCAAGATCGACGCCAGGGATCTGCCGACCGTGCGCCTGGGCGACCCCTCACGCGTACGCGTGGGTGAGCCTGTGCTGGCCATCGGCTCGCCCTACGGTTTCGAGAATACGGTCACCGGCGGCATCGTCAGCGCGAAATCGCGCTCCTTGCCCGATGACACCTATGTGCCATTCATACAGACCGATGTGGCCGTCAATCCCGGCAACTCTGGCGGCCCTCTGTTCAACCAGCGGGGCGAAGTGATCGGTATCAATTCGCAGATCTACAGCCAGACTGGCGGTTACCAGGGGTTGTCGTTCTCGATTCCCATCGACGTGGCCACCAAGGTGCAGGCGCAGCTGGTGGCGCATGGCAAGGTCACCCGCGGCCGTCTTGGCATCGGCGTGCAGGAGGTCAACCAGGCCCTGGCGCAATCGTTCGGGCTGCCGAAGCCTAGCGGTGCGCTGGTCAACTCGGTGGAGCCGGACAGCCCGGCCGCCAAGGCCGGCCTCAAGCCGGGCGACGTGATCGTGCAGCTTGGCAACGACGTGATCGATCATTCCGGAGACTTGCCTGAGCATGTGGCCGACCTCGCGCCAGGCACGCAGACTTCGCTGAAGGTGATCCGCAAGGGCGAGCCGCTGACCCTGACGGTGAAGGTCGGCACGGCCAAGGATGCGGCAGTTGCCGGCAAGACCCCCGCCAATGACGCAGGCGGCAAGCTTGGCTTGGCGGTCCGCCCGCTGAGTCCGACCGAGAAGCGCGACAGCGGGATAGACGGCGGGCTGGTGGTCGAAGATGTCGCAGGCCCGGCGGCCAAGGTGGGCATCCAGCCAGGTGACGTCATCCTGTCCATCAACGGCACGCCGATCAGCTCGGCGGAGCAGTTGCGGGCCCTGGTAGCGAAGTCGGGCAAGCAGGTTGCACTGCTGGTGCAACGCGACGATGCCCGTATCTTTATCCCTCTGGACCTGGGTTAACTGCAAAGCTAGCCACGGAGTTAGCCCGGGGGTTAGCCCGGGAGTTAACCGCGAAGTTAACCCCGAGTTAACCTCCGCATAAATGGCGGACGGGCCGGCGCGAAGGTATACGTGTCGGCCCGCCAAGCCTTAGTGGACGCCGAATTCCGGTGCAATAGGGCTGCCAGAACGCGCGGTAACAGGTATCATCTCGACTGCGAAGCAGGACACGCAGCAACGGCCTTGACCATCCCGGGCCATTAATGCGAAATTGTCTTGCAGACTCGATGACACAAGGAAGTCTATGCAGTTGGATTTCACCCGCGCGTCCGCGACCACGGGTACCGAGAGAGCGCGGCGCCTGCCGCAAGCCTCGCCCACCCCGCGCCGACGCAAGAAAGCCGAAGCCCCGCACTGGGAGCGTGGCTACCGTTCGCATTTCTACCGCAATGAGCGCGGCGAGAAACTGGGCGAAGTTCGCCTGTCCGATCGCGGTGACATGCCGGTGGTCTATCACTGGGCCGCAGGCAATTACTCCGGTGCGGAGGGCTCGCTCGCTCACGCCCGCATGCGCGTGGAAGAAACCATCGGCTTTGGCATGCGCCAGCTCGCTCTGTTCTGACTAGAACCGATTAACTAGCCGACCCGACGCTTTCTCGGAAAGCGACTGCCGCGCGCGCCGCGCCGCGACTCCCCGGAGCGATCCGTTCCGGGATGCCAGCCAGATTCAGCCAGATTTACCAGATCCAACGCGCTGCTCCAGCCCCTCGGGCCGACACTGCGTAGCCTGTGCGGCAGACAGATCTGCCCGAGCCCCGGCATCCAACTCCCAGTCTTGCAGCAAACGCGCTTCAATCGAGACGGCGTTGCGCCAGCATAAAGACAGCAGCCATCAGGGCAAGCGCCGCGATTAGCCGATACAGATCCTCGCAGGCAATCAGCCTGGCCTGCGTATCGACCAGGCCGGCAAGCTGCGTCAGCGCGGCCTGATAGGCATGGCCCGGATCCAGCCCACGCGCGCTCAAGGCTGCCTGGGCGGTCGCCATCCACTGCTGCGTCTCTGCCGTGTGCTGGCCAAGGGCGCCGGTCAGGCTCGTGTGCACCGCGAACTGCCGGTTCTGCAAAAGCACGGCGCCGAGCGCAGATGCGAAGGACGCGGCGATCTGGCGCAGCAGGTTCTTGCTGCGGTATCCGTGGGCGAAATCGTCGCCGGCCAGCGAACGGAAGGTGAGGCCGGCAATCGGGATGATGACCATCACGCCAAACAGGCCCTTGCCCACCAGTCCCCACGCCAGCGCCGACGGGCCGGCGTTGGGCGGCATCGACGAAAACCACCACGTCGCTCCGGCCATCAGCAGCAGGCCGCTTGCCATCAGCGGCTTCTTGTGCGGCAGTTTTGGGGCCAGGCGCAGGTAGACGAAGATCCCGGCCAGGCTGACCGTGGCGGCGAAGGTGTTGAGCCAGCCGGTGGTCGCCAGCGGCAGCCCGAGCGCCTGCTCGGCGTAGATCGGAAACACGTAGCCGCTCAGGTTGCTGATCAGGTAGTAAACAAAATACATGGCCAGCCCGGTCAGGTAGACCGGATTGCGCAGCGCGCGCAGACGGAGCACCGGCGTGCTGTGATGCCATTGCTGCCAGAGAAACCCCATTAGCAGTCCGACACCCGCCGCGCAGATCAGCGCCAGTCGCAGCGGGTGCGAGAAGATATCGAAGCGCGCCTGCGTCATGGCGGCTTGCAGGGTCACCACCGCTGCGCCGAACAGCAGCAGCGGGCCCAGTGCGGGGCCGGGATCGTCCTCGCGCGGCTCGGCGTCCGGCAGCAGCAGCCACGCCCCCAGCGTTGCCAGCGCGGCGAAGGGCAGCACGCCGTAGAACACGTCCTGCCACACGCCACGCTCGATCAGCTCAGCTGCCATGGCGGGCGCCAGCGCGGAGGCGGCAAAGATCCCCAGCATGAAGATGCGCGAAGCGCGCGGCCGGTCGGCCGGCGCGAACATCACATTGACCAGGATGCGGCAGCTGGTAAACAGCGCCCCGCCGCCCACGCCCTGCACAAAGCGCGCGCCCACCAGCTGCGGCAGCGAATGGCTGGTGGCCGCCGCCAGCGTGCCCGCCATGAAGATCAGCAGCGCGCCGGTGAGGTAGTAGCGATAGCCAAAGCGCTGCGCAAGCCATTGCTGCTTGAGGATCATCAACATGCTGCCCACCGCGTACGCGGCCTGGACCAGGGCGAAGCTGCGCGGATCGGCATCGACGCCGCCAACGATATGGCTCGATGCGAACACGAACATGATGTTCTCAAGGAACTCCACCGAGGTCGCCAGCGCGAGCAGCAGCATCACCAGGGTCTGGCGCTGCTGGTGGCTGAGCAGGCGCAGCCACCGCAGCCCGAGCCGCAGCGGCCGTAAGGCAGACACGGTTTTCATGGTTCCAGCGTCAGCAGGTTCTGGTGCATCCGGTTGAGCGCACGCGTGGCGGCGGCCAGGCCACTTTCGCCGACCGGCCCCCAGGCCTCGGCGTAGGCCGCGTGCACGGCTGGGGCGGCACGCTCCAGCATGCGGTAGCCGGCGGCTGTCAGTACCAGCTCGGTGCTGCGGCGGTCCTGCGCCGAGGCGTGCCGGCGCACCAGGCCGCGCGCTTCGAGGCCGTCCATCAGCCGGGTCATCTGCGTGCGCGTGGCGTCGAGCGTGATGCCGAGCTCGGACGGCAGGCTGGGCTGGTTGTCGTCGGTGGCGAGCAGGCTGATGGCGAGGTATTGCTGCAGGTCCAGCTCGAAGGGCGCTAGCGCGCGATCGATGTGGCTGCGCAGCAGACGTGCCGTGCGCATGAGCAGCCGGGATGCCAGGATCAGGTCGCGCGGCGCTTCCGGATGGCCCGCGCAGAAGCGGTCAATGCGGTCTTCGAAGGACATGGCGGGGAGTCAGGTGATGCCGGAGCAACGGAGCCGGTCCGGCAATATAATTACAAACGTAATTATATCATCTGAAACAAGTTGGGGCGCTGATGCATCCCGGCGCTCGCTATGTTCAGCGAGCGAGGTGATGGTAAAGCCGCCGCAGCGCCTGACGCAGCCCGGCAAGCTCGGCCGAGCGCTGCACCGGCGCCAGGCGGCCGTAGCGCAGCCTGGTGTAGCGATCGCTGAAGTCCTGCACTGCCAGCGCGGCAGCCGGGAGGGCGCGAGCGGCCCGCGCTGCAAAATCCTGGGGCCCTTCGGACGGCGCGCGCACGCAGCCGTGGCGTGCCAGCTGGCGGCAGAAGCGCGCGTAGGCGGCTTGCACCGGATCGATCCGGCGGCGCCTGAGCACGAGTGGCACGAGCGCCAGCAGGCTCAGCGAAGCCAGTCCGCCCAGCAGGACCTGCGGCACGCTGTCGCCGATGCCGAGCTGCTGCATCAGCCGGGCCTGCTGGCCGCGGTCGTATTGCAATACCCAGCGCTGCCAGGTGTAGACCATGCCGTCCATGCCCCAGCGCAGGTTCCGCAGCCAGCCCGGGTCTCGCATCGCGTGCAGCGCTTCGATCTCGCTGGCCTCCAGCGCGGCGTCGATGCCGCGCTCGACCCGGCTTGGCGCCACCGCACTGGTGGGATCGACGCGCACCCAGCCGCGTCCCTCGAGCCAGATTTCCGCCCATGCGTGGGCGTCGGCCTGCCGCACGATATAGTTGCCGCCGATGGGGTTGTACTCGCCGCCGAGATAGCCGGTGACCACGCGCGCAGGCACGCCGGCTGCGCGCATCAGGAACACGAAGCTGCTGGCGTAATGCTCGCAAAAGCCACGTCGCGTGTCGAACAGGAAACTGTCGACCTGCTCGTGGCCAAGCGGCGAAGGCGAGAGCGTGTAGCTGAACGGCGCGGCGGCAAACAGCCGCAGCGCGGCCCGCGCCCGCTGGGCGGGATCCGGGTATTGCTCCGCCCATGCGGCGGCGAGCTCCCGCGTGCGCGGGTTGCCCGGCGGCAATGCCAGCGCCAGCTCTCGCGTCGCCAGATCGAGAGGCTGCGCAGCGGCCGGAGCCGAACGCGCGCGGTAGCGCAGGCGCCGGTCCACCGGGTCGCGCGTAAAAAACTCCCCGTCGGCATTGATCACCGCGCCGGCGCCGGGGGCAATCGCCTGGCCACGGTCGAGCAGGAACAGCCACGCGTGCTGGTTGGGCTCCAGCGTGATGCTGTAGTTGATGATCCCGTTGGCCGAGGCGTTGCCAACCGTCTCGCCGGGCCCGGCATCCGCAGCCGTGTCATCGGCCGCCGGCAAGGCCGGCGCCGGCTGCGCGCGCCGCTGCCGCAGGGGCGATGGCCGCCAGGTCTGTCCATCGAATTGCCATAGCACCAGCGCTCGCCAGTACAGGGCGCCGGCCGGCAACGGACCGCCTTGCACGTCGGCGCGCAGTGCGACTTCGGTCGACTGGGTGAGCCGGCTCACGCTGCCCGGGCTCATGGTGTCGCTGATGCCGGTAGTGGCCACGGCCTCGGCTTGCGGCAGCCGCCACAGTGGACGATCCAGGCGCGGAAACAAGACAAAGAGCAGCAGCGCCCAGGGCAGCCCGATCAGCGTCAGGCGGCCGAGCAACGGCCACACGGCAAGATAGCCCCGTGCCTCGGGATGCCCCAGGAAGAGCCAGTTGCGCAGCAGCCAGGCGGCAATGGCAAGGCTGTACAAGGCCAGCCAGAACGGCTGGTCGAACAGGTACAGGCTCAGCAGCAGGTAAAAGCACAGCTGGGTAACCAGCGTGGCATCGGCCAGCACCCGGCACTCCAGCAATTTGAGCACGACAAAGGCGCCCAGCAGCGCCACCGACAGGTCGCGCCCCATGTTGCCGCCAGCCTGCCAGACCAGTGCGGCGGCCACCAGCATCACCAGCCCCGCGATGATCCCGAGCATCAGGCGCGAGGGCAGCGGCGCACGCTGGTGCCACAACAGCCAGCGCCACGCCAGCAGCAAGACCAGCAAGACGCTGATGGTCACCGGCAGGCTGCGCGCTTGCGGCGCTAGCACTAATGCCAGCTGGCCCAGCAGCAGGCCATGCTCTTCGTGCGCAAGGGGGCGCGGTGGCAGCTTCACGGTGTGCGCTCCTGCGGGGCTTGACCGGCGCGTCCCGGCCACAGGGCCAGGGCTTCGAGGCAGGCGCGGCGATGCGCGCCGCCGCGCCCGGGCGGGATCTTGACCCCGGGCAGCCGCAGGCCGATTTCCATGGTGTCGCCCGCGGCTACCACCCAGGCGCACAGGCGCGATAGCCGCGCCTCAAATCCGAGCTGTTGTGGCAGGGCCTGCCAGTCCAGCCAGCAGGTCGGCAGGCTGCCGGCTTCGCCGGTGCGGCTCAGCCAGCGGCCGGTACGCGCGCTATGTTTCCAGGCGATGCGGTGCAACGGATCGCCGCTGCGGTAGCGCCGCAACTGGTCCGTGCCATCGTCCGAGGGCAAGGACGCCGCGCCATCGTCGTCGGGCTGCGCGGCAAAAGGCAGAGGCGGCGCGCCAGGTTCCGGCTTTGGGTAGACCAGTGCGGCCAGCGGCAGGTCGGCATAGCTCCACACCCGGAACAGACCCAGCGGAAAACGGCTCGAGAGCGTGACGCGCGGCAGCGCCAGCCAGCCGCGCTGGCTGGTAGGCATGTGCAAGATCAGCTGGCCGGAGGCATCCCGTGCCAGGCTCAGGCGGGCAGGCAGCGCGCCGGCCTGGGCCGGCAGGCTCGCCTCCACGCCGATGCGCACCGGCGCGTCGCTGCCTGAAATGCGCAGGCTGAATGCCGCCGGCTCGCCGGCAAAGGCTGGCGCCGCGCTGACACCGGCCACCGTCATGTCGAGCAGGTTGCGGTAGGCCTGCCACATGCAGGCCATGCCGATGCCGCCGAGCAGGAAGGTGAGGGCGAAGCCCAGGCTGATGTTGTAGTTCAGCGAAGTCAGCAGCATGGCCATCAGCAAGACCGCGAAGCCCAGGCCGGCCCGGGTGGGCAAGATGTACAGGTGACGGCGGTCGAGCGTTACCACGCCTTGCCGGGGTGCGCGCCGGCGCTGCAGCCAGGGTGGCGACGCCCATGCCTGCCGCTTGGGGCCAGGCGCGGCCGGCGATGCCGTGCCCGGCGAGGAAAACGGCCGGCCGCGCGCCATCGGGCGTCAGGGAATGGCTACGTCGGCCAGCAGGCGGGTAAGCGCCTCCTGGCCACCGCCGGCTGCGCCGGACGGCAGCAGCCGGTGGCCCGCTACTGGCATGAAGACCGCCTGCACGTCTTCGGGCAGCACGCTGTCGCGCTGGTGCAGCAGCGCCCAGGCGCGCGCGCAGGCCAGCAGCGCCAAGCCTGCCCGCGGCGACAGCCCGGCGGCAAAGGCAGAGTGCGCGCGTGTGGCTTGCACCAGGGCCAGGGCGTAGTCCACCAGCGCCGGGCCGGCATAGACCTGGGCCGCGGCCTGCTGCAGCGCGGCCACCTGCTCGGCATCCATCACGGGCGTGCCGGCCGCGGGCGCTGCCCCGCCGAGGTAGAGCACGCGCTCGAAAGCCGGATCGGGATAACCCAGCGACAGGCGCATGGTGAAGCGGTCGAGCTGCGATTCGGGCAAGGCGTGCGTACCGATCTGGTCCAGCGGATTCTGCGTGGCGATGACAAAGAACGGGGACGGCAAGGCATGGGTGACGCCGTCGTGGGTGACTTGTCCCTCCGCCATCGCCTCCAGCAGGGCGCTCTGCGTCTTGGGGGTGGCGCGGTTGATCTCGTCGGCAAGCACCACCTGCGCGAACACGGGGCCGCGATGGAAGCGGAATTCCGCGCTGTCGCGCACGAAGACGGAGACGCCGATCAGGTCGGCGGGCAACAGGTCGCTGGTGAACTGCACGCGCTGGAACTGCAGCCCCAACGTGCGCGCGAGCGCGTGGGCGAGCGTGGTCTTGCCCACGCCCGGCAGGTCCTCCAGCAGCAGATGGCCACGTGCCAGCATGCAGGCCAGTGCCAGCCGGATCTGCCGGGGCTTGCCCAGGACGATGCGGCCAAGCTGGGCTTCCGCCTCGGAGAGCGATGCGACGATGCGTGGGCGAGCTGTCACGTGAAGCCTGCGGGTCGGGGGGAGAACCCGGCCATTGTAGCGGCGCGCCTAGGCGCGGGAACAGTCTGTTTGCGCACGCAATGGGCACCCAACACACGCGGGGCGCGCCGATTCGCCCGGCTTCTGGCATTATCGAAGCTGTCGGCCCAGCCAACCCCTCATCCGCTGCAATGAACTCCCCGCTTGCTGTCCCGCCGGGTGCCGCTTCCAAAGTGGCTTCCACGGCTTCCAAGGTTTCCACCGCTTCCACCGTTTCCACCGCTTCCACCGTTTCCACCGCTTCCACCGTTTCCACCGCTTCCATCGCTTCGGCCATCGCCCCGACCGCTGCAGACTTGAACGAACTCAACCGCGCCTTTCACGCAGACGGCTATATCGTGCTGCGCGGCTTTGCCCCGCCCGCGGTCTGCGACCAGCTCGAGCAGGTCGCACGCGCGCAACTGGCCGCGGCGGCGGCGCCGGTCGAATATGAAGCCGAGCTAGGCTATCCCGGCGCGCCCGCAAGCCGCGACGCCATGGGAGGGGGCACGGTGCGGCGCTTGCGCCAGGCCTATGGGCGCGACGATGCGTTCCGTGCATGGGCCGCCGATCCCGCGGTGGCGCAGGTGGTGGCGAGCTTGCTGGGCGAGCCGGTGCGCCTGACTCTCGCTCACCACAACTGCGTGATGACCAAGCATCCGCACTATGGCAGCCAGACCGGTTGGCACCGTGATACCCGCTACTGGTCATTTGCTCGCCCGGAACTAGTGACGGTGTGGCTGGCGCTGGGCAGGGAGGATGAGAGCAACGGCGTGCTGCGCGTGATTCCCGGCTCGCACACCGTCGCGCTCGAACCCGGCCAGCTCGATGCGGCCGAATTCCTGATCGAGTCGCATCCGGCCAGCCAGGCCATGCTGCAAGGCGTGCGGCCGCTGGCCCTGGAACGCGGCGACGTGCTGCTGTTCGACAGCCGGCTGTTTCACAGCGCGGGCCAGAACGTTTCCGAAGCGGTCAAGCTGTCGGTCGCCTTCGCCTACCACGGTGCCAGCAACCATCCGCTGCCGGGCACCCGCTCGGCCGAGTTCGGCAGCGTCGAGCTGCCCACGCCGGCGACGCCCACGCGCTAACCGCGCTGGCGCATCAGCTCCGCAGGCTGATCAGGTTCGAGATTTTCTCGGAGGCGGCCAGCAGCGGCGGCAGGAAGCTGCTGGCCATGTCGTCGGCGCTGGTGCGGTTGGCCTGGCCGCTGATATTGATGGCGGCGATGACCTGGCCGGCACGGTTGCGGATCGGCGCGGCCAGCGAGACGAGCCCTTCTTCCAGCTCCTGGTCGTTCTGGGCCCAGCCGCGCGTGCGGATGCCGGCGATGATGGCCTTGAGCTCGGCGGGATCGGTGACGGTGCGGCTGGTACGGGCGCGCAATTCGCTGGCGCCCAGCACCCGATCGAGCTCCTCAAGCGGCAGGCCGGCCAGCAGCACGCGGCCCATCGACGAGCAATAGGCCGGAAGCCGGCTGCCGATGGACAGGTTGATCGTCATGATCTTGCGCGCCGGCACCCGCAGCACGTAGACAATCTCGGTGCCGTCCAGCACGGAGATCGAGCAGCTTTCACGCACCTCCTGCGACAACGCCTCCATGATCGGCTCGGCCAGATTCCAGAACGGCATCGAGGTCAGGTAGGCGAAGCCCAGGTCGAGGATCTTGGGTGTCAGGCGGAACAGGCGGCCATCGGCGCGCACATAGCCCAGGCCGACCAAGGTCAGCAAAATGCGCCGCGCGCCGGCGCGGGTCAGGCCGCTGGCCTGCGCGATCTCGCTCAGCGTCTGGGCGGGGTGCTGCGCGTCAAAGGCACGGATGACCGAGAGCCCGCGTGCAAAGGACTGCACATAGGTATCGCTCGGCTTCTCCGGGCCCGGTGCGGCGGCGGGCGCCACGGAAGCATCCGTGGCCGGGTGGTCGGAATTGTCGGGAGCGGCAGGGCTGGCCATCGGTTGGTTCGGCTGATTGCCGAATACACACGGAAAGGCCGAAAGGGTAGAGGAAATGCGGGGCGCGCGCCAGTGGCGCGCCCGCTGCGCGCATAATGTCGCGCGTTTGGGAAACATAGATAGCTTGTAAAGGAAACATCGCCTGGTGAACGAGACAATCCAGTGGAACGATTGGGAAGCCTTCTGCTGCGTGGTGGAGCAAGGCACTTTCACGGCTGCGGCCGAGCAGCTCGACTGCCCCAAGTCCCGGGTCTCGGCGGCGGTGGCGCGGCTTGAGTCGGCCATCGGCTCCAAGCTGCTCCAGCGCACAACCCGGCGCATGCGCCTGACCGACGCCGGCAGCGCGGTGTACCGCGACGTGGCGCCCTTGTTCGCGCGGCTGCGTGAGATTCGCCAGGAAACACTAGCGCGCGAGGAGCGGGTGCAAGGCGTGCTGCGCATCGCCGCGCCGTACGAGTTTGGCGCCCAGCAACTGGGCGGCGTGATCTGCCGCACGCTGGCGGCCCACCCGGCACTGGACGTGAAGGTGGAGATCTCGCAAGGCATGGTCGATCCCATTCGTGACGGATTCGACGTCGCCTTTGTCGCGGTCGATGCCGACCTGCCCGATTCCGGGACCGTCGCGCGGCGGATCTATCATGTGGAGCGCGGCCTGTTCGCGGCGCCGGCGCTGGCCGCCGGCCTGCCGCTGCAACTGCAGCCCGAAGACCTGGCCAACCTGCCAACCCTGACCACGCCCGGTGACGGCATGTGGGAATTTACCCGCGATGGCGAGCGCGTGGCGGTACCGATCCGGCCGCGCATGCAGACTGCCAACGCCGAGCTGCGGCTGCAGGGCGCCCTGGCCGGCCTTGGCATTGCCCGGTTGTCGCTGATCTATTGCGAAGCAGAAGTCGCCCAGGGACGGCTGGTGAAGGTGCTGCCGGACTACCCGCCGCCGCCGCTGCGGGTCTTTGCCTTGCTGCCCGATCGCCGGCTGCAGCCGCGCAAGGTGCGCGTCTTCATGGAGGCGGTGGAAGCCATGATGGCCTCCGAACTGCAGGACCGAAACGACGCAGCCGCGCCCGGCCCGTGAGGGCTGGCGCGGCTGTGGGGGTCATTGCGGTTGGGGGTGGGCGGCTGGCAGGCCTGCCCATGTCCGCGCTGACAATGTGGCTCACACCGTGAGCACTTGCTGACTATCGCTAACTACTTAACTGTCTAACTGTCTCTTCCACACCTGGCGAATGCCAGGTTTCGCTCAGGCGCCGTCGCTGAAGCTGCTGCGGGGCTCGTTCACGCCGCGAGCGCCGTCGGTGTACGGGTCACGCGGGCCGCTGCGGGCGCCATCGGTGAACGGGTCGCGCGGGCCGTTGCGGGCACCGTCGGTGAACGCATCGACCGTGCGGCCGATGCTGCCATCGAGGCGGGCCAGGTCGGAAACCGGTGTGCTGGCGTGCGCGGAGGCGGCGGCCATCGACAGGCCGATGGCGCAGAGGAGGGAAACGGCGAGGGTGCGGGTTTGTGCGAGGGTCTTCATGATGCTTTTCTTCCTTCGGGCATATCGTGGTGTGTTCCACGTTGGCCGTAATGTATGCCTACATCTGCCCAGGAAAAAGCGTCAATCACCAAAACACTGTTCGTCACTATGAACAATGCCCCAGGCGTGGGCCAGGGGCATTCATCGGCATCCCTTGCCGGTGGGGCCTTCAAAGACCTTCAGGGGGTCTTTGGATGTCTTCAGAGGTCTTCAGAGGTCTTCAGAGGCCAAATCGCGCGCCGAATAATCCCGCGCCAAGGCGGGCAATGATCATCAGCAGGATCTGCGCGATCACGAAAAGCGCCAGCGGCGAGATATCGAAGCCGCCCAGGCGCGGAATCACGCGGCGGATCGGGCGCAGCAGCGGCTCGGTCAGGTGGTTGATGGCAGGCGTGACGGGTGAGTGCGGGTTGACCCACGACAGAATCGCCATCAGCAGCGTGACCCACATCACCATGCTGATGCCCCACTTCAGCACATTGAGCATGGCGATCAGCAGGATCAGCGGCAGGTAGGCCAGCGGGTTGGCGCCGGAGACCAGCAGCACCAGCAGCAGGAACGCCAGGGCGGTCAGCCAGGCACCGATCACGGTGGCCCAGTCGATGCCGCCAAGGCCGGGGATGAACCGGCGCAAGGGCCGCACCAGCCAGTCGGTGACCTGGAATACGCCTTGCGAGACGGGATTGCGCGTGGGCAGCCGTGTCCATTGCATCCACAGGCGCAGCAGCAGCGCCATGCCGAACAAGCTGAAGACGGTATCGAGCAGGAAAAGGGCGATTTCCGAGAACATCGGTTTCGGTTCCGGTGGAAGTGTGATGTCTGCAGTCAGGAGTGTCTGCGAACGCACAGATTCTGCCATACCCGCATCGGCGCTGGTCGAAACCCTGGCCTGGCCCCGGAACCTGACACTGCCGCACGCCCGCGGAACCGCCGGGGGCAGCCCCTATAATGAGCGTCGAGCCAAGTTCCCCAGCGCCCAGACGCTGCCCCTTATGACCCGCCAGCCTGCCGCATCCAAATCCCCGCTTGCCAAGCAGGATTTCGAGGCACTTTCCGATTTTCGCTACCAACTGCGGCGTTTCCTGCGGTTTTCAGAAGATGCCGCCCAGAGCGAAGGGCTGACTGTGCAGCAATACCTGCTGATGCTGCATATCCGCGGCTGTGCCGGCAAGGACTGGGCATCGATCGGCGAGCTTGCCGAGCGCTTGCAGGCCAAGCAGCACGGCGTGGTCGCGCTGGTCAACCGCTGCGAGGCGGCCGGGCTGGTCAAGCGCAAGGCCAACCCGGATGACCGCCGTATTGTCGAGGTCCACCTGATGGCCAAGGGCGAGCGCTTCCTTAACCGGCTGGCCATGCTGCACCGGAGCGAGCTGGAATCGCTGCGCGGCACCTTCCGCGTGGCACGCCTCACTGCCTTCAACGACGACGGCGCGGAGCGCTCCTGATGCGCTCTTGAAGCGGGCAAAGGCGTTTTTTTAGCCCGGCAGGCATTCCCCGTTACAGGCAGTTACCAATCACAAGCCTCGGTGACACCCGAGGCGCCCCTGCGGCCCTAGACTCGCGCGCATTCCCACTCGCGTTGCTACCGCAGGAGTTTTCCCGATGCCTTTCCCTTCTTTCCCCCTTCGTACCGCAGCGCTTGCCTTGCTTGCAGCGGGCGCCCTGGCCGGCTGCGTGAGCGCGCCATATGGCGGCGGGTATGGTGGCTACGGGGCCTATGGCAATTCGGGCACGTACGGCAGCAGCACGCAGGCGGGTGGCGCTTACCCCGTGGCCTATCCGCAGCAGGGCTACCAGCAACCCGCTTACCCGCAGGCCGACTACCCGCAATCGGGCTACCCGCAGGCGCCGGTACAGGAGAGCTATCCGCAACAGGGTTACCCGCAAGCCGGCTATCCCCAGGCGAGCCAGCCGCAAGCCGCCTACGGCAACGATGCCTACGGCGTGCGCTATGGCCAGGTTGAATCCATCGAGATGTTGCCGGGACAGCCGGCTAGCGGCGGCGTCGCCGGCACTTTGATCGGCGGCATGGTTGGCGGCCTGCTCGGCCACCAGGTAGGCGGCGGCCGCGGCAATACGGTGGCGACCATCGGCGGCGCGGTGGTCGGCGCGGTAGCCGGCAACGAGGTGGAGAAGCGCGCCAACACGGCACCGCCCGCGTACCGCATCCGCGTGCGCACCACCGACAACGGCTACCTCACGCTGACCCAGTCGACGCCGTACAACCTGCGCAACGGCGACCGGGTCAAGGTGCAGAACGGCGTGGCGATGCCTTACTGACATAGGGTCGCCCGGATCTTCTATTGTTATTGTCTAAGGGTGTTAGGGTTCCCGGGCGGTGAGGCGGCCGCGCATAGCGCACCCGCTTGCTTGCCTGGCGCCGTTCATCCCACAGCAAGGAGCACAGCATGAAGATCCTGATGGTTCTGACCTCGCATGACCAGTTGGGCAATACCGGCAAGAAAACCGGCTTCTGGCTCGAAGAGTTTGCCTCGCCCTACTATGTGTTTCGCGATGCCGGGGCCGACATCACGCTGGCCTCGCCCCAGGGCGGCCAGCCGCCGCTGGACCCCAAGAGCGACGCGCCCGATGCGCAGACCGAAGCCACCGCACGCTTGCGCAAGGACACCGCGGCCCAGGCTACCCTGGCCAGCACGCTAAAGCTCGCGCAGGTCAAGGGTGGCGACTACGACGCTGTGTTCTATCCCGGCGGCCACGGCCCGTTATGGGACCTCGCCGAGGATCGCGCCTCCATTGCGCTGATCGAGACCATGTATGCCGCCGGCAAGCCGGTTGCCGCCGTGTGCCACGCGCCCGGCGTGCTGCGCCATGTGCGTGGCCCGGACGGTGAGCCGCTGGTGCGGGGCAAGGCGGTGACCGGCTTTTCCAATGCCGAGGAGGCCGCCGTCCAGCTGACCGAGGTGGTGCCCTTCCTGGTCGAGGATGAACTCAAGCGGTTGGGCGGCCACTACAGCAAGGCGGCCGACTGGCAGAGCTACGCGCTGGTGGCGCAGCGGCTCGTGACCGGGCAGAATCCCGCCTCGTCGGCCGCAGCGGCCGAGGCCTTGCTGGCGTTGCTGAAGTCTTGATCGCCTTCGCCTACACGCCCGCCCCGAACAAGTCCGCGTAATCCTCGCGCAATTGCCGCTTGAGCAGTTTGCCGGCGGTGTTGCGCGGCAGGTCGGGCACGAACACGATGCGCTTGGGCACCTTGTACGGGGCGAGCGCGGCGCGGGCATGGGCAAGCAGCGCCTCCTCCTCCGCGCGCGTCTCGCGCTTGAGCACCACGCAAGCCGCCACGGCTTCCACCCACTTGGGGTGCGGCAGGGCGAACACCGCGGCTTCCGCCACGGCTTCATGCTGGTACAGGCACTCCTCGACTTCACGGCTGGATACCAGCACGCCGCCGGAATTGATCACGTCCTTGATGCGGTCCACCACATACAGGTAGCCGCCCTCGTCCATATAGCCCAGGTCGCCCGAGTGGAACCAGCCGCCGCTGAAGGCCTCGGCGGTCTGCTCCGGCTTGTCCCAGTACTCGGTGAGCAACTGTGGCGAGCGGTGCACGATCTCGCCGAGCTCGCCGGGTCTGGCGTCCTGCATCTTTTCATCGACGATGCGGGTTTCCACATTCAGCACGGGCCGCCCGGCCGAAGCGGGCCGCTCGCGGTGCTCCTCGGGGCCGAGTACCGTGGCCAGCGGGCCGATCTCGCTTTGTCCGTAGCAGTTGAAAAAGCCCAGCGCGGGCAGGCGCTCGCGCAGCTCCAGCAGCACCGGCAGCGGCATGATCGAGGCGCCGTAATAGGCCTTGGTCAGCGAGACCAGCTGGCGCGGATCGAAGTCCGCGTGGCGCAGCAGCGCAATCCATACGGTGGGTGGCGCAAAGAAGCTGGTGATGCCTGCCTCGCGCACCGTGCGCAGGCAGAAGCCCGGCTCGGGGCTTTGCGCCAGCAGGATGCTGCCGCCCATCAGCAGCAGCGGCATCAGGAAGACATGCATCTGCGCGGAGTGGTAGAGCGGCAGCGCAGCCAGCGCGTCATCCTCCGGCTTGATGTCGCACGTGGCGATGGCGCTCATGTATTCGGCCAGCAAGGCGCGATGCGTCAGCACCGCCCCCTTGGGCGCGGACGTGGTGCCTGAGGTGTAGAGGATCTGCGCTGGCATGGCGTCGTCGAGGGTGGCGAGGATCTCCCCGGCGGGGCCCTTGGCCGCCGTCAGCACGTCGCGCTCGTCGCCGCCATGCAGGCTCCCCAGCAACGGGCAAGGCAGCCCTTCGACGTGCGCGGCCAGCGCCGGGTCGGAGAACAGCGCGCTGGCGCCGGACTGGGCGACGATGTATTCGACCTCGCCGCGCGTCATCGAGAAATTCACCGGCACATGGATCAGCCCGGCACGCAGGCAGCCCAGCCACAGCAGCACGTAGGCATCCGAATTCTTGCCGAACGCCGCCACGCGGTCGCCGGGGCGCAGGCCCCACCGCTGCAGCGCTGCGCCCACGCTGGCCGCCGCGGCCTCGAGTTCGCGATAGGTCCAGCTGCGTTCGCCAAAGCGCAGCGCCACCTTGTCGGGGCTGCGCCRTACCGCGCGGGCGAGGGCATCGGGGATGGTATTGCGCAGGACGCGCTGCTGCTCTGACTGCATGGTGGTCTCCGTTATGGTTTTAGGGTCCAGCAAGTCTTGAGAGCCGATGCCGCGGGGCTTGATCGCGTCATTGCATGCCTGGCGCAAGCACGATGCCCTGGCTGCGGCGTTGGCCTTCGAGGGGCCAGCATAGGGGCGGGACGGCACAGGCGCAAGCCGCCCTGGCGTGGGGGAAGGCGAGAGACGCCGGGCAGGACGCCCGGCGCAAGGGGAAGATAAAGCGAGGCAGCGCGCCACGGCAGGGCCATGGCGCGTGCGTGTCTGCAGCCCGATGGCGGCGGCTGCCGCTGCCGCTGGCTCAGGCGGACAGCGCGCCAGCCAGGAAAGTCAGGGCTCGGCCATGGGCCAGCGCGGCGGACGGCTGATGATACGAGCCGCGCGCCCAGCAGTTGAAGCCGTGATCGGCCTGCGCATAGACGTGGATTTCCGCCTGGCGATTGCCGGCCACGGCCGCGCGCACTTTCTCGACAGCGTCGGCCGGGATATGCGCATCGAGCGCGCCGTAGTGGAACTGGACCGGCACCTTGATACTGGCGGCTTCCTGCAGATTGTTCTGGATGCCGCCGCCATAGTAAGGAACCGCCGCATCGACCAGGCCGCGCGCGGCGCACAGGTAGGCCATCAGGCCACCGAAGCAGTAGCCCACTGCCGCAATCTTTGTGCCCGGGCTGAGCTGGCCGCGCAGCGCCTCGGCGGTGGCGGCGATGTCTTTCACCGCCAGCTCCACATCCACCTTCTGGCGCAACTCCATCGCGCGCGCCATGTCCGCGCCCGCATAGCCCAGTTCCACGCGCGGCGCCAGGCGCCAGAACACGTCCGGCGCCAGCACCACGTAGCCGTCGAGGGCGTACTGGTCCGCTACCGCGCGGATATGTTCATTGACGCCGAAGATTTCCTGCACCAGCACGATGCCCGGTGCATTGGCCGCCTTGCCCGTGGGCGGCAGGGCCAGGTAGGCATCGAAGGCGCCGCCTTCGGTTTCAACGCGGATCCATTGGCTGTTGCTGTGGTTAGGCATGCTTGCTTGCTCCATTGACACTCAGTGACGTTGATCGGCAGGACAGAAATCCGGCAAACCGCAAGTGTGCCACTGTCCGGGCAGACGTGCCGGGCGTGCCGCAGTCCACACTCGTCATGCAGCATGCGGGCGCCCGGTCCATCAGCTTGCCGGCTGAACGCCAGGCAGGAACTCGATGCCGGTGCGCTTGACCAGCTCGCCATAGGAAATCGGCTTGCCCGGCCGGGCGGCGTCGGAGTTTTCGATCCAGTGCGCCCAGGCGCGGTTGGTCGACGGGTCGTAGACGAGCTTGTAGAGGTATGTGGGGACCCAGACCTTGCCGCTGCCGATGGTGCGAACGTTGCCATCGAAGACCGGGCCCGTGATGACATAGACATCGCCGGCCGCGCGCATGGCGTACTTGCGTGTGGCCTTTTCGATGGAGGCCCATGCCTTGCGGTTGTTCTGGCTGTATTGCGGCACCACGTTGGCGAGCGTGAACGATTGCGACATGGCTTGCGCGGTCGGCTGGTCGGCGGCAGGCGACATATGGCCACGGTCGATGCCTTCATTGCCCTTGTAATCGTCCAGTTCCGCCCGCTCGGCGCGGGGCAGGCGCGCATCGGAGAAGAAGCGATTCGTTCGTGCTTCGTCCCTGGCATCGATCAGTTGCGCGCGCGACAGGCGCTCGGCCACGTACAGCGGGGTCTTGCTGCGGCCCGAGTGCATGACCGCAAAGGCGTCATAGCAAAGCGGGCGCAGCTTAAGCTCGGCCGAGCTCGGCGCCTTGGGGGCTGCGCTTTGCGCGAAGAATTGAGGACATTGGGCAAAGCTACCGGAAGCGCTGGCCACGCCAGATGCCAGGCACAGCGCCACCGAGACAAAAAACGTCTTCATGCGAGAAAGGAATCCTTACAGCTTGCAGATTGAAGAGACGGGAAAAACCGGCAAAGGCCAAAAAAAGCCTGAAAAAGCCGGCGAGAGCCGTCAGAGGACATCGCACCGTCGCGCAGGATGGCGGAGGCCGTGCGCGGGAGCCGGGCATTCTGCCAGACAGAAGCGCGATGCGGAACGAGCGATGCGAAACCTACATAGACCAGGGCGGCAATGAGACAGTTCTGATTCAACGCCGCGGCGGATCCTATAATCGCGCTTTTGCATCATCACCCACGCACCTGCGCTTTTCACGGCGCACACCACCATGCTCAACCGGCTGGAAATGCTGAGGATCTTTTGCGCGGCAGCGGAGTCGGCTTCGTTCAGGGCGGCCGCGACGCGGCTGGGCACGTCGCCGCAAACCGTCACCCGCGCGGTCAAGGACCTCGAGGAAGCCGTGGGCGAGCCGCTGTTCCACCGCAACACCCGCCAGATCCGCATCACCGCCGCCGGCGAGCGCCTGGCCGAGCGCGCCCGCGCGGCGCTCGTCGATGTGGACAGCCTGTTCGCGCATCCGGCCAGCCGCTCGGACACGGAGCTCAAGGGCGTCGTGCGCATTACCGCGCCGAGCACGCTGGGGCGGCAGCATCTGCTGGTGGCGCTGCGGGAGGTGGCGCTGGCGCATCCGGGCATCACGCTCGATATCCGGCTCTCGGACCAGGTCGCCGATGTGGTCGACGACGAGATCGACATCGGCCTGCGCCTCGGCATGTTCCGCGACCAGCGGCTGGTGGCGCGCATGACGACGCGGGTGGGCTTCCATATCGTGGGCACGCCGGAGCTGGTGGCGCGCGTCGGCAAGCCAGCCGACCTGGCCCAACTCGCCGCGCTGCCTACCACAGGCCTGATCGACCGCAGCAGCGGCCGCGCCTGGCCGTGGTATTTCGCGCAGGGCGAGCAGTTCAATCCGCGCGCGCCAGCGTTTCTCACCGACGACCCGGAGACTGAAATGGAGGCGATCCTCTCCGGGCTCGCCTACGGTCAGTTGCCTGACTATCT
The DNA here is from genome assembly GCF_056398045.1 of Cupriavidus sp. 05L411. NCBI lineage: Bacteria > Pseudomonadati > Pseudomonadota > Betaproteobacteria > Burkholderiales > Burkholderiaceae > Cupriavidus > Cupriavidus sp. 05L411. The sequence continues at coordinate 280,159 of NZ_JBFTOQ010000005.1, read as the reverse complement.
CGCGCAGCCCCATCTGCGCTCGGGCCGCCTCGTCAGCGTGCTGGAGCGCTTCGCGCCCGCGCCGTGGGGTTTGTACATCTACCGCTCGCGCCGTAGCCCGGTGCCGATGCGCATCCGGCTGGTGTTCGATGCGCTGGTGGCTTACTTCGGCGACAAGGATGCCGTGCCGGCGCGCTGAGCGCGCTTCCCGCTGGCTTGAACGAGTGGACGGTGGCATGCCGCCGCCGGGCAGGGTTCGCCGATAGCCGTTAGCTGGTGAGTTCCAGAAAATGGAATACTGAAATCAAAATGTTTCCATTTTGATGGATCGTCGCAGCCAAGATAATCACTCCCATCCGCAGGCAGCGCGCCTGCAGTTTTCCGGAGTGAACAATGAGCACGAACATCGCAAGCAAGGTTATCGTCATCACCGGCGCCAGCAGCGGGCTGGGCGAAGCCACCGCGCGTCACCTGGGCGCGGCGGGCGCCTCGCTGGTGCTGGCCGCGCGTCGCGGCGACCGCCTGGAATCCCTGGCGGCCGAAATCCGCGCCAAGGGCGGCAAGGTGGAGGTGGTGGTAGCCGACGTGAGCCGGCGCGCCGATGTCGAGGCCTTGGTGCAAAAGGCCGTGGCCAGCTTCGGCCGCATCGATGTCATGATCAACAACGCGGGCCTCATGGCCATCGCCCCCATGAGCGAGGCCAAGGTCGAGGAATGGGAGCGCATGATCGACATCAACATCAAGGGCGTGCTGTATGGCATCGCCGCCGCGCTGCCAGTGTTCCAGAAGCAGGGCACGGGGCACTTCATCAATATTGCCTCGGTCGCGGGCGTAAAGGTGTTCAGCCCGGGCGGCACGGTGTACAGCGGCACCAAGTTCGCGGTGCGCGCCATTTCCGAAGGCCTGCGGCATGAAACCGGCGGCGCGATCCGCACCACGGTGATTTCGCCGGGCGCGGTCGACTCGGAACTCAAGCTGGGCAGCTCCCACGCGGAAAGCGCCAAGGTGGTGGGCGAGTTCTATCAGCAAGCCATCCCGGCCGATTCGGTGGCGCGCGCCATCGCCTACGCGATCGAGCAGCCGGCCGACGTGGATATCAACGAGATTGTGCTGCGCCCGACCGTGCAGGAATTCTGAGCATTGCGGACAATGAGGCCACGCCCCTGTGGATCAGGCAGCGCGCGGTGTCTTTCGGCTGCGCATGGCCGAGGGGCGCACCTGCTGCAGGGTGCGCAGGCTCTGGATGGCATCTTCGATCGCCTCGATGCCTTGAGTGAGGCGGTCGCGCGCCTGGCCCAGCGCGGTCTGGGTCTCGGCGTCGAAGATCGCCAGGTGATCAAGCGAATCGACCTCGGCCTGCAACTGGCCGACGAGCCGTCGCAACTGCGCGGTGCTGTGTGAGGCGGTGGAACGGATTGCCATTGCGGTCTCCGGAAAGGCAGGGCGCACACTCGTAAGGTAGAACGTATGCACCGGAAAGGACAAACATTTTCTCGGCGCATCCGATCGTTTTACGCGTCAGGCATCAGTCTGGAAACAGTTGGGCAAGACATCGCAAACCACGGCAAGTCGAGGGCACGAATCGCGCCATGCAATGGCATGATCCTTGCTGCCGCAAAAGCCTGTGCCGCGGCCCTTGGCGCGCACGCACGGCACATACGCCGCGCAGCTATGCAGCGAGTGCGTTCGCTTATGGCTTGGCGTTGCGCACAATCGCCGCAATGGCCGCGCCCACGTCATCCGTGCGCGCTTCGCCGCCCAGGTCCGGCGTGCGCGGACCCTGCGCCAGCACGGCCTCGATAGCCCGCACGATGGCATCGTGCGCTTCGCGGTAGCGTGCGCTGTCGGCTGTCGCCAAGCCTTTGGTGCTGCTGAGGAAGTCCAGCATCAGCGCACCCGACCAGATCATCGCGATCGGGTTGGCGATGGCCTTGCCGTAGATGTCCGGCGCCGAACCATGGACCGGCTCGAACAGCGAGGGAAACGTGCGCTCCGGGTTGAGATTGGCCGAAGGCGCCAGCCCGATGGTGCCGGCGCAGGCGGGGCCCAGGTCGGAAAGGATGTCGCCGAACAGGTTGGAAGCCACCACCACGTCGAAGCGGTCGGGTTGCAGCACGAAGCGCGCCGTGAGGATGTCGATGTGCTGGCGGTCAACCGTCACATCCGGGTAGTGCTTCGCCATGGCGTCGGCGCGCTCGTCCCAGTACGGCATGCTGACCGCGATGCCGTTGGACTTGGTGGCCACCGTGAGGTGGCGGCGCGGCCGCGATTGCGCCAGCGCGAAGGCGTAGCGCAGCACGCGGTCGGTGCCCACGCGGCTGAACACGGATTCCTGCAACACCACCTCACGCTCCGTGCCCTCGAACATGCGGCCGCCCAGCGAGGTGTATTCCCCCTCGGTGTTCTCGCGCACCACGAAGAAATCGATGTCGCCCGGCTTGCGGTTGGCCAGCGGGCAAGGCACGCCCTCGAATAGCCGCACCGGGCGCAGATTCACGTACTGGTCGAACTCGCGCCGGAACTTCAGCAGCGAGCCCCACAGCGAGACATGATCCGGCACTTTGGCCGGCCAGCCCACTGCGCCGAAATACAATGCGTCGAACCCTTCCAGTTGCTCACGCCAGTCCGCCGGCATCATCGCGCCGGTTTGCAGGTAGTAGTCGCAGTGCGCCCAGTCGAAGCGGACGAATTCAAGCGCCAGCGAGTAGCGCTCGGCGGCGGCTTCCAGCACGCGCAGGCCTTCGGGCATGACTTCATTGCCGATGCCGTCGCCAGGGATGACGGCAATGCGCAGGGGCGCGGGAGTGGTCGGGTTCACGTTGGAGTCCTCACTGATGGGATCGGGGAGGCCCATGGTAAGCAACTTCAAGCGGAATATAATCGGCCAAACTGTAATGCCATAAAACACACATCGTGAAGAATGACGTGCTCAACGAGGACCTGCGGGTCTTCATCGAAGTGGCGCGCAAGTCCAGCTTTGCCGCCGCCGCCGAGGCGCTCGGCGTTTCGCCTGCCTACATCAGCAAGCGGATCCAGCTGCTCGAAGCCGCACTTGCGGTCAAGTTGTTTCACCGCACTACCCGCCGCGTGGTAGTGAGCGACGATGGCGAGCGGGTGTATGCGCTGGCGCAGCGCATCCTCGACGATGTGGACCATCTCTACGAGGAAGTCTCCAGCGCGCGCCGCGAGCCGCGCGGCCTGCTGCGGGTTTGCTCCAGCTTCGGCTTCGGCCGCCGTGTCGTGGCGCCGGCGATCTCGGAGTTGTCTATGCGCTATCCCGCGCTCCAGGTGCGCTTCGAGGTGTTCGACCGGTTGGTGGATGTGGCCACGGAAGGCTTTGACCTCGATATCCGAGTGGGCGACGAGATCGCACCGCACCATATCGCGCGCCGGCTTGGCGACAACCACCGGATCCTGTGCGCGGCCCCCGCCTACCTCGCGCGCCGGGGCCGGCCGCGCACGCTAGCCGACCTCGCCAGCCATGATTGCCTGGTGATCAAGGAGCGCGACCATCCCTTCGGCGTCTGGAAGCTGCGTAGCGGGATCAATGGCAACACCGAGCAGACCGTCAAGGTCACCGGGCCGCTCTCGTCCAACCACGGCGAGATCGTGGTGCGCTGGGCGGTCGACGGGCGCGGCATCGTGCTGCGCTCGCTATGGGACGTGGGCCCGCAGTTGGCCACGGGCGAACTCGAGCAGATCCTGCCCGAATGCCATCAGGAGGCGAACATCTGGGCGGTGTACCCGTCGCGCCTGACCACCTCGGCCAAGATCCGGGTTTGCGTGGAATTCTTCGAGGCGTTCTTTCGCGAGCGGGCAGCCTCGCATGGCAGCACGCGAGGCTGATATCGGTCGATATCGGTCAATATCTGTTGGTGCTGGCTGATGCCGCTTAATCCGCGTGGATATTGGCCGCTTGCGCGATCTTGCGCAGGCGCGCGATCTCGCTGATGACGCGTGCGCGGTATTCGCCGGCGCTGCCGTACTCGGGCTCGAAGCCGTTGGCGGTCATGCTCTGCTGCAGCGCGGGATCTTTCATCATGCTGGCAATGGCGGCGTCCAGCGTCTGGCGCACCGGCGCGGGAATGCCCTTGGGCGCGACGATGGCAAACCAGGTGCTGAGCGACACGCCGGGATAGCCGCTTTCGATCGCCGTGGGCACCTGGGGCAACAACATCGAGCGCGTGGCGCTGGTGACGGCGATGGCCTTGACCTTGCCGCCCTTGATTTGCGGCGCGGCTGCCACCACGGTATCGACCGACAGCGGGATCTGGTTGCCGATCAGGTCGGCCATGGCGGGCGCGCTGCCTTTGTACGGTACGTGCAGCAAGCCCATGCCGGTCGCCGCGTTGATCATCTCGCCCGCGAAGTGCGCGGTGGTGCCCGCGCCATAGGAGCCGTAGGACATGCCGCCCGGCGTGGCCTTAGCCTCGGCCACCAGTTGCTTGAGCGTGTCCGCCTTGACCGCCGGATTGGCCAGCAGCACCAGCGCGGTGGAGCCGACCATGCCGAGCGGCTCGAAGCTCTTGAGCGAGTCGTAGGGCAGGCGCGAGTACGTGACCGGATTCACGGTGAATGTGGTGGCGGCACTGAGTAGCAGGGTATAGCCGTCAGGCGTGGCTTTCGCCACATAGTCGGCGCCGACGATCGTGCCCGCGCCGGCCTTGTTCTCCACCACCACGGATTGCCGCAGCACTTCGCCCAGCTTGCGCGCCACCAGGCGGGCCAGCACATCCGTGGAGCCGCCCGGGGGAAACGGCACTACCAGCTTGACCGGCTTGTCCGGGTACGTCTGGGCCAGCGCCGGCCCGGCAGCCGCCAGTGCCGCGCAGGCGGCGGCACCGCCCATGATGCATCGGGCCACGGCGCTGGTCTTGTCCAGCGTCCATCTTGTCATGTGCGTTGCAAGCATCTGTGTTTCCCCTTGTGTTGCGATCAATGTGGTCGATGTTGTCGAAATGGTCAATGTGGCCCGGACTGCGGACCCTGGCCGGCGCCGCCGTGGCGGCTTACAACGCCGGGCGGATGCGCCCGGCGGCGTTGGCCTGCTCGAACAGTTGCGCGAAGGCCAGCAGCGCGCGCTCGCCGCGATACTTGCCGACGATCTGCAAGCCCACCGGCAAGCCATCGTCGGTAAAGCCGCAGGGCACCGAGATGGCAGGATGGCCGGTGATGGTGATGCGGTAGCACGAGCGCATCCAGCCGATATAGCTAGGCATCGGCACGCCTTCGATGTGCTGCGGATATTCGGTTTCAACGGCGAACGGCGTTACCTGCGACACCGGCGCGATCAGGAAATCGTAACGTGTCAGCAGGGCCTGCATGCGCGCAAACATGCGGCTGTGGGCCCGCGCGGCTTCCGCCATCGCGGCGCCGTCCTGGGCCAGGCCCAGGTCGATGTTCCAGCGCACGGTTTCCTTCATCTGTTCGCCATGCTCGGCGCGCGCCGCGCCGTAGTTGGTGGCGAATGCCAGCGCGCGCAGCACCTCGAAGGCGTGGTCGGCTCCGCTGAAATCCGGCTCCGCCTCGTCCACCGTGCAGCCCAGCGCCTGGCACTGGCGAATCCCCTCCTGCAGCACGCGGCTCACCGCCGGCTCGAACGGCAGCCCGCCGAGCGTCGGGCTGACCGCTACGCGCAGGCCCTTGCCATCGATCCGGGGCAGGGTGGCGAAATCGCTGGCGTCGGCAGCGATTGCCAGCGGGTCGGCCGGATCGTCGCCGGCCAGCACGCTGAACATCAGCGCCACATCCGCCACCGAGCGGCCCATCGGCCCCCCCACCGTGAGCGTGTTGAAGGCATGGTTGGCCGGTGTCATCGGCACCCGGCCGATCGACGCTCGCAAGCCCACCACGTTGCAGAAGCTGGCCGGGTTGCGCAGCGAACCGCCCATGTCCGAGCCATCGGCCAGCGCAACCATGCCCGCGGCCAGCGCCGCCGCGCTACCACCACTGCTGCCACCCGCCGAGACGTCCTGGCGGTAAGGGTTGCGCGTAGCGCCGAACACCGCGTTGAAGGTTTGCGAGCCCGCGCCGAACTCCGGCAGGTTGGTCTTGCCCAGCATGATGGCGCCCGCCGCCCGCTGGCGCGCCACCACCGCACTGTCCTGCGCCGGCACGAAATCCCGGTACACGGCGGAGCCAAAGGTAGTGCGCACGCCTGCGCTCAGAAAGGAATCCTTGTGCGCCACCGGCAGGCCAAACAGCGGCCCGGGCACGGCGCCACGGGCCAGCGCCGTGTCGGCCGCATCGGCCGCTGCCTGTGCCTCGTCGAAGGTGGTGGTGACGATGGCGTTGATGGCCGGGTTGACGCGCTGGATGCGCGCGATATGCGCGTCAACCACTTCGCGCACGCCGAGTTCGCGGGTGCGGATGGCGCGGGCCATTTCCACGGCGCCCAGGTAGCAGATGTCTTCCATGAGGTTACGGTCTCCTTGCTTCGCTTTGCATTCTGTCGGCGCCCCGCTGCCGCTTACCGCCTTGCAACCGCTTGCGCGGCCGGGGCATGGCGTAACGATAACGGCAGCCGGGCCGGCTCCGGCAAACCGCGTGTCGCAATGCCAACAGCATTTCCGGGTTCTGCCTGTCAGTTCACGCCCGCCAGTGGCGTGGACTAGCGCACTAGCCGCACCGCGGCGGTGCCGTTTGCGCGAGAAGCTGCTGCTCAGGCTGCGCCGCATGGCATTTCGGCACCATTGGTGGTCCGGCCGGCCAGAAAGCCGCTTTCTAAAATCGGCAAGGCAAGCGTAGGCCAGGCTTATCATTGCGCAAAGGCCGGTGCGGCATGGCAGCACGCTGCCAGTCCCTCTCATGCCAATACAAGCTTGCCAGAAGCACAACCATGAAGCTCACATCGATCCACGCGGTACCGCTGGCCTATTTCCTTGAAGTGGCAGAGCGCGGCTCGCTCAGCGCGGCCTCTGCCTCGTTGCATGTCGCGGTATCGGCCATCAGCCGGCAGGTGGCCCGGCTCGAAGCGGAACTCGGTACGGCGCTCTTTGAGCGTGAGCCGCGCGGCATGCGCCTGACCGAGGCCGGACTGGTGGTGCAGCAGTACGGACGCCGCGCCTTCCTCGACGCGCAGACCCTGCGGGCCGATCTCCAGGGCTTGCTTAGCGTGGCGCACAGCAAAGTCAGGCTGGCCTGCACTGACGGCTTTGCGCGGGACTACATGCCTTACGCGATGGCGCTGTTCCAGCGCCGTTTTCCCGGTGTGAGCTTTTCGCTTGAAGTCTGCGCCCCCGCGGTCGCCACGCGTATGGTCCGCGAGGGCACGGTGGACCTGGCGCTGACCTTCGCCATTGCGGCCCAGGAAGGCATCGAAGTCGCCTATTCGGAAGCCGCGCCGGTCTATGCCTATGTAGCGCGCAAGCATCCGCTGGCCGCGCTCAAGCGCGCCAGCCTGAAGGAGGTGGTGGCGTATCCGCTGGCACTGCCCAGCGAGACCAACACTATCCGGCAACTGTTCGACCTGGCCTGCGGCGTGGAAGGGCTGCGCCCGCGCATATTGCTTAGCAGCAATTCGCTGAGCGCGCTGGTGGGCTACCAGGCATACACGGACGCGGTGTACCTGACGGGTTCCCTTGCGGTGCGCAACAACCTGCGCGCGGAGCGGCGCGTGCTGGTGCCGATCGCCAGCCGCGCCATGCAGCAGCGCGCGCTGCAGGTACAGACCATGGCGGGGCGCCACCTGCCGCCGGCGGTGCGCGCCTTCGTCGAATGGCTAGCCGAGGACATCGCCGGGCGGCGCCGCGCCGTGCCGGACCAGCCGGCACGCCGGCGCGCGGGCCAGCCTCAGGCATGAAACGCCGGCACGGGGCCAGTGCTTGACCCGTCAGCAATCTTGCCGGCGAGTAACCGCACTTTGGATTTGCCGTGCCCGCTGCCTATGATGGAGAAACGTATCCGGAGCACCAGGCTGGCGGGTGCGGATCATAGCCAGCGGCCATCGCGCCAAGGAGGGCGGACATGTCAAACCACACCTACAAACTGGTCGAGATCGTGGGCTCGTCGCCGGACGGCTGCGACGCGGCGATCCGTAGCGCCATCGAGAAGGCGAGCGAGACCATCAAGCATATCGACTGGTTCGAAGTGGTTGAGACACGCGGGCACATCGCGGACGGCAAGGTCGCGCACTTCCAGGTCACGCTGAAGATTGGCTTTCGCGTGAGCTGAGTTGCGCGGCATCGTCCGCGTGGCTATACAACTGGTTCAGCGCCGCGTCGGGCGCGTCGCGCAGGAAGGCGAGCATCTTGTCGATGAATGGCGCATTGGCGGTGCGCGGCACTTGCCGCACCCAGCGGATGGCCTCGTGTTCCTGGCCGCATAGCGCCAGCGCGCGGGCGTAGTTGAACTGGCCGCGAAAATCGCCGCCTTCGGCGGCGCGGCGGTAGTAGTCCATTGCCACGGCCGCGTTGCGTTCTACTTCCCAGCCGTCCTCGTAGAAGCCGCCCACGATATTGAGCGACTTGGCGTGCCCCATGTCGGCGGCCCGCAGATACCAGTCGAGCGCTTGCGGGCGGCTGGCTGCAATGCCGCGGCCAAGCACCAGCGCGGTTGCCAGGTTGTACATGCCCCAGTCGGAGCCGCGCTGCGCCGCGAGCGTGTACCACTGCGCTGCCGCGTGATCGTCCTGCAGCGTGCCCCAGGCGTTTTCGTAGCAGCGGCCAGTCATGTTCGAGGCCCCGGCATGGCCGGCGTGCGCGGCGTGCTTGAACCACGCGAAAGCGCGGGCTTCATCGCGCTCGACGCCATGGCCGGCGAGAAACCACTGGCCAAGAATCATCTGCGCGTCGAGGTTGCCTTGCACGGCGGCGCCGCCCAGCCAGGGCAGCGCCAGGTGTGGCGGCTCGCGCAGCTTGTCGGCCAGGCCGTTGGGGCCAAGCTGGTCAAGCTCTCCGGGAGAGACGATGCGCAAGGGGAGTGTGGCCAGTGTGTCCAGTGTTTCCGGTGTTTCCATACGGGGCGATCAAGTAAAAACGGCACACCGTGCCGCAAGGGTGGTGTGCCGTGTGCGGGCTGGCCGGTCAGCAAGACCGGTCAGCAGCGCAGGGTTTGCCGAGCGCTTGCTGCCGCTCAATAACGCACGTTGAGGCTCAGGACGCCGGAGCGTCCGGGAGCGATCGATGCGTAGTGGCTGGCGAAGGCCTGGTTGTAATAGACCTTGTCGGCCAGGTTGAACACATTGAGCTGCACCGTCACGTTCTTGTTGATGCGATACGAAGCCATCGCATCAAAGCGCCAGTACGACGGCACCCACTTGTTGGTGGCTTCGCTGCCCCACACCTTGGAGACGTAGTACGCACCACCGCCTACCGTGAGGTTGGGGATGATCTGATACGTGCTCCACACGCTGAAGCTGTCCGCCGGCGTGTTGGGGAAGGACTGGCCGTCGGTGGCGCCGAAGGCCGCGCCGGAACCGCCGTTGTTGCGCAGTTCGCTCTTCAGGTGCGTGTAGCCGCCAAAGACAGCCCACTTGTCGGTGACGTTGCCCGAGAAGCCCAGTTCCACACCGTCCACGCGCTTGTTGCCGGCCATGGCTGCGGTGCCGTCCTGCTGCGTGATGCGCGCATTGGTGGTTTCCACGCGGAAGATCGCGGCGGTCAAAGCGAGGCGCTTGCGCAGCACGTCCCACTTGGTGCCGATCTCGAAGGCGCGGTTCTTTTCCGGCGCGAGGTCGGAGCCGGGATTGCGGCCACTGCGGTCCGGCCCCAGTGCGTTGCCGTCGCTGCCTTGGGCCAGGAAGGAGCCAGCCGGGGTAGACGAGGTGCCGTAGGAGACGTAGAAGCTGGCGTTGTCCACCGGCTTGTACACCACGCCCAACTGGTAGTTGAACAGGTTGTCGTCACGCGAGTACTCGGCGCGGGTGCCGTTGGCGGCGCGGGCGGCCTGGAACTCGGTGCTGTAGCGGTCAAAGCGCACGCCGGCATTGAGCAGCCACTGCTTGTTCAGCTCGATCGAGTCGAAGGCGTAGACCGAGCTGGTGTTGGTCTTCGAGTTGGTCGGGTTGTTCACGCGGCTGATGGCGCCCGCCCATGGGTCGTTGGGGATCGGGTTGTACAGCGTGGTGCAGTTGTAGCCGCCGGCTGCGCCCGGGCCTCTCGGGCAGCGGTTGCCGCTGGTGCCACCCGTATCCACGTTGTAGCTGTCGTTCTCGCTCTTCTCTTGCGCGAACTCCACGCCGAAGGCGTACTTGTGCTTGATCGTGCCGGTGGCGAACTCGCCCGACAGGTCGGTCTGGTTGGCAATGGTGTTTGCGGTGGCCACACGCGTATTGGCGCGGCGCCAGATCATGCCGTAATACAGATTGCCCTGGCTGTCGTCCGGCTGGGTCCAGATGAAGTCTTGGCTGGTCTTGGCAATACGGGTCTGGTTGCGGAACTTGAGCGCGGGGCTGAAATCGTGCTCGAAGCGGATGGTGCCCATGTCGGCCTTATCCTTGCGGAAGTCGCGATCGGACAAGCCGTAGTAGGTGTTGCGCGGCACGTTCACCGGCGAGCCGTCGCCGGCAACGCTCAGGCGCGGGCGGCCGTCGGTGCGGCGATTGAAGGTGGGGTTGTTGTACGGGATGCCGGTGTCGGGGATGTCGTCCGACTGCATGTGGTAGTAGGACAGCGTCAGGCGCGTGTCGGTACCCAGGCCGAAGGCCACGGAGGGGGCAAAGCCCCAGCGATTCTGGTGCGTGGTATCGCGCCCGGCGACGCCGGCATCGTGATACATGGCGTTCAGGCGGAAAGCCGCGTGGTCGGCGAACTTCCAGTTCCCGTCGACCGTGGCGCGCTTGTAGTCCGCATTGCCGACGCCGATGTTGCCTTCGGCGAAGCTGGTCAGCTTGGGCGCCTTGCTGACGATATTGATGCTGCCGCCGGCCGAGCCCCGGCCGTCGTAGGCGCCGGCCGGGCCCTTGGTGACTTCGACGGATTCGACGTTGAACAACTCGCGGCTTTGCGAGCCGATGTCGCGGAAGCCATCCAGGAAGGTGCTGGCCTGCGCATCGTAGCCACGGATAAAGGGCCGGTCGCCAACCGGGTTGCCGCCTTCGCCGGCGCCGAAGGAGATGCCGGGTACCGTACGCAGCACATCGCTCAGGCTGGTCGAGCCGGTGCTCTGGATCACTTCCTGCGGAATGATGGTGATCGATTTGGGCGTATCGAGCAGGGCGGCGGGCGTCTTGATCGACGATGCGGTGTCCGCCTTGAAGCCGCTTTCGTTGGCGCCACTGACGGTTACCGCGGGTAATTCCACGGCGGCAACGGTCGTGCCGGCCGATTGGGCAGCCACCGGCGCGGCTGCTACCGCCATGCCAACGGCGCCGGAAAGGCGCGGGATGACGTTATGTTTCTTGTTCTTCCGGACGACAAAAGCGGTCTGCACGAATTTCCCCGATTGCTTGAATGATGTTGCGAATGAGAGGAATTATCATTTGTGTTTCATATGTCAGTCAAGACATACATCCATAGCGTCTGTAGCGAAAACGTTACATTTTGGAATTCGCGGTATGGGAATACATGCCGTGGCACGTGCGGCTCCCGCGTGCCACGGCGGCGACAAACCTCGGCTCAGTAGCGCAGGTTGACGTTGAAAACGGCGGCGCGCCCGGGCGCGATCGATGCGTAGTGCGCCGGGTAGGCTTGGTTGTAATAGACCTTGTCGGCGAGGTTCATCACGTTGAGCTGCAGCGTCACGTTCTTGTTCAGCTTGTAGGCCGCCATGGCGTCGAAGCGCCAGTAGGACGGCACCCAGTTGTTACGGGCCTCGCTGCCCCACACCTTGGAGACGTAGTAAGCGCCGCCGCCCACCGTGAGATTGGGGAGGAACTGGTAGGTGCTCCACAGGCTGAAGCTATCTGACGGCGTGTTGGGGAATGAGTGGCCGTTGGATGCGCCGAAGGCCGCGCCGGATCCGCCGTTGTTGCGCAGTTCGCTCTTCAGGTGGGTGTAGCCGCCAAAGACAGCCCACTGGTCCGTCACGTTGCCGGAGAAGCCGAGCTCGATGCCGTCCACGCGCTTGTTGCCCACCATGGCCGCGAGGCCGTCTTCCAGGATGATGCGCGCATTGGTGGTTTCCACGCGGAAGATGGCAGCCGTCAAGGCCAGGCGCTTGCGCAGCACGTCCCACTTGGTGCCGAGCTCGATGCTGCGGTTCTTTTCCGGAGACAACGCGGAGCCCGCGCTGGTCGGCGCGATCCCGCTCGGCTCGCTGCCCTGGCCGACCACGGCGCCGGCTGGCGTGGACGAGGTGCCGTAGGATAAGTAGACACTGGCGTTTTCCACCGGCTTGTAGACCACGCCGACCTGATAGTTGAAGAGGTTGTCGTCACGCGTATGCGTGCTGCGCGGGCCCGCGCCACCGTTGGCGCGGGCGGTCTGCACTTCGCCGCGGTAGTGGTCGAAGCGCAATCCCGCATTCAACATCCACTGCTTGCTGAGTTCGATCGAGTCGAAGGCATAGACCGATGCGGTCGTGGCCGTGTGATTGGTCGGGTTGTAGTTGCGGGCGATCCGGCCGCTCCAGGGGTCATGCGGGTCGGGGTTGTACAGCGTGGTGCAGTTGTAGCCGCTGGCCGCGCCCGGGCCGCTTGGGCAGCGGTTGTTGCCGGTGGCGACCGTGTAGCCGTCGTTCTCGCTTTTCTCGCGAGAGAATTCCACGCCGAACGCGTACTTGTGCTTGATGGCCCCGGTGAGGAACTCGCCCGACAAGTCGGTCTGGTTGGCCTGCGTAGTCGAGATGCCGTGGCGCTGGTTGGTCCGGCGCCAGACCATGTCGTAGTAGATGTTGCCATTGAAGCTGCCGTCCGGGCGCGTCCACAGGTAGTCCTGCTTGGTGCGCCCGATGCGCGTCTGGTTGCGGAACTTGAGCGCCTGGCTGAAATCGTGCTCGAAGCGGATGGTGGCGACATCGGCGCTGTCTTTGCGGAAATCGCGGTCGACCAGGCCGTAGTAGGTGTTGCGCGGCAGCTTGAGCGGTGAGCCGTCGCCGGGCAGCCGTGCACGCGGCCGGCCATCGGTGCGCGGGACGAAGTTCGGGTTGTTGTAGGGCATGCCGGTGTCGGGCAGCCCATTCGTCTCCATGTAGTAGTAGGACAGCGTCAGCCGGGTCGGGCCACCAAGGCCAAGGGCGACGGACGGGGCAAAGCCCCAGCGCTCTTGATGCGCGCTGTCGCGCCCGGGCACGCCCGCATCCTGGAACATGGCGTTGAAACGCGCCGCGGCGTGGCCGCTGAACTGCCAGTTGGCGTCGGCGGTACCGCGCTTGTAGCTGGCATTGCCCACGCCGAGATTGCCTTCGGCGAAGCTGCCCAGCTTGGGCGACTTGCTGACGATGTTGATGCTGCCGCCCGCCGAGCCGCGTCCGTCGTAGGCGCCGGCCGGCCCTTTGGTGACCTCGACCGACTCGATGTTGAACATCTCGCGCGATTGCGCGCCGATGTCGCGCATGCCATCCAGGAAGGTGCTGGCCTGCGCATCGTAGCCACGGATAAACGGACGGTCGCCAACCGGGTTGCCGCCTTCGCCCGCGCCAAATGCAATGCCGGGCACGGTGCGCAGCGCCTCGGTGAGGCTGGTGGAGGCGGTGCTCTGGATCAGTTCCTGCGGGATCACCGTGATGGACCTGGGCGTATCCAGCAAGGCGCCAGGCGTTTTGATCGAGGAGGTGCCGTCGGTCTTGAACGGGTTCGGGGCCGAGCCGCTGACGACGACTGCGGGCAGCTCCACCGCCGCCACCTTGGTGCTTCCCGCGGTCTGGGCAGCCGTTGGCGCGGCCGCGATAGCCACGCCAACGGCGCCTGTCAGGTGCGGGATGGCGCTGAGTTTCTTCTTGGTCCTGATGACGAGGGCGCTTTGCATGATTCTCCGACGGCTGCGGTTGGTAATGAATGCAAACAATTATCATTTGCATCAACGCCGCAGAAATTCGGAAAAATCTGCAAAGCTAAGTGGAAAATTCCCAAAGACGCTTCGTCTTTGCCGTCCAATCGCTACCGACTCGCCACCTGCGCCGTCACCTATTCAAACTGATACGAGTACGTTGCGTTCAGGCGCGGTGACCGGCGCGCGGCATTGGTCGGCTTGTCGCCAACCGGCTGCGCCACCGAGACATCCAGCGTGTAGTAGCGCCGGTCCGAGAAGCGCAGGCCGATGGCCACCGACTGCAGCGTGCGGTGCACCAGCGACAAACTGTTCGAGTACACGCGCGCCATGTCTGTCAGCACGTAAGGCTGCACGGTCTTCAGGTAGGTCAGGCCAGGCGTAAAGAGGCGGTTGATCTCAGCCGACGCGCCCCAGCCCTTGTCGCCCGCCACCTCGCCCGCCGGATAGCCTAGCCCGAAGAAGCGGCCACCAAAGCTGATCTGCTCGCTCGACGCCAGGCGCTGCCCGCTGTACTGGCCTGCGGCGGACACTGCTACGCCGAAGCCCCAGGGCAAGTCGGTGGCCTGCGACACCACCAGCCGGCTGCGCACGAAGTCCAGGTCGTTGACGTTGTTCTCACGGCTCGCGCCGAGCGCGTTCATGCCTTTGTAGACGCCTAGCGTGGCGCTGCGGGTCTGGCCCTCCTGCCGCTGCACGTAGGCGAGTTCCGCGCTCAGCACGCGCACATGCGTGGTCAGCGCGATCTGGCTGCCCGTGCCCGACTGCGTATAGCGCTCGAACTGGTCGTTGGCATAGAGGCCGCCGGTAGCCGTGAGCGAGTGCGCGTTGTTGAGGATCACCGGATAGCTGAGCGTGCCGCCGAGGCGCTTGGTGTCGTTCACGTAGCGCGTATCGAAACCAATCTGCGCCAGCGTGCCGTTTTGCGGCACGCCACGGTAATGCGAGGCGCTCAGGCGAGCCATCATGCCCTCGGTGCCGATCGGCTGGCCGTAGCTGGCGACGTAGTATTCCTCGTGGTCCGGGCCCCGGGGCGCCAGCGCGGAGACCGATATCTGTTCGCCCAGCGGCGTCAGGCTGTTGGTGGTGGCGGTGAAGATGCCACGCACGCTCGGATCCTTGTAATCCAGGCCCATGCCAAACGTAAAGGGCTTGCGCTTGACCTCGAGCACCATCTCGCAGGCGCCGTCCGTGGTCTGCGGCGGCTGCACGGTCGCGGCCACCTGCATGCCGGGCTGCAGCGCCAGCACGTTGACGTAATGCTCGAAGGTCTCGCGGCGCAGCGGCTGGTCCTGCATCAATTGCTCTGCAATGGCGCGCAGGCGGCCTTCGGCCGGGCCCGCTTCGCCGCGGATCGTGATGGTGGAAACATGGCCCTCCACCACGGTGACCAGCACATTGCCATTCTCGAAGCTCTGCGTAGGGACAAAGGCGAAGGACAGCGGAAAGCCGCGTTGCTGGTACATCTGGGTGACTTCATTCGCCACCGCCAGCAGCTGGCCCACCGTGATTTCCTTGCCGGCCAACGGTGCGAACTTGGCTGCGATTTCCGCGAATGGGATCGCCTTCACGCCTTCGATCTGGAATCGCTGCGGCGTGAGCTTGCTGGTGAGCAGGTTTTGCAGCGCGGAGTCCGGCCGTTCGACCTGCACGGAGACATTGCTCTGCGGCGGGCGCGCGGGCGCGATGCTCGGCAAGGTTTGCGTGGGATCGCCCAGGATCGGGCTGCGTGGCTCCGCAAGGACACTGTTGCAGGCGCCAATGCCGAGCAGCAACGTGGCGACACGCAGGTGTGTGTGCGTCATGGTAATACCCCTGGATCCGTAAAAATCAGCATGCGGCTTTAACGCGCTGTGCCAATGACGCCAGGGGTGCCGCTACCCTTGGCGCTGCTGCGTGGCCGATCGCGTTCTCTTTTAAAAGGGGGCGCGTCGAACGCGCCCCCTTTTTTAATTCTTACATGCAGGCGCATGAAGCGCGAAGCATGTATTGCCTGCTTGACACTTAGCGCTTGCCGCCGAGGCCGCCCAGCAGGCCACTCACGAGGCCGGTAACCGGCGCCAGTGCGTTGTTGCCCGAGCCGCTGCCGCTGCCGCTGCTGCTGCTTGCGCCATTGCCGCCGGTGACGCCAGCGACGATGCCGGTAACCGGTGCGAGCGCATTGCCTGCGCCGCCACCCGAGGCAGCGCCAGCTGCGCCGGCGACCGTGCTCACCACGCCGCTGACCAGGTTGGTGACAGGCGCGAGCGGGCTGCTTGCGCTACCACCGCCCAGGCCGCCAGTGAGCCCACCGGTCAAGCCGCTGACCAGGTTGGTGACAGGCGCCAGCGGGCCGCTTGCGTTGCTACCGCCCAGGCCGCCGGTGAGCCCGCCCGTCAGGCCGCTGACGAGGTTGGTGACAGGCGCCAGCGGGCCGCTTGCGCTGCCACCCGTCAGGCCACCAGTCAGTCCACCCGTGAGGCCGCCCAGCAGGCTCGTGACCGGCGCCAGCGGGTTGCCCGCACCCGTGCCGCTCGGGTTGTAGACCACGCCGCCAAGCGCGGCCACCGTGCTGCCCGCACCGGCGACGATGCCGCCCACGCCCGATACCACCGGCGTGTTGGTCTGCTTGATCGTGTTGCCCGCCGTGGCCAGGCCGCCGCCAAGCGTCGCCAGGAGATTGTTGACCGGAGCACCCAGACCGGTTGCCGCGCCGAGCGTCTGCGTGGTGCTGGTGAGTTGCGAGGTGAGCGGCACGATGAGCTTGCTGACGCCGCCGGTGAGCTGCTCCACGGGGCCGGTCGAGAGGGCCGCGCCGAGCTGGGCGCCCGCGCCATTGACCGCTGTGCCGACTTGCGAAACCAGTGAACCCACCGGCGTGGTGACGGCAGCCAGGGGCGACAGCGGACCGCTGCCCAGGCCGCTGACGAGCGCGCCGGCATTGGTCACGGCATTGCCCACCTGGCTGACCACGCCGCCGGTGCTTGCCACCGTGGTGCCGAGCGGATTGGTGGCATTAGGGATGTTGCCCAGGCCGTTTTGCACGCCGTTGCCCAGGGTGCTGACCGCGGCGCCGAGCGAGCCGACCACGCCGCCCAGGCCGTCCTTGGATTGGGTCGAGAGAATCGGCAGGTTGGTGTTCTTGATCTGCGTGCCGAGGTCGCTCACGACGTTGCCAGCCGAGGTCACGATGCCACCCGCCTGATCGACGATCTTGCTGGTCGGTGTCAGCGCGGCCGTGTTGCCACCGTTATTGCCGCCATTGTTGCCACCGTTGTTCCCACCGGAATTGCCGCCGTTGCTGCCACCGCCCGTGCCGGCGTTGGTGCCGCCACCGGTACCAACGCCGCTGCTGCCGGTGGTGCCTGCGCTGGTACCGCCGCCATTGCTGGTGCCCGCACCACTGCCGGTATCCATGGACGTTGTGCCGCCACCGCTGGCGCAACCGCCGAGTGCCAACAGCGAGCCGAGCAGTGCCGTGATGAGAATCTGTTGAGTACGCATGACCTTTTCCTTTTTTTCTTCCCGTCGTGAAATCACGGAGCGCGTGGCGCATGCCGTGTTGTCACTGCATTGCGCAAAGGGTGTGCCAGTGCGTGCCAGCATGTCGCCGGCGCGCGCGCGGGCGCCGGACAAAAACGCGCCAAGCCTTGCCACGCTTGGGTTTGAAGAGGATGAGACATAGCCGGGAAAGGACCAGACATGAGCGCGCTGTGCGGTGTTTCGGTGTTACGCGTTACGTAACGCCGTGGCGCCCATAGGGAACAACGCGGACTTGTTCCCTGCGCCGCGGCCGCATGCCGCCGTGTCGGCGGCGTGTGGGCAGACGGCGCGTGTGCAGTTGGGCATCGGGAACATCGAGGGGGGAACACGTTACGTAGCACGTAACACGCAGCGCGGCATGGGGCCGCCTTGTTGTGCAACGCGACGCGCGACTTGCCCATGCTCGCCATCCCGCGTCAAACAACGGTTTGCGCGGCGGCGCCAGCAGTGATGGACTGCCTTGCCAACAGCGTGGCATGCAGGTGGCACGCAGCTTGCGGTATTGACTCCCGACAAGCGCGGCGCACAGCGCGGCGCGGCGCAAACGCCCTCGTCGTATTGCGGTATTGCGTTCCGCGCTCAAGGCTTCGCATGCATCGTCCAAGAGCCAATTCGATTGCAGTTCCAAAGGAGAACCTTCCGCGAGGAAGACCAGGAGATCCCATGAAAGCGCATTTCGCCCCGATTTCATCCATGACCCTCGCCTGTGCCGCCGCACTGTTGCTGCTGGCAGGTTGCTCCTCAGGCGGCTCCGGCAGCGGCGCCAGCCCCAGCGCCGTCACGCCAACCACGCCCCCTCCGAACACGCCGGCTGCGACGCCCGACACCACGCCCACCGCCAAGGTCACTGAAGGCGTGGGCAATACGGTGGTGGCAGCGGGCAATGCGGTGAGCGATATCGGCAAGCAGATCCAGGCTGCGCAAGTGCCGCTGCTGCCTGATGCCACGCGCAACGCGCTCGGTGGCGTAGTGGTAAACGCCGGTAACACGGTAGGCGCGCTAGGCGTGGGTGTGCGCGACGGCCTTGGCACGATGGGCGCCGTCACCGATCCGCTTGGCATCACCGTGTCCAGCACGGGCAACGTGGTGCAGAAAGCCGGCGTCACGGTATCGAGCGCGGGCGATCTCGTGAGCAGCCTCGGCACCGGGCAACTGGCGCCGCTAGGTGCGGTGACCTCGCCGGTGGGCGGCCTGGTCAATCAGGTTGGCGGCGCGGTGACGACGGCCGGCGGCAAGCTCGGCGAGGCGCTCTCGACCGGCCCCGTGGCGCAAGTCACCGGCAGCGTGAGCAAGGTGATCGTGCCGCTGACCACGCAGGTCACTACCGTTACGCAAACGGTTGGCGGAGCCACCGGCCTTGGCGCGCCGCTGGACAAGCTGCTGGCAACCCTTGGTAACTCCGTGGCCAGCGGCGGCAGCCTGCTGACCAATACCCAGGCCCCGTTGGTCTCCAGCCTCGGCGGTGTCGTGACCGAAGCCGGCAAGACCGTCGCGGGGACCGGCGTGCTGGTGCACGGCAACGGCACCGGCGGCAATCCGCTCGGCGGGTTGCTCAACAACCTGCCGCTGGGCGGCATTGCGGGCGGCTCCAGTTCGGGCACGGGCGCAGGCACAGCAGGCGTGCTGGCACCCGTGACCGGCTTGCTTGCGGGCGTGACGGGTGGTGCTTCCGCGGGCACTGGCACCGCCGGCGCGATCGGGCCGCTGGCCGGTTTGCTGGCACCTGTGACGGGCGTGCTGAGCGGCGCGCGCAACGCCGCAGCGGGCGCGGCTGCGACGACATCGAGCACGCCAAACACGCCGGGGCTGACCAATCTGCTCGGCGGCCTGGCTCGTTGATTGTTGATCTGAGTACGTCGAGTACGTCGAATAAGTCTTTACGGTGCGCAGTCGTCCTTACCCCGCGGCTGCGCATCCTTTTACATCACGCCGCGCCACATGGCTCACCCGAACGGGTGTGGTACTTGACGCGATTAGAACGTTTGCTCTTTAAAAAGACACTGTTTTCAAACGGACGTCAGCCATTATGCTGAGACAACTATAACTCCAAGGGGGGGTATGGTTGATACATGGCTTTGATCTATAAATTCTTCACCAGCGTTACTGCTCGGTACTAGCCTGGCCACAAGAGCGAGGCGGTATCGGAGGGGTAAGCGGACGCTGCGTGATGGAATAAATCAAAAAACGGAGTGACATCATGAAAAACGCTTTGGCACGCTTTCTTCGGGACGAACAAGGAGCAACTGCAATCGAGTATGGGTTGATTGCAGGACTCATTTCTCTGGCTATTGTCACCGCAGCCGGCACACTAGGCACCGAAATCGGTGGCATGCTCGGTCGCTTGACCACGCAAGTGAAGAGTATTCTTCCTGCATCCGGCACCTAAGTGTTAGCCCTAATTGCCGCGCTTCTCTGCGCGGCAATCATCTGGACCGATTTCGCTTATCGCAAAGTACCCAATGCCGTGCTGGTTGCCACGATCGTGGCAATCGGCCTGGCGCTTGCGTTCGGGCCGGCTTCTGAGCCTGTGCCTGGGCTGGGTTCGCGGCTGCTCGGCTTTCTGGTGGGCCTGCTGGTCATGTTGCCGGTTTATGCTCTCGGCCGCATGGGCGCGGGCGACATCAAGTTCTTCGCCGTCACAGGTTTGTTCACTGGCCCCATGGGGCTGGTGACAGTATGGGTCGTCGGCAGCCTGCTGGCGCTTGCGCATGCTTTGCTGGTGCGCATGCAAGCCGGCACGGTCTGGGCTGTATGGCGAGACCATTTCGCAAGCTTGCTGCAGCGAGGCGGCGGCATGAGCGTCCCTGGCGCGGCGCGCCATACAGCGGAGGAGCGCGGCATTCCGTACGCCGCGTACCTAGCGATCGGCTTGTTGGTCTGGATGATTCTGGGAAGGTAGCTGCCGCGCGGGCGAGGGGCTGTTAGCCAACCGCCTGTCGCCCGCGCCACCGGTCGGCGCAAAAAGTAAAAGATAACCGGGTGAAGTATGCCATTGCGGGGAAACCACGCCGTGCGGACGCGCTCGTCCGGAACGGCTGCGCTTGAATTTGCCATCGTGCTGCCGGTCTTTCTGGCCGTCGTGATCGGCATTGTCTATTTCGGCATCGTGCTGGCCTTGCAGCAGACCCTGACGCTTGCCGCGGAAGAAGGCGCGCGTGCAGCCCTGCGTTATCCCAGCGGGGCATCGGCCAATAACGCCGCCGCCACGCAGGCCTTGCGGGTGAGTGCGGCTTCGACGACAGCGCTGGCTGTGCTCCCTGCCTCCATCAGCAGCGTCATTTCCACCGCCAATATTGCCCAAGTTGTTTCCTGCGCCAATCCGAGCGGCTCGGTCTGCGTCAGGGTAACGCTGAACCTTCCCTCAAGCGAGATCTTGCCGGTCATACCTGGGGTACCCATTCCCACAACGCTGACTGGCAGCGCGACGGTGCAACTGGCGCCAGACACATGAGGATCTGCCCACGCCACGAGCGGACGCCGTTTGTCGATATGTGCCTAAGCCAGATTCCATTTATCCAAACCAGAGATTTAGCATGACCAGCAAACAGATCCGCGTGCTTGCCATCGCGCTGCTCGTCCTTGCCGCGTTGCTGGCGCTGCTCGCGTGGCGCGTGGCGCGTACGCCGGCCAAACCAGCGGAGCCCGTGGCGGGAAGCGCGCAGTCGTATCCGGTGGTGGTCACGGTGAAGCCGATTGAAGCCGGCAAGCCAGTCCCCGTCGACGCGCTCAAGGTAGAGCAGTTACCCATCAATCCGGCGGGGGCCTACACCGAGGTGGCCCGCGTGGCTGGCCAGGTGCCGCTGGTTGGCATCGGCGCGAACGTGCCGGTACTCGAAAGCCAGCTGCTGGCGGGTCTTGCCACTCAGGTGAAAGAGGGCGAGCGCGCGGTGGCGGTTGCGGTCGATGAAGTGATTGGCGTTGGTAATCAGGTGCAGCCGGGCGACTTTGTCGATGTGTTCGCTGTGTTCCGCCGCGATGGCCAGGAGATCGCAGGCAGCCAGGCGCGCATGCTGCTCGCGCGCCTGCGCGTGCTGGCCTATGGCGCGGGGACGGTCAATGAAACCGCCAAGCCTGCGCCCGAGCAAATGATGGCGCGCCGCGAAGGCGAGAAGACTGCCGTGCTGGCAGTGCCGGTGGCCAACGTCGGCAAGCTGGCTATCGCACAGCAAACCGGGCGCCTGTTGCTGGCCCTGCGCAATCCCGACGATCCGGATGTTCCCACCGAAGGCTTGTTTGAGGATCCTGCACCGGTCATGCAGGCAAAGGCGCAGGCAAAAGGCGGGGCGCCTGCCACAGCGCTGGCGCCATCCGATCGCGCTATGGCAGGTGTTGCGCTGACAGGGATCGCAGGCGGGGCACGGGGTGACGCGCTTCCTGCCAAGGCGGCGCCATCGCCTGTCCAGACACCCCCAGCCGTCGCGCAGCGCGCCCATGGCGCGGGCGCGAGCAGCGTCGCGCAAAATAGTGTTGAGATGATCCGCGGCGGCAAGCGCGAGATCGAATGAAGCCAGCAACGCCGCCGCGGTCGATGCATGCCTCGTGCACGCCCGCCGGATTGCATTTGGATTGGTGTTTTCAGTGTTACTTCTGGATAGTCGATTGATGAAATCCATTCTTGCCGGGGCCGCCACCATCATGGCCGTCTGCTGCACCGTCCCCGCGGCGTGGGCGCAGCAGGCCGACGGCGGCGTGCGTGATCTGAAGCTGGTGGTGGGTAGCCAGCGTGAGCTACGTCTGAACAAGCCACTTGAACGCGTGGCGATCGGCAATCCTGCCGTGGCGGATGCGTTGCTGCTAAAGAGCGGCTCGGGTGCCAACGGCGTGCTGGTGGTGGCCAAGAAGCCCGGCGCTACCGAGCTGATGGTTTGGCCGCGTGGCGAAGCCGCGCAAACCTACCGGGTGCAGGTGGATGCGACGCGAGGCGAGCCCGGCGATCCCGATGTGGCAGTGTCGGGCGGCGGCGCTTTGATCAGCGGGGAGGCGCGCGATGCGCAGGCTTCGCTGCGCGCGCAACTGGCAGCGCGCTCGGCCACCGCTACCGCCGAAGGCAAGGGTGGTGTGGTGATCGATCGCTCCACGATTCCGGTCAGCAGCACGGTGCAGGTCGACGTCAAGGTGGTCGAGATCAGCAAGACCGTGCTCAAGGAGGTGGGGTTCAATTTCTACCGGAACAATGGCGGCTTCGCCTTTGGCACGTTCTCCCCGTCGTCGCTGAACAAGTTCACTTTCACACCGCGAACGGACTCCGCGCCGGGTTCGTTCAGTGCCGACATCAGCTCGCCGATGAGCAGTGCCTTCAATCTTGTCGCGGCGTCATTCTCGCGCGGGATCTTCGCCAACCTGAGCCTGCTTGAGAGCAATGGCATGGCGCGGGTGCTGGCCGAGCCGAGCCTGGTGGCGCTGTCCGGGCAGAGCGCGAGCTTTCTTGCCGGCGGGGAGATCCCGATCCCGGTGCCGCAGGCACTCGGCACGACCACCATCCAGTTCAAGCCCTTCGGCATTGGCCTGACCGTGACGCCCACCGTGCTAGCCAAGGATCGCATTGCCTTGAAGGTGGCGCCTGAAGCCAGTGATCTCGATCCGTCACGCGGCATATCGATCAACGGTGCCATGGTGCCTGCCATCGTGACCCGCCGCGCCGACACCACGGTGGAACTCGGCGATGGGGAGAGCTTCGTGATTGGCGGGCTGGTCAGCCGTACCACGGTCAGCAACGTCAACAAGGTGCCTTTCCTCGGCGACCTGCCGATCATCGGCACCTTCTTTCGCAACCTGAACTTCAACCAGGAAGACCGCGAGCTGATGATCGTGGTCACGCCGCGCCTGGTGCGCCCGCTCGCCAAGGGCGCGGCGGCCGTGGCCGCGGTCAGCGAGGATGGGCGCACCAGCAGCAACCCGAATGTGTGGGGCCGGTACGTGCTTGGCGAATACGTCGATCCGACGCTGCCAGGGTTTTCAAAATGACATTGGGCAAGCAGGACGACGGCGCAAGGCAGGGTCAGATGGACTTCTTCCTGTTCAATACCGCACAGCCGGAGCCGCGCCAATGGCTGGCCAACGCGCTCGGCAACCTGGGCCGGCTGGTCGTCGAGGCTGGCCCGCAGGATGCCTTTGTGGAGCAGATCGCCACAGTCAATCCCGGCATGGTCTTCCTGCATTTTTCGCGGGAGCAGGCGCTGGCATCAAGCCGGCTGGCCGAGCACGTGACGAAGCTGTACCCGGGGCTGCCGCTGGTGGCGGTGGGCAACGCGGGCGAGCCGGACATCATGCTGGCGGCGCTGCGGGCTGGCGCCAAAGATTTCATCGACATGACCGCGCCGCCGGCTGGCGCGATCGAGATCGTGCGCCGGCTGCTGGCGGTGCGCGGCCACGCGGAGCCGGCGCGCCGGGGCAAGGTCGTGGCGGTGCTTGGCGCGCGCGTGGGCGTGGGTGCCACAACGCTGGCTACCAACCTCGCGGCGGCGGTGCGCAAGCGCAGCCATGGCGAAGTGCTGCTGATGGACCTGGGGCTGCCGTCGCGCGACGGCTCGTTGTACATGAACATCAGCCCCGGCTTTCACTTTGTCGAAGGCGTACGCAACCTGCGGCGCTTCGATCAGGTCTTCGTGCAGACCGCGCTGGCGCGCCACGGCAATGGCGTGGCCGTGTTGCCGTTGCCGGCCACGCTGGCGGAGATGCGGGATATCTCGTTTATGGAGGCGCTTGGGCTGCTGAATCGCCTGCGCGCCTTTTTTGACCTGCAGGTGGTGGACCTGGGCGGCTTTAGCAATGTCGACTTCATGGCACACCTGGTCAAGGCCGCCGACATGGTGGTGATGGTGGTGGACCAGAGCGTGGGCGCCATCGTCTCGGCCGCGGAGTTGCTCCAGGAGTTGAAGAAGCGCGAGGTGGAGCGCGAGGACCTGCACTTGCTGGTCTCGCGTTTCGAGGCGCGCCTGGGCGTGGATGCCCAGCAGATTGCGCAGCGCCTGGAGGCGCCATCGGTCGGCACCTTGCCCGACCGGCGCGAGCCGCTGGTGCTGGCGCTCAACCGTGGCGTGGTGCTGGCCGATGACAGCCCCGCCGATCCCTATGTCCGTGCCATTGGCCAGTTGGTGGATCGGCTGGGATACCGTGCCGGCACTGCAAGCGAAGCTGGCTTGCTGGGCCGGGTAAAAGAAAAACTGCCCGAAGCGCTACGCGCCATGCGCGTGATACGCGCTGAGCGGGCTGGGAACTGACATGTCGCAAGCCATCGAATTCTCCGATAACTCCGCCGCGCCTTTTCCTGCTTCGCAGGAATTCCAGAACATCAAGGAAGCGGCCCATGAGCATCTGCTCACCCGCATTGAGGAGCTGGGCGCGGAGTTCGGCCGCTGGTCGCGCACCGCGATCAACCGCTTTGTCGACCTGGAACTGGAGAGCTTCACGCGGCTGCGCCGCATCCCCATCAACGAGGCCGAGCTGCATCAGATCGCCGAGGCGCTGACCAAGGAGCTGGCGGGCTTCGGCCCGATCGAGGACCTGCTCAACGACCCGGCGGTGGAAGACATCCTGGTCAATGGGCACCTGGACGTCTACGTCTCCCGGCACGGTGTGCTGGAGCGCATTCCCGTGCGCTTTGCCGATAGCGGGCATCTGCTGCGCATCGTGCGCCGCATCCTGGCGCCGATCGGCCGGCGGCTGGATGAGTCCAATCCCATGGTCGACGCACGCCTGCCGGATGGCGGGCGCATCAATGTGGTGATTCCCCCGCTGGCGCTGGCCGGACCGGTGGTGTCGATCCGCAAGTTCCGCAAGGACCCGCTGACGCCCGCGGACCTGCAAGGCCTGGGCACCATGAGCCCCGAGGTCAACGAACTGCTCGAGGCCGCCGTAAAGGCCCGCTGCAATATCCTTGTCAGCGGCGGCACCAGCTCGGGCAAGACATCGCTGCTCAATGCGCTGGCCACCTATGTGCCCGACGGCGAGCGCGTGATCACCATCGAGGACACGGCGGAACTGGCGCTTAACCATCCGCACGTGGTGCGGCTGGAGAGCCGCCCTGGCGGCTTCGAAGGCACGGGCGTGGTGTCGATCCGCGACCTGCTGCGCAACAGCCTGCGGATGCGGCCCGACCGCATCATCGTGGGCGAGGTGCGCGGCGGAGAGGTGCTGGAAATGCTGCAGGCCATGAGCACGGGGCACGATGGCTCCATGGGCACCATCCACTCGAGCAGCCCGCGCGAGTGCCTGTACCGCCTGGAGATGCTGGCCGGCTTTGCCGGCTTCCAGGGCAGCGAGGCCAGCCTGCGCCGGCAGATTGCCAATGCGATTGACTTTATCGTGCAGATCGGCCGGCTCTCCAACGGCAAGCGCCGCATCCTCTCGATCACGGAAGTCACCGGCCTTGGCGACAACATCATCTCGACCCAGGAGCTGTTCCGCCACGAGCCGTTCGTCGGCCCCGACGGCAATGAGGTAGACCGCTGGCTCTCGCTTGGCATCTTGCCGCATTCGCCCAAGCTGGCGCGCATGCGCCCGACCAACTTTGGCCTGGACGACCGCTTCGATGTCTAGCGCGGCGCTGGTCGTTGCGGCGGCCGCTCTCGTTTTGCTGGGACTGGGCCTGCTGCTGCTGTCCAGCGCCAAGGCGCGCGCGCAGGAAGAGAGCGCACGCGCGTTCTTGCAAGCGCAGACCGAGCAGGTCAAGGCACGCTATGCGGCTACGCCGGAGCCGCAAGCCGGCAAGAAGCAGCACGACATGCGGCGCAAGTGGGCGGATTTCCTGCGCCGTGCGGACCTGGCGCCGACGCGGCGCACTTATGCGCTGTGGGGTGGTTCCATCATCGGCTTAGGGCTGGTGGGTGTTGCCATGGGCGGCTGGCTGGCTGCATTGGCTGCGCTGTCAATCGGGGTGGCGATCCTTTATTTCATGCTCTGGAACCGAGCCCGTCGTAACGGGCAGAGACTTCGCCAGCAGTTGCCGTCGTTTCTCGATGCGGTAGTCCGGATGATGAGCATCGGCAGCAGCGTGCCTTCGGCCTTTCAGGCTGCCATCGGCAATATCGAGGCGCCATTGCGCCAGTGCCTGGTACAGGCCATCCACTTGCAGCGCGCAGGCATGGAGCTGGATCAGGCGGTCTTGCAGGTCGCGCGAATCTATCAGGTTGACGAACTGATGCTGCTGTCTTCCGTGCTACGTCTCGCGGTGCGCTACGGCGGCCGCGCGGACATTGTCATGGAGCGTACCGCCGCCTTCATGCGAGACCGCCAGCAAGCGCAACAGGAACTGCATGCGCTGTCGTCCGAGACGCGGTTGTCGGCCTGGGTGCTTGGCTTGCTGCCGATGGTGGTGGCCGGGATGATGTTTGTGATGAATGCCGCCTACATCATGATGATGTGGCGCGACCCGACCGGCAAGACGCTATTGCTGGTTGCGGTGATGCTGGAAGTGATGGGGGCGGCCATGCTCTATCGCCTGGCCAAATCGGTATAGGAACAAGGGACCATGGATAGCACTACCTTGATCTCGCTGAGCCTATGCGTGGCGGCCATCGGGCTAGCCGCCCTGGCCTTGCCGCTGGTGGGGCAATGGCGGCAACGTCGCCGCGCCGAGCGGACCATCGACGCTGCGCTCTCGCGACAGGCGGCCGCGGCTGCCGCCGTCCCGGACGCTCCCGCCACCGCTCCGGCCAGCACGGCCAATGCTGCCAACGCCGCCGCGGCCCAAAGCGCCGGCGCTCGCATTGGCGCGCGGCTGGGCAGCCAGCTTAGCAAGCGCTTTGACCAGCGTTGGCTTGAGTCGCCTTTGGGCAAGGCCGTGGTGACGGTCGAAGAACAGCGATTGCTTGAGCAGTGTGGTTTTTACGGTGACAAGGCCCGGGCCATATTTGGAGGGCTGCGCCTGTCATTACCGGCGGCGTTGGCGGCGGGGGTCTTTGCATGGCGTTTGCCCACATCGCTGATGGGCGCAACGATGTGGGCCTTCGTCACGTTCGCGGTGTTTTTCCTGGCGCCGAAATGGGCGTTGCAGCGTCGGGCCAGCAGCCGCATGCTGCGCCTGGAGGATGAGTTGCCTGTGCTGGTCGACATGCTGCGCCTGCTGCAGGGTGTGGGGTTGTCGATCGATCAGAGCCTGCAGGTGATCGTGGCGGAGTTCGGCGGCATGCTGCGCGTGCTTGGCCCTGAGCTGATGCGTGCCAACCAGCAGTTTGCCTCGGGCCGGTCGCGTGACCAGACGCTCCAGCGCATCGGGAAGTTGTTCGACAGCGAGGACCTGAAAAGCCTGATCACCATGCTTAGCCAGGTGGATAGATTCGGCGGGGCCGTTCAGGAGCCACTGCGGCAATTTGGCTTGCGCTTGCAGGAATCGCGCAAGGCGCGCATGAAAGAGCAGGTGGGGAAGCTGACCGTGAAGATGACTGCAGTCATGGTGGTGACCATGCTGCCGGTATTGCTGATCATCACGGCCGGACCAGGCTTTTTGGGCGTGATAAGAATGCTGGCGCATATGTCGGGGGGATCGAAATGAACAAGCAAGACAAGCGCTCAGGAAGCAAGATGAGATATCGATCGCGTTGGCTCGCGCACTCTTCAACAGCGCTGGCATCGGCGCTGGCCCTGGCCGTGCTATCCGGCTGCGGCACCAGCCTGGCCACCCGCATGAGCGATCAGGCGGATGCCCAGGTGGAGCTGTCCAAGCTGCGCGACAAGCAGGACCGGGCCATCTATGACGATAAATCGGTCTACCTCGGCCTGATCGGCAAGATGCAGGAAGAGGGCCTGTACTTCGCGTCGCTCGCGCATATCGACGTCTACGAGAAGCGCTTCGGCGCTTCGCCGGCGATGACGCTCATGCGCGCGGACGCGTTGCGCGAGACCAATCAGGATGCCGCTGCCGAGCAGGCTTATCGCAGCCTGGCCGGCACTTCGGTGCAGGCGCGCGCCTACCACGGCCTGGGCCTGATCGCCGGCCGCAGGAACGACTTTGCCGCTGCCGCGACAGCGTTTCAATTGGCAACCGGCGCGGATCCCACCAATGCACAGGTGGCCAATGACCTGGGCTACGCGTTGATGCGCACGGGTGCGTTGGCCGAGGCGCGCGTACCGGTGATGCAGGCCTTGCAGCTCGATGGCAGGAACCCGCGCGTCGTGAGCAACGCGGCGGTCTGGCTCGCAGCCGACGGCAAGCGTGAGCAGGCGGCGTCGCTGATGCAGCGGGCCGGCCTGCCCGAGGCAACGCGCAAGACGGTGTTGCAGGAAGCAGAGCGGGTCCGGCGCGCGAGCACGCAACGCGAACGCGTCGCCGCGGAGCAGGCCGTGGCGCAGACCGCGCCACAATCGGCCCGGCTTGCCGCCGCCGGGACACCCGGCCCGAACCATCAGCGCCTGACCGACATCCTCCAGGCCACGCCATGAGAGATCGCTGGATGGCACAACCTCGCAATACCCGATACCCGTTGTCCGCGCCGACGGCACCAACCCAGGAGAATTCCATGAACCAGACCGGAACAAGAAGCCTGCGTGGCCATGCCCGCCGCAGCGGACTGGCGCTTGCGATCGCCATGCTCGGGTTGGGCGCCTTCCCCGCCGAGGCCCAGACGGACGCACCTGCAACACCCTCGGCGCGACCGGCCCGGCAAGAGATTGGCCCGCATACCCGTGGCATCCTCGAGATCCAGCGCAGTGGCGCTCAGGCGGGCGAGCTGCAGGTGTTGCGTGGGGAGCAGGCAGCCCTGTCCTACCAGCGCTATATGGCGACGTTCACCTATCCGATCCCCGAGTTCTACACGGGCCAGGCGGGATCGAAAAATGGCTCCAGCGGTGGCGCGGGGCAGGGAGTGGCAGGCCGATGATTCGCTGCTGCTCGCATCTCGTCGCCGGGCGCCGACGCGGGCAGCGCGGTGCCATCGGTGTGCTTGGCGCCCTGCTGCTGGCGACGGTTGCGATCGGTTCGCTGGTGTCGATCGATGTCGGCCACGTGTTCTACCGGCAACGCCAGTTGCAAAAGATCGCCGATATGGCCGCACTGGCCGGCGCACAGCAGCTCAAGCAGGCCGCGGCTGCCGCCACCGTGTCGGCCAATGTGCTGAGCGCCACGCAATCGGCTGGCGCGCAGAATGACTACGCCGGCACGGCGACCGCCAATTGCAGCGCAGCGGGCAGCAGCGATGCCGATGGCATGCGTGTCTGCCTGGGCGTATGGGATCCGGCTTACAGCACTGGGAGCGACACCGTACGGCACTTCAACGCCGGCTACGACACCACCAAGCTATCGGCAAACGCGGTGCAGGTGGTCGTGACCCAGACCGTGCCGATCCTGTTCGTGATTCCGGGCAGCGCGTCGCGCCAGTTGCGCGCGGAGGCGATCGCCAATGCGAGCCCGCCGGTGGCGTCGTTTTCGGTCGGTAGCGGGTTGTTGGATGTCAACACCGGTAGCAGTGTGCTCAGCAGTTTGCTGGGAACCTCGGTGCAGTTGTCCATTTTGGACTGGCAAGGCTTGCTCAACGCCAATGTCACGCTCGACCAACTGCGCCTGAAGCTGGGTGTTGGCACCATTGACGACTTGCTGAAGACCTCGCTGTCGATCCAGCAGTTCTATGCGCTCGTGCTGGGCGCGGCCGGCAAGGATTCGCTGCTGTCCGCGGCGCTGGGCAGCCCGCCCACGCAACTTGGGTTGAGCGGGGTCAAGGCCAACGTGGGACTGGGTCAGTTGCTGAACCTGGGCGTGCTGGCGCCGGCGGCGTCGTCAGCGGCTGACGTGGCATTGAACGTGGCGCAGTTGCTGATGCTCGGGGCGCAGGTCGCGAATGGCAACTCGGCGATCCAGGTGAAGTTGCCAAATCTTAGCGTGCCCGGCCTTACCAGTATCGGCGCCCAGCTCTATGTCGTGCAGCCACCTGTGATGGCGGTTGGGCCGGCGCGGCAGCTGAGTCCCGGAGTCTGGCAGACTACCGCGCATACGGCGCAGGTGGGGTTACGACTCGATGCCGGAATCAGTATTGACGTGGCCAGCCTAGTGGGCATCGGCATAAACGTGCCACTTTATATTGAGGTTGCGGCGGCCACGGCCTCATTGCAGGGCATTCAGTGTGCGGCCGCAAAGGCGGATTGCCGTGCCACATTGGGGGTGAACACAGGCTTGGTCAAGGCATGCCTTGCCGCAGCCTCCGGCAGTGGCTGCGCGTCCGGCCCTGTCACGTTGGTGGACACCGGGATTAGTCTTCTCGGTACGGGGGTGAGCATCATCGCCAGCGGCAGTGCGCGAACCGGCGTGGTCGGCGTCAACAGTTCGACTATCAGCATGGCACCAGGCACAACGACTCGAGTCGGGACGCCCCAACCACTGACGGGTGTCCTGGTCGATGTTGTGGGTAGCCTGAACCTGACGGTCGCCGTCAAGGTACTCTGGCTTGACTTATTGAGCGTCAAGTTGCCACTGGCCGGTCTGCTTACGCCTTTGTTCACTGCTTTGGACAGCGTGCTTGGCCCTCTACTAGGCGCATTAGGCATCCAGCTAGGCTACGCCGACATCTGGATGCAAGGAATCGACTGCAACAACGCCGAGCTGGTGTTCTGAGCCATGCAGCAGGCTAATCGCTATACGGCGGAAGACAGATGAAGACAGATCGCTGGGCTTACGAGAGCCTTGAAGTATATGTATGGGAAGGCAAGTCTGACATTGCCGACCGGGTGGCGCGTTTCCTGTCACCGCTTGGCGTGGACGTGATCCGCGCCGGCGCGCTGGAGGCGTTGCCCGCGGAGCCGCGGCTCAAGCCGTGCGTGGCGGTCATCAGTGTCTCGGTGATCGGCGCAGCGAAGTTCACCGCGCTGGACTGGGAGGCGGCCCACGGCATGCCCGTGGTGTGGGTGGCGGCGCCGGGGCGCGAGACGGATCCGGGGCGCTTTCCCGCGGAGTATGCGCATATCCTTGCCGACGATTTCACGGGGCCGGATCTGCGCAACCAGATTGGCAAGCTGCTGCCGCAGTTGCTGGCGGCGGCCGAGCCGGCGAATGCGGTGGCGGATCTGGTGGCGGAGTCGCCCGCCATGCAGCAGTTCCTGTCGCAGGTGGAGACCTTCGCGGATTTCGGCAGCAACGTGATGCTGTATGGCGAGACCGGCGCGGGCAAGGAGCGGATCGCGCAGCGCTTTCACGAGCGCAACAACATCTATGGCAAGGGGCCGTTCGTTGCCGTGAATTGCGGAGCGATTCCCGATGGCTTGTTCGAGTCGCAGTTCTTTGGCCATGCCAAGGGCGCGTTTACCGGCGCCATGTTTGCGCACCGCGGCTTCTTCGAGCAGGCCAACGGCGGCACGCTGTTCCTGGATGAAATCGGTGACCTGCCGATGTTCCAGCAGGTCAAGCTGCTGCGCGTGCTGGAGGAGAGCGCGCTGACCCGGCTTGGCTCGACCATGCCGGTCAAGCTGGATTTCCGCCTGGTCGCGGCCACCAACAAGGATCTGCGCGAGGCCGTGTCGCAGGGCCGCTTCCGTGCGGACCTGTATTTCCGGCTGGCGGTGATCGAGCTGCGGCTGCCCAGCCTGGAGGAGCGGGGCGCTGTCGATAAGGTGGCGTTGCTGGTGTCGTTCCTCAAGCAGATGCTCGGGGCCTCAGGGCTGGACGCGTTGCCGCCTGTGCCTGACTGGCTCAAGGGGGCGGTGGGCACGGCGTTTTTCACGGGGAATGTGCGCGAGCTGCGCAACCTGGCCGAGCGCATCGGCATTACCGTGCAGCAGACCGGGCATTGGGACGAGGCGCGGATCCGGCCTTTGTTCCGCAGCCTGCGCCCGGGTGCGTTCGATAGCAGCGAGCGCACGGCCGACTGGCGCGGCGAGACCGAGGAGCGCCGCCGCATTGTGGCCGCGCTGGATGCCAATAGCTGGCGGCGCCAGGATACGGCGGCCAGCCTGGGCATCAGCCGCAAGGTGCTGTGGGAGAAGATGCGCAAGTTCCAGATCGCCGACAACGAGGCCGAGCCGGCGTGAATTGTCCCCGTCATGGCACGGGGGCGCCGCGCCTCAGAACGTCTTCTTGCCGCCCTGGTACGCGCTGATGATGCGGTTCATTTCCGCCAGCAGCGCGGCGCTCTCGCCGTGCAGCGTGCGCGCAATGCCTTGCATGTAGCCGAGCAGTTCCTGCTTGGCGGCTTCGGCAAAGTCCATGGTCACTGCCTGGTCCTCGTACAGCAGCACGTACGAGCGGGCAAAGCCGTACAGCAGGAAGTAGGCTGCCGCGTGTGCGGGGTCGGTGTCGATCAGCTCGCGCGTGGCTTTCTTCACCGTCACGAAGGCGTCGGTGCCGGGGAGCGAATCCTGGAATTGCTGGAGGGTGGTTTCAAGCGTCATGGCGCAATATCGGTTAGTGAGAACGGGTTCGGTACATCAAATGAAAATGGCTGCATGGCGGATCGCGCCCGCTCATACGCTGTTCAACATGCGCCGCAGCAGCGCGGCGCCATCGCGCCCCTTGTAGGCGCGTTGCCATAGGTCATTGACCATGGTGGTGTAAAGCCGTACCGCCTCGGGCGCCGCGGTCACGGTGGCGATGCCGGTGGACACGTTGGGAAATTCGCCAAAACGGAATGGGCTGGTGGCCACATAAGCCTTGCCGGGCCGCTCGAAGACCTGGAAGGTCACGTTGGGCATGCTGCCGTCGACGATGCCGATCTGCAGGCCGATGGGCTGCGCGTCCAGCAGGTCGATCACGCGTTCGATCTCGCGCCGGGCTGCCAGCGAGCGCTCCATGCGCACCGCGGGCGGCAGGTCCAGCCGTCCCACCAAGCCAAAATGCACGAAGCGCTCCAGCGAGCGCAGGTCGATCAGGCTGGTGATGGGCGGCACGCTGCGCGCGAACGATTGCTTGCGCTCTTCCAGCAGGTCCAGCAGGGCGTCGATGGTTGCGGCTGGCGCCGGCTGCGGGCTCTCCGCCAGCATCTGGCGCAGGTGGCCGGCGTAATCGGGCGAGGTCAGCAGGTAGGAGATCGGTTCGAAATGGGCCAGGATGCGCGTTGCGCCGTGCTCGAGCTGGCGCATGCGCTCGATATACGCCACGGCCGAGTAGTAGTACTCGGACTCGACCCCCAGCATGGAAGCCAGCGAGGTGCCGAGCAACTGGGCGAGACGGCCAAGGGTCTCGATCTTGACGATGTCGCCCTTCTCCATGCGATAGATCGCGGCCCGCGATACGCCGAGCTGTTCGGCGATGGCTTCCGCGCGCATCCCCGCGCCTAGACGGTACGCGCGCAGGCGATTGCCGATTTCAACGAAATCAACCATTGGGCCGGCAGCGAGCGGAGCGTCCATCCTCGGGGAATCTCAAAAAGAAGACAAGGCCCATCCTAGCATGGGCCGTGGCCGGATGGCGAGAGAAGCATCGTGTCGGAATGGCATGCCGTCGCGCTTCCCCGTGTTCAAGGCATCCGTGCTTCCGGACGATATACCCTTCACAGCCGGATGATCCGGATCAGTCGCATTTTGTGCATCAATATGTCTTTGATGCTCGATTGTGGTGCATGACGACGGCAACAATGCTCGTATAGTCTCGTAAACGAGACTTGGCTAGTTTTTTGGATGGCATGTATATTGCGATCCGCATCATGAGGCCGGCAATCCGCTGGTTTCCCGCATCACGCTTGCCACATCAAAGGAGCGCCTCAGGCGCCAGAAAAGGAATCCGATGAAGAAGTCCCTCGCCACGGCGCTGTCCGCAGCCGTCACGATCGTTACGACTGCCACGCTGACCCTGGCCGTAGTGCCTGCCCAGGCCGCTGGTTATCCAGACCGCCCCATCACCATCGTCGTGCCCTACGCCGCCGGCGGCAGCAACGACCTCGTGGCGCGCGTGCTGAGCCAGCGCCTTGGCCAGGACCTGGGTGTATCGGTGGTGGTGGACAATGCGCCGGGCGCCAGCGGCACCATCGGCGCGCTCAAGACCATCAACGCGCCGGCCGACGGCTACACGTTGCTGCTGGGTTCCAACAGCGAAATCTCGATCGCCAAGCTGACCAACCCGAAGATCAAGTACGACGGCCAGCGGGATCTCGTGCCCTTGCGCATGGTGGGCTCGCAGCCCATGGTGCTGGTGTCCGGCGCGCATTCCGGCATTCAGGGCGTGGCGGGTTTCCTGGCGCTGGCCAAGAGCAAGAAGCCGGTGAACTACGGCACCTCGGGCATCGGCACGCCGCTGCATTTGTCGGGAGAGCTGATCCGCGGCGCCAGCAAGGTCGATATGACCCACGTGCCGTACAAGGGCGGCGCGCCGGCCATCGCCGACCTGATGGCAAACCAGATCGAGTTGGGCGTGCTGGTGCTGTCGACGGCGCTGCCGCAGATCAAATCGGGCAAGCTGCAAGCGATTGGCGTGACCTCGGCCACGCGCTCGCATGCCGCGCCCAATATCCCGGCACTGGCGGAGAACAAGGCCCTGGCCAATGTGGACATGCGCCTGTGGTTTGGCTTGTTCGCGCCGGTGGGCACGCCCAAGGCGGTGACCGACAAGCTGACGGACGCACTGGCTCGCGCCATCAACGCGCCGGAAGTGAAGAGCAAGCTGTCCGAATCGGGTGTCGATATCGATGCGAAGGACGCCGCCGCCTTTCGCAGCTTCATCGCCAGGGAAACCGAGTCGTACCGCAAGATCGTGAGCGAAGCCAATATCCAGGAATAATCAGGATTCCAGGCTTCCAGACGTCAGTGCGGCGATGCCCGGGTGCTTACGGCCCGGGCATCGCCGTTTTTGCGCTATGCATTAAAGAATGCGGATCTGCTTGACCTTGAACTTGGAGTCGCCGAAGAGCTGCTTGTCGTATTCGCCCAGCAGTTCCACCTTGGTCGATGCGTCCACTGGCTTTCCGGCAGGCCACAGCTTCTTGTCGATCTTGATCCGGATCTGGCCGGTGCCGTCGTCGAGCTGGTAAAGCTCGTGGCCCACGCTGCTGATGATCTGCCCGCGCAGCACGGCATGCTGGTCATCCTTGCCTTGCTCCGTCAACGCCTTGACGGTGGTCGTCGGAACCGTGGTTGGGCCCACGTACTGCGCTTGTGCCAATGCGGCCGTAGCCGTCAGTACTGCCGCGATCAGGATGCGTTTCATGGTTTCTCTCTCAGGTCTGGTTGAAACATACCGGCTGGGGGGCGGCAACCTGGCCAGCCCATTGTGCCGGAGGCGGTGCTTTTGCACTGGCTCGGCGCCTATTGTGGAGAGTGCAGGCTGAACCGAAGCTGAATGACGGCTGCGCAACGTTATGATGGCGCGTGCCGCCGCGGTCCGCTCCGGCCCGTCCACATACTGCTAGGGATTCACATTGCGTTTTCTTCACACTGCCGACTGGCATCTCGGGCGCGTATTCCATGCGCGCAGCCTGATTGAAGACCAGGCCTGGGTGCTTGACCAATTCGTTGCGCTGGTGCGCGAGCGCCGGCCCGATGCGGTGCTGATCGCCGGCGACGTGTATGACCGCGCGGTGCCGCCGCCCGAGGCCGTGGCGTTGCTGGACGACGTGCTGGCCCGCATCGTGGTGGATGCCGGCATTCCGGTGGTGATGATCGCGGGCAATCACGACAGCGCCCAGCGGCTTGGTTTCGGCGCGCGGCTGCTGACGGCGCAGGGTTTGCACGTGGCCGGCATCACCGAGCGTGATGCCACTTGCGTGACCTTGTCCGATGCCCATGGCGAAGTACGGATCTACGCCTTGCCCTATGCCGAGCCCGCAACCGTGCGCGACGCCTTTGACATGGAACTGCCCGGGCACCAGGCGGCGTTGGCGGCGCGCCTGGACGCGATCCGCGCCAGCCATCCGGCGCAGGCGCGTTCGGTGGTGGTGGCCCACGCTTTCGTGATCGGTGGCGAGGCTAGCGAATCCGAGCGGCCGCTGTCGGTTGGCGGCAGCGGCGCCGTTGCCGCCAGCGTGTTCGACGGTTTCGACCTGGTCGCGCTTGGCCACCTGCATCGCCCGCAGACCTTCAGCCAGCGCATCCACTACGCCGGCTCCTTGCTGAAGTACTCGCTGTCCGAAGTCACGCATGCCAAGTCGGTCTCGCTGATCGAGCTGGCGGCCGATGGCGCCGTCAGCATCGAGCCGATCGCGCTGTCGCCCCGGCGCGACCTGCGCATGGTCGAAGGGC
Organism: Cupriavidus sp. 05L411; assembly: GCF_056398045.1. NCBI lineage: Bacteria > Pseudomonadati > Pseudomonadota > Betaproteobacteria > Burkholderiales > Burkholderiaceae > Cupriavidus > Cupriavidus sp. 05L411. The sequence continues at coordinate 243,707 of NZ_JBFTOQ010000005.1, read as the reverse complement.
AACTGGCCGATCTGCTCGCGCAAGGCGCGGCAGACCCGCGGCGCGATGACTACATCCACGCGGTGTTGACCGACAACGGCGCCTTGCTCGATCCGATGGCGCGCTTGCGCCAGGCCTATCCCAATGCGCTCGCCATCGAGCGCGCCGTGCTGGCGCGTTCGGGCGAGGCCGGGGCGGCAGGCCAGCGCCTGCGGCAGCTCGATACCGGCGAGCTGTTCGCCAACTTCTTCAAGGAGGTGGCGGACGAGGAGCTGGACGACGACAAGCGCCGCGTGCTCGACCAGGTGCTTGAGGGCATTGCCCGCGCAGACCGGGAGTCCGCATGAGACCGCTGCGCCTGAAATTGCAAGCCTTCGGCCCGTTTGCCGCCAGCGAGGAAATCGACTTCACCCGGCTCGGGGAGCGGGCTTTCTTCCTGATCCACGGCCCCACCGGCGCGGGCAAGACCACCCTGCTCGACGCGATCTGCTTTGCACTCTACGGCGACACCTCTGGCGGCGAGCGCAGCGCGCAGGACATGCGCAGCGCCAACGCCGATCCGGCCTTGCGCACGGAGGTGACGTTCGAGTTCAGCTTGGGTGGCCAGCGCTACATGGCCACGCGTTCGCCCGCGCAGGAGCGGCCCAAGCTGCGCGGCGAGGGCACCGTCAAGGAAACGCCCAAGGCCCAGCTTGATGTCATGGGCGACGCGGGCTGGACCAGCAAGGCGAGCCAGCCCAACAAGGTCGATGACTTCGTGCGCAACCTGCTGGGCTTTGACAGCAGCCAGTTCCGCCAAGTGATCGTGCTGCCGCAGGGGCGCTTTCGCGAATTGCTCACGGCGGATTCCAAGAGCCGCCAGGCCATCCTCGAGCGGCTGTTCCGCACCGAGCTGTATCGGCGCGTGGAGGAACTGCTCAAGGGGCAGGCGGCCGGCATTCGCCAGGAAGCCGAGCGCCTGCGCATCGAGCAGACGGCGTTGCTGCAGCAGTATCAGTTGGAGTCCGTGGACGCGCTGCGGGAGCAGGCTGCGGGGTTGCAGGCCCAGCTGGCCGAACTGCAGCAGCGCGATGTGGCCGCGCGCACCGCGCTGGAGGTGGCCACATTGGCAACCCGGCAGGGCGAGCAGACGGATGCCCGCTTGCGGGAGCAGCGCGATACCGAGGCGGCCCATGCTGCGCTGATGGCGCAGCGGCCCGAGATGGAGGCGCAGCGCCAGCGCCTGCAGGCCGCACGCCGAGCCATGCAGGTGCAGCCGTTCGAGCAGCATCTGGGGCAGGCCGTGCAGGAACACCAGCAGGCGCAGCAAGCGCTGGCCGCGGCAAGCGCGCGGTCTGCCGATTGCGCCGCCGTCTCGACCACCGCCGCGGCGGGGCTTGAGGCCGAAGTGGCCCGCGCCGGCGAGCGCCAGACGGCGCAAAAGCAGGTGACGGAGCTGGAGGCCATGTTGCCGCAGGCGCAGCGGCTCGGCGTGCTGCAGCAGGAGTTGGCGGCTGCGGCACGCCAGCAGGCGCAAGCGGGCGCGGCCCATGCCGGGGCGCTGCAGGCGCAGCAGCAAGTCACCGCCACGTTGCGCCAGGCCGAGGCCGGCCTGGCGCAGGCGCAGGAAGGCGCGCGCGGGCTGGAGACGATCCAGCTCAAGCAGGCCGGCCTGGCGCAGCAGGCAACCACGCTCGACAAATACGCCGCCACGCTGGCGCAATGCGAGCAAGCGCGCCGCCAGGCCGACGCCGACCAGCTCGCCGCGCAGCAAGCCGCCCAGCAGCAGGCGGCAAGCCTGCTGCGCCTGCGCGAGACGGAGCAGGCCTGGCGGGCCGGGCAAGCCGCGCGGCTGGCTGCCGGCTTGCAGGATGGCCAGGCGTGCGCAGTCTGCGGGAGCACCGCGCACCCGCAACTGGCGCGGCACGTCGATGCGCCGGTCTCCGACGAGGCACTGGACCTGGCCCGCGAGGCCGCACGGCTTGCCGACCAGGCGGCGCAGGCCGCAGCCAGCCGTGCGCAAGGTGCATCGCTGGCCGCCATGCACCGGCAGGAACAACTGGATGAACTGCGCGAAGCGGCGGGAGCGATGGGCATGCCCGACGGCGCCGCGCAAGACCCGGCGGCGGCCAGGCAGCAGCTCGCCGGCGCCATCCAGGCGCTGCGCCAGCAGCAACAGGCGGCAGAGGCGGCCGCCGGCCGTTGCCAGCCGCTGGCCGCGGAAGTTGAGCGGCAGCAAGCCGCCCTCACGGCAGCCGAGGCGGCCATTCGCGCCGCCGAGGCCGCTGTGCAGGATGCAGGCCAGCGTCACGCCAAGCTCCAGGGCGAGTGGCAGGCCGCCAGTACGCAGGTGCCGCCGGACCGGCGCGAGCCGGAGCGGCTCGCCGCTGCGCTGGCACAGGCACGCCGTGACCTTGCCGCGCGCGAAGCCGCACTGGCCGCCGCGCAGGCAGCCGACAAGCAAGCCGGCGTGGGGCTGGCGGCAGCCCTGGCCGCGCAAGCCGCCGCGCAAGCGAGCCTCGCTACTCACGCAAAGCGGGAGACGCAGGCGGGTGCCGCATTCGCGAGCGCGCTGGAGCAAGCCGGCTTTGTCACCCGCCAGGCCTACGCCGAGGCGCGCATGCCGGGCGCGCAGATGGAGCAGGCCGAAGCCCAGGTCAATCGCTTCGACCTCGACCTGGCCGCTGCCGGCGATCGCCGCGAGCGCGCCGCCATCGCCGCGCGCGACCTTGCCCCGCCGGATCTTGCCGCGCTGCGCCAGGCTCAGGCGGACGCCGCCGGCGCGCTCGAGGCACTGGTCCGGCAGCAGGCCGACCTGCACCGCAGCCGCGAGAACCTGCTGCAGTGCCAGCAGCGGCTGGATGCACTGGCCAGCAAGGGCGCGGACATCGAGCGCAGCTACGCGGTGCTTGGCCGCCTGGCCGAAGTGGCCAACGGCAACAATCCGCGCCGCATGACATTCCAGCGCTTCGTGCTGGCCACCTTGCTCGACGAGGTGCTGGAAGCGGCCTCGCTGCGGCTGATGCGCATGAGCCGCAACCGGTATGAGCTGCAGCGCGTGCGCCAGCAGGGCGACCAGCGTACCGCCGGCGGCCTGGACCTGGAGGTGTTCGACCACGATACCGGCATGGCGCGCCCGGCCAATACCTTGTCCGGAGGCGAGGGCTTCCTGGCCTCGCTCTCGCTCGCGCTGGGGCTGGCCGATGTGGTGCAGTCGCGCGCGGGCGGGATCCAGCTCGATACCTTGTTTGTCGACGAGGGTTTCGGCACGCTCGATCCGGAGAGCCTGGACTTTGCCATCCGCACCCTGATCGACCTGCAGCATGCCGGGCGGCTGGTGGGCATCATTTCCCACGTGGCCGAGCTGCGCGAGCGCATCGATGTGCGGCTGGAGATCCGGGCGGGGGCCGGCGGCAGCCGGGCGGAGCTGCAATTGCCGTAGCGGCCCGGGACCACCTCAGCGGGGCCTGAAGAGCGTAAGCTGTCCGATGTTCCGGGCCACCGTGGCCCCATTGGCAAGCTAGCTTTCAACTGCCCTACGGTTGTGGCCGGCTAACGCACAAGCGATTTGCCGGCGCCTTGACCACCCGCGGACAGCGGGTGTAACCTGTTCATTCTGCGAATTGAAGTTCGCAATTAGAACAAACCACAATAATAAGAAAAACCAAAGTCTGTTGGATTCGTTTCCGGCGGTGCGCCTTTTGCAAGCGGAGGGCGCCCAAGCCGGATGGCTCTTCCGGCAGGACTGTCCGGAGACAGCGTTTGCGCGCCGCCTGATTTCCCTCCTTGGCGGCCGGTTCCGGATAGTTCGTCCGGACTCTCGGAACTGGAACGCAAGTGATCAACAAGCTATTCGACTCGGTGGAATCGGCCATGGCCGATATCCAGGACGGCGCCACCATCCTGATCGGCGGCTTCGGCATGGCAGGCATGCCGGCGGAGCTCATCGATGCCCTCATCGCCCAGGGCGCCCGCGACCTCACCATCGTCAACAACAACGCCGGCAATGGCGACACCGGGCTGGCCGCGCTGCTCAAGACCGAGCGCGTGCGCAAGATCATTTGCTCTTTCCCGCGCCAGGCCGACTCCTACGTCTTCGATTCGCTCTACCACGCCGGCAAGATCGAACTGGAACTGGTGCCGCAGGGCAATCTGGCCGAGCGCATCCGCGCCGCCGGCGCCGGCATCGGCGGCTTCTTCACCCGCACCGCCTATGGCACGCCGCTGGCCGAGGGCAAGGAAACCCGCATCATCGACGGCCAGGGCTACGTCTACGAGACGCCCATCCATGCCGACTTCGCCCTGATCAAGGCGCTGCGCGCCGACCGCTGGGGCAATCTGACCTACCGCAAGACCGCGCGCAACTTCGGCCCCATCATGGCGATGGCCGCCAAATGCCCCATCGTGCAGGTCAGCGAGATCGTCGAACTCGGCGAGCTGGACCCGGAACACATCGTGACCCCGGGGTTGTTCGTCAAGCGCGTCGTCAAGGTCGACGGCGCCAGCCAGGCCGSTGCCTGAGCGCCAAGGAGATCCAGAATATGCAACGCCTGACCCGCGATCAGATGGCCGCCCGCGTGGCCAAAGACATTCCCGACGGTGCCGTGGTCAATCTCGGCATCGGCCTGCCCACCTTGGTTGGCAATCACCTGCCAGCCGACCGTGAAATCCTGCTGCACAGCGAGAACGGCCTGCTCGGCATGGGCAAGGCACCCCCCGCCGGCGAAGAAGACGGCGACCTGATCAACGCCGGCAAGCAGCCGGTCACGATCAAGCCGGGCGGCTCGTATTTCCACCATGCCGATTCCTTCGCCATGATGCGCGGCGGCCACCTCGACTTTTGCGTGCTGGGGGCTTTCCAGGTCTCGGTGAAGGGCGACCTGGCCAACTGGCATACCGGCGCGCCGGGCGCGATTCCCGCCGTGGGCGGCGCGATGGACCTGGCGATTGGCGCCAAGGAGGTGTTCGTGATGATGGAACACCAGACCAAGCAGGGCGAGAGCAAGATCGTGGCGGAATGCACGTATCCGCTGACCGGCATGACCTGCGTCACGCGCATCTATACCGATCTGGCGACTATCGACGTCACGCCTGACGGGCTGGTGGCGCGCGATCTGGTTGAAGGCCTGTCCTTCGACGAACTGCAACGCCTGACCGGCGTGCCGCTCAAGCAGGGCGCTTCTGCCTGAGTGCCTGAGTGTTGGCCTGACCGGCGGGGCCAGCCCCGGCGAGCACGCTTGCAAGCCTCCCGTTTTCACGATCACGAACAAGCAAGAGAGAGACAACCATGACCGAAGCCTTCATCTGCGACGCCATCCGTACCCCCATCGGCCGCTACGGCGGTAGCCTGTCCGGCGTTCGCCCGGACGACCTGGGCGCGGTGCCGCTCAAGGCCCTGATGGCACGCAACCCGAACCTGGACTGGTCCGCCATTGACGACGTGATCTACGGCAATGCCAACCAGGCCGGCGAAGACAACCGCAACGTAGCGCGCATGTCGCTGCTGCTGGCCGGCCTGCCGCAAAGCGTGCCGGGCGCCACCATCAACCGCCTGTGCGGCTCTGGCATGGACGCTACCGGCACCGCCGCGCGCGCGATCAAGTCCGGCGAAGCCGGCCTGATGCTCGCCGGTGGCGTGGAAAGCATGAGCCGCGCCCCGTTCGTGATGGGCAAGGCCACCAGCGCCTTCTCGCGCGATGCGCAGATTTTCGACACCACCATCGGCTGGCGCTTCATCAACCCGGCGATGCGCGCGGCTTACGGCGTGGACTCGATGCCAGAGACCGCCGAGAACGTTGCCACCGACTACAAGATCAGCCGCGAAGACCAGGACCTGATGGCCCTGCGCAGCCAGGAAAAGGCATCGCGCGCGCAAGCCGACGGCACGCTGGCGCAGGAAATCACCGCGGTCACGATCGCCCAGAAGAAGGGCGATCCGCTGGTTGTGGACCGCGACGAACACCCGCGTGCCACCAGCATGGAAGCGCTGGGCAAGCTGCGCGGCGTGGTTCGCGCCGATGGCACCGTGACCGCCGGCAATGCCTCGGGCGTGAACGACGGCGCCTGCGCCATCCTGCTCGCCAGCGAAGCCGCGGCCCGCCAGCACGGCCTGACGCCCAAGGCTCGCATCGTCGGCATGGCAACCGCCGGCGTGGCGCCGCGCGTGATGGGCATTGGCCCGGCACCGGCTTCGCAAAAGCTGCTCAAGCAACTCGGCATGACCATCGCCCAGATGGACGTGATCGAGCTGAACGAAGCGTTCGCCGCGCAAGGCCTGGCCGTGCTGCGCGAACTCGGCGTGGCCGACGACGACGCACGCGTCAACCCGAATGGCGGCGCGATCGCGCTGGGCCACCCGCTCGGCATGAGCGGCGCCCGCCTGGTCACCACCGCCATGTACCAGCTGCACCGCACCGGCGGCCGCTACGCGCTGTGCACGATGTGCATCGGCGTGGGCCAGGGCATCGCCATGGTGATCGAGCGCGTCTGATCGTCAGCAGCCTGACCGTTTGACGCCCGGGCGCCCGCGGGTTTCGGCTCGCGGGCGCCGTGCGCTAAAGAATGCCGCGCGGCTGCCGTTAGTACCCGGTGGAAGTGCAGGCTGATGAAGTTTCCCAACGCAAAGAAGCAGCGCGACAGGGCCGACTGGCTCGCCGGCTCTCGTCGCATCCTCTTCAGCATGACCCGGTGCCCCTTGCCGGTCGGAGTATGTGATGTCCCTTCCCGTTGCCACGCTCGTTACCGGCGCCAGTTCCGGTATCGGCCGCGCCATCAGCGAAATGCTGCTGGCCGATGGCGTGACCCAGGTGGTCAATGTCGACTATGTCGCCCCCGCCTGGTCCCATCCCAATATGACGTTTGTCCAGGCCGACCTGACCAATGCCGACGCGACCCGCGCCGCGGCCGAGCAGGTGACCTCGCGCTTTGCCGTGACCCGGCTGGTCAATAATGCCGGCGCCACCCGCCCCGGCACGGCCGACACGGCGCGCGTCGAAGACCTGGACTATGTGGTTGGCCTGCATCTGCAAGCCACCCTGCTGCTGACCCAGGCCTGCCTGCCCGCGATGCGCGCGGCACGCTTTGGCCGCATCGTGAACATGGCCTCGCGCGCGGCGCTGGGCAAGCCGGAACGCGTGGTGTATTCCGCCACCAAGGCCGGCCTGATCGGCATGACCCGCACGCTCGCGATGGAACTCGGCGGCGACGGCATCACGGTCAATGCCGTGGCGCCTGGCCCGATTGCTACCGACCTGTTCCGCAAGAGCAACCCCGAAGGCAGCGAGCAGACCAAGCGGATCCTCGCCAGCATCGCGGTCAAGCGCATGGGGACCCCGGAAGACGTGGCTCGCGCCTCGATGTTCTTCCTGTCGCCGGAGAACGGCTTCGTGACCGGCCAGGTGCTTTATGTGTGCGGTGGCACCACCCTCGGCGTCGCACCCGTATAGTCCCGCAGCGTGCCCGGCGCAAAACGCGCACCCGTCATCACACCGCAGCATTTAGTCCGTAGAAAACTAAAAAAGATGACCCGCGCCACAAGCGCGGGCTTACAGCGATTTATCCTGGAGCAAACATGAAATCCCATTCCCAAGCTCGCACCCCGCACAACAGCGCGCGCCGTCGCCTGCTGGCTGCCGGTGTGGCATTGGCCGCCACCTTCGGCGGCATGACCAGCGCAGCCTACGCGCAAGGCAACTATCCGACCAAGCCGATCACCATGATCGTGCCGTTCTCGGCCGGCGGCACCACCGACATCCTGGCGCGCATCGTCGGCCTGCAACTGGGCAAGGCGCTCGGCCAGCCGGTGGTGATCGACAACCGTCCGGGGGCGGGCGGCAACATCGGCGCATCGATCGCGGCCAAGGCTCCGGGCGATGGCTACACCCTGTTCATGGGCACCATCGGTACCCACGCCATCAACCAGTCGCTTTATTCCAAGCTGCCGTTCGATCCGGTCAAGGATTTCGCGCCGATCTCGCGCGTGGCGATGGTGCCGAACATCGTGGTGGTGAACCCCAAGGTGCCGGTCAACAACGTCAAGGAACTGATCGCCTACGTCAAGGCCAACCCGGACAAGCTGTCGTACGGTTCATCGGGCAGCGGCTCGTCGATGCACCTGTCGGGCGAGTTGTTCAACTCGATGACCGGCCTGCATATCCAGCACATCCCGTACAAGGGCAGCGCCCCGGCGGTCAACGACCTGCTGGGTAACCAGATCGGCCTGATGTTCGACAACATGCCGTCGTCGTACCCGCACGTGAAGGCCGGCAAGCTGCGCGCCATCGCCGTGACCTCGGCCAAGCGCTCGCCGGCACTGCCGAACGTGCCGACCGTGGCCGAATCCGGCGTGCCGGGCTATGAAGCGACGTCCTGGTTCGCGCTGTATGCCACCGGCGGCACGCCGCAGCCGATCGTCGATCGCCTGAATGCGGAAGTGGTGAAGATCCTGGCCATGCCGGAAGTGAAGAAGCAGATGGCCGACCAGGGCGCGGAGCCGCATCCCGAGAAGCCGGCCGAACTGGCCGCTTTCATGAAGACCGAGACCGCCAAGTGGGCCAAGGTGGTGAAGGCTTCGGGCGCCACGGTGGACTGATCGATCCCCGCGCGGTTGCCCCGGCCCGGACTTCTGGCCCGGGCCGATGACAGTAAAAAGGCCGGCCCTTTCGGGGCCGGCCTTTTTACGTGTGCTTGACGTCTGGACGCGCTCAGGACAGAAAAAAGCCCGCGGTAGTTTGCGGGCCCAATCCTGGCCCACACACACAGGGCAGGAGGAGACAGGGGGGAAACATTGGCAGGAGACGGTGCACGGTGCACGGCGCACGCCGCGCATCAGCCGTCAGGCCAGGCTGTACTTGACAACCTGTTCTTCCACGCCCACAAAACGCACCAGCTGACGCAAGCCGCTGGCGTACTCCTTGATATGGTGCCCGTCCGGCGTATCCGGCAGGCGGTAGTACACGGGCATCGTTGTAGCCGACGCGGGCTGGCTGGCGGCTTGGGGCCCGTCGGCCTCCCACGGGACATCCCGGTCTTCGGCGAAATCTGTTCGTCCTGGCATGGACCACTCCTGGTGAATGACTGGCATGGCTGTGCCGTGGCCGAGAACCGGCAACAGGCATGCGGAATGACTATGTCTGCAAATGTATTGCACCCTGCCGAAAAATGCTATTTAGCATTTTTTAGATCTGCATCAGCGTTGTCATTGCCTTGTCATTTTTCGTGTGTCCAACAGCCGGAAATTGGCGGTCTCCGTGAGCAGCAGCCCTGGCGGGGCCTGGCTTTGCGCTACCATAGGCGCTCGCCACTCAAAGCCATGGCGGCAGCCCTATGCCGCCACCGGGCGACCGGCCTCCACGTCACGCTTCCCGCATGTCCGTTCAGCACGCACTCCTGACCTCCCTTCTGGAAAAACCGTCTTCCGGCTACGAGCTGGCTCGCCGCTTCGACCGCTCCATCGGCTATTTCTGGCATGCGACGCATCAGCAGATCTATCGGGAGCTGGGCCGCATGGCCGAGCACGGCTGGATTGCCGCGGATGAGGGGGAGGGGGACGCCAGGAACCGCAAGAAGGTCTACTTCGTGCTGCCGCCAGGGCGCGACGAACTGGCGCGCTGGGTGCTGGCGCCTACCGCCGGCCTGGACGTGCGAGATGAAATCCTGGTGAAGCTGCGTGCCGATGCTGTCGTGGGCCCGCTCGGGCTGAGGCCGGAGATGGCGCGGCTGATCGGCCTGCACCGCGAGCGGCTCGAGACCTATCGCCAGATCGAGCGGCGCGATTTCTCCGCCGCGCAGCCCACGCGCGCGCAACAAGTGCAGCACGCCCTGCTCAAGCGTGGCATCCGGTATGAAGAGGATTGGGTGTCGTGGGCCGAGGAATTGTTGCCGCTGCTGGATAAGCAGGACGACGCGGCCTGAAGTCGCGCCGGGCGATCGCGCCCGGCGGATGGGAAATGCGTGGAAACGGGCGGCAATAGGGGGATCGGACAGGTGGCCAGGCGCTGCGGCGCGCTGGCCACCGTCAACAACGCGCTCAGGCCAGGTCGGCTGCCGTCGCGCCGTTGGCGTAAGCCGCTGCCGGGGCCAGCCCGAGGCGGCGGCGCGCCAGCGCGTATTCCTCTGCAAAGCGGCGCACCAGTTCGGCGGCCGGCACCACGCGCTTGATGGCGCCCACGCCCTGGCCAGCGCCCCAGATGTCTTTCCACGCCTTGGCGCTGCCCGAACCGAAGTTCATCTTGGACGGATCCGATTGCGGCAGCGCTTCCGGATCGAGCCCGGCATTGACGATGCTCTGGCGCAGGTAGTTGCCGTGCACACCGGTAAAGAGGTTCGAGTAGACGATGTCCGACGCGGTGCTGTCGACGATCATCTGCTTGTAGCCCGCTTGCGCGTTGGCCTCTTCAGTGGCGATAAAGGCCGAGCCCACATAGGCCAGGTCGGCGCCTGCGGCCAGCGCCGCGAGGATGCCGTCGCCGCTGGCGATGGCGCCCGACAGCAGCAGCGGGCCGTCGAACCACTCCCGGATTTCATGCAGCAGCGCAAACGGCGACAGCACGCCGGCATGGCCCCCCGCGCCCGAGGCGACCGCGATCAGGCCGTCGGCGCCCTTCTCGATGGCCTTGCGTGCGAAGGTGTTGTTGATGATGTCGTGCAGCACGATGCCGCCATAGGAGTGCACGGCATCGTTGACTTCCTTGCGTGCGCCCAGCGAGGTGATGACGATGGGCACCTTGTAGCGCACGCACAGTTCCAGGTCGTGATCGAGCCGGTCATTGGACTTGTGCACGATCTGGTTGACCGCGAACGGTGCCGACGGGCGGTCCGGATGCTTGGCGTCGTGCTCGGCCAGCTCGGTGGCGATGCGGTCCAGCCAGTCGTTGAGCACCGGGCCAGGGCGCGCATTGAGCGCCGGGAAGGAGCCGACCACGCCGGCCTTGCACTGGGCGATCACCAGGTCGGGGTTGGAGATGATGAACAGCGGCGAGCAAACCACCGGCAGCGAAAGACGGTTCTGGAGAATGGCGGGAAGTGACATGGCGTTTCTGCGAGAGTGAATACAGTGGACCGGATAGGAATACGGGATACGGGATACGGGATACGGGATACGGCGATGCGCTCAGGCGCTGGCGCTCTGCAGCACGGATTTCTGGCTGGCGAGGCGGGCGCCCATGGCGGCGGCGAGCGCGTCCAGGCCGCTCTTCGGGCGGACCATGACTTCGAAGTCGTCGATCTTGCCGGCGTCGTTAAAACGGATCATGTCGATGGCCTTGACGGATTTGCCATCGACCGTCGCGCTGAACTCCAGCACCACGCTGCGCCCGTCGTCGCTGACAAACGTGCGGTGGTAGCGGAAGTCCTGGAACACCTGGTTGACGGATTCCAGCACCATGCGCAGGGCAACGCGGCCCGGGTACGGCGTGTGGGCGACGGGCGAGTGAAAAACCACTTCGTCCGCCACGATGCTGTCCAGGTCGGACATGGAATGGGTGGCGATCATGCGGTGCCAGATGGCTAGCGAGGCCTGCGCTGCCGCTGACAAGGTTGCTTGGGTCACGGTGTCTCCTCCGGTTGGGCCGAGGGCGTGGGAGTCGCCCGTTGCGGCACGCTGCGCAACGCATGCCCGCGGCCCCTCAGGGGCTACGGCAGCGGCGGCTTACACATCGCTATGCAACTGGTTGCATAGCGATGTGTGAAAGGTAGCAGCAGACGACGCCAAATGCAATGGCCTGACGTTGCGAGGGCAGGAACCGGCGCGTTCCGGATTGCCGGATGAGGCCCGTCCTTGTTTGTGCAGCGGTCAAACGAACTCTGTCTTTTGTGGCGACTTGTCTACAATAGCGGCATTGCCGAAAACCAATGCAGGAGCGCGAGTGAGTACTGACATGAGCGCCAACGGGCCATCCCCCGACCTGTTCGATGCGGACCTGGAGGCCTGGCGGAAGCAGCCAGAGCGAGCCTTCGATGGCTGGCTGGCCAGCCACGGTTTTCGCCATGGCACGGCTGTGGTGTACCGCGCGATGTGGGGCAAGCTCTTGCGCTGGTCGGGCGAGCGCGGCTTGGCGCCGCTGTCCTGGTCGGCGGAGCAGATCGGGGCCTTCCTCGATGAGCAGGATCTGCACAAGCATCACCGTTACCGCTACACGCGGCTGATCGAGCGTGTCTTCCACCATCTATCGCTATTGCAGGACGGCTTGCACAACCCGGCCAGCCAGGCGGTGCGCGCCCACCTCGCCGAAGGCGAGAACGATCCGACCGCCTTCCTGCTGCCCGCCGAGCGCGATGCCCTGATTGCCCGCGTGCTGGCACCGGCGGCCCTGGCGGCCGGGCAGGATGGCGCCGCGCTGTCGGCCACCCAATGGAAGCGCGCCCGCGATACCGCATTGGTGGCCGTGTTGCTGGGCGCCGGCCTGAAAGTGGGCGAAGCGCGTGGCCTGGGCATCGACAGCATCGCCGAGGATGCCGGCAGGCTGCGTTTGGTCCGCGCCGACAATGGCCGCGCGTACGAGGCGCCGGTCTTTGCCTTCGCCCGGGCGGCGCTGCTGGCCTGGCTGGAAATCCGCTCCCGTAGCGGCACGCTGGGCAACCTGGTGTTCCCGGCCATGCCAAGCGGGCGGCACTTGCACGCGGCCTCGCTATACCGCCGCGTGGAGATCCTGCTCGACGAGGCTGGCGTGCTGGCGGGGCGCAGCGAGCGCGCGTCGCCGCAGACGCTGCGCAATACCTGCGGCGCACTGCATTTCGAGGCCGGAGCCGGCCCGGCCCAGGTGGCGCAATGTCTTGGCATGCGCGACCTGGAGTCTGGCTGGCGCTTGCGTGCGGCGTTTGAGGCCTGGCAGGCACGTGCTGGCCTGAAACCGGCGCACGGCGGCGCCGGTGACACAGGCACGACAGATGTGGCCTGCTATGCTTAGCCGCCCTGTTTCAACCTGTTTCGACCTGTTTCGATCCGATGCGGGCAACCCCGGCTGGGCCTGGCTGCGGCCCGTCAGGACAGCGCCGCGATATTGCAGCCTGAAGCATGGATTTCGCTTGTTGCATCGTGCGCGCTGTCCTGGCGCCCGTTACGTCTCTTTTCACAACTATTTGATGAATCGCTATGTCTGAAACCTTGCTGCTCACGGGAGCTACCGGTTATATCGCCTCGCACACCTGGGTCGCCTTGCTCGAGGCCGGCTATCACGTGATCGGCCTGGATAATCTCTGCAACAGCAATCGCGTCGTGGTCGAGCGTCTTGCGCAGATTACCGGCCAACGCCCGCATTTTGTCGAAGGCGACGTGCGGGACCGCGCTTTGCTGGACCGTTTGTTCGCCGAACACCGGATCTCGGGCGCGATTCATTTCGCGGCACTCAAGGCGGTGGGGGAATCGGTCAGCAAACCGCTGGATTATTACGACAATAATCTCAATGGCCTGCTCACCCTCTGCTCGGCCATGAACACAGCCGGCGTGAAGCAGCTGGTGTTCAGCTCTTCCGCCACCGTTTATGGCAATCCGCATACGGTGCCGATCCTGGAGGACTTTCCGCTGTCGGCGACCAATCCGTATGGCCAGACCAAGCTGATGAGCGAGCAGATCCTGCGTGACCTGGAACTGTCGGACCCCGCCTGGCGAATCGCCTACCTGCGCTATTTCAATCCGGTGGGCGCGCACGAAAGCGGGCTGATCGGGGAGGACCCGGGTGGTGTGCCGAACAACCTGATGCCTTACGTGGCGCAAGTCGCCGGCGGGCGCCGCGAGAAGCTGCAGGTGCACGGTGGCGACTATCCCACGGTCGACGGCACCGGTGTACGCGATTACATCCACGTCTGCGATCTGGCAGCTGGCCACCTTGCGGCCCTGGTCTACCTGCGTGACCAGCAGCAGTGCCTGACGGTCAATCTCGGCACGGGCCGGGGCTACAGCGTGCTGGAAGTGGTCGCGGCCTACCAGCGTGCCAGCGGGCGCCCGGTGCCCTACGTGATCGGGGACCGCCGCCCTGGCGATATCGCTTCGTGCTACGCCGATCCCGCGTTGGCGCAAAAGCTGATCGGCTGGCGCGCGCAGCACGACATCGATCGCATGTGCGAGGATTCCTGGCGCTGGCAGTCGATGAACCCGCTGGGGTTTGCCGGCTAAGCTGCCTGGCCGGACGCGCGGGCACGTAGGCAAGCGGGGCGCACATCCGTTTTTTGCGTGCCCGGTTTCTCCGGTGTGTCGAGGCGAGGACAGGACAGCAGGAAATAAAGACGGCCGGGCAAATGCCCGGCCGTCTTCAGGGGTCCTGCGGGCTCGCGGCGTAGTCGGCCGCCATGCCCGGCGTTGCGCCCGACTTTAGCGAATCAGGAAGTCTTCGATGGTCTTGCCCGCGGCCAGGGCCTGGGTCAGCCAGCCCGGACGTTTACCGCGGCCAGTCCAGGTATTGCCTGCGCTGTCGCGATAGCGAACCGGTACCTTGCGTGTTGCCTTCTTGCCGGCGGCGGGCTTGGTGCCGAAGCCCAGGTCGTCTGCGGTCAGTCCATATTGGTCGATTTTCTGGCGAATATCGGCGATGACGGAAGCCTGCTCGCGGGCCTTGATTTCCTCGGCCTGCTTTTGAAGTTCGCTGATTTTCTGAACAATTTCCTGATAAGTCGCCATTACGAGCCTCGATTTACTGGGTGAGCATGATGAACCGGATGAATTATAACGGCCGCAAGCGATCCTGCAAACGCTTTTAACCCAGATGGGGAGAATTCTGATAAATCATCTGCCCCATCTAATTAATGAACTTCCGCGCAGGTCGCCGGTCATCGATGGGGCCGGATTCTCCAGCGTGGTGCCCGCTTTGGCATCTCGCCGAAATCCATGCGTGGCGCAGATTCGGTTTTTTACATTCGCGCTGCGCAATAACCCTTCCCCTCGTAATGGCGAAGGTCATAAAGTGCTTTTTCTGCAACAATGCCGAGCCGATTTCAGTTTGAGCGCACCTTCATCCGTATCTGAAATGCTTGACGACTCGATTAACGTCGGCGCCGCTTCCCGGCGCGCCGCGCGTGGGCAGGCCGCCACCACGCTGGCTGTGGGCTCGCGTTCCGGCCGCGAGCAGGACAAGTTCGCCGCCGCGGGGCTGGCCACATTCGCGGCGGCTGAAATTGCCGCGCCGTTGGTGGCCGGTTGTCTAGCCTGGCTGGAATGCCGCGTCATTCCCGAGTCAGCCGTGGCAGGCCGCTACGACTTGTTCATCGCGGAAGTGGTGGCCGCGTGGGCTGACCCCGCCGCATTTTCAGAGGGCTGATGGCATTTTCCGGACGCCGAGTGCCGCTCAATCCACTATCTGGCTGGTGGCGCTTTTTTTTGCCACGGGCCAGGGTTTTCAGGTAGTGCCGGGAGAGCGCGAATGAGCAGGGCGAGCGCGTGGCGCCGCGGCCGTCCCGCCATGAGCGGTCTGGCGTGGCGGGCACGGCACCCGGCTCAAGGAATCACGGGACACCGCCGTTATCTGCCTTGAGCGGGTCGCTGGGGTGTCGATCCGCCGGGCCGGGGCCGGTGGAGGCCTTGCGCATTCCTTACCGTATCGGGTGCTTCATGTCTTTCCATAACAATATCCAGATCAAAACTCTGCTGCGCGGCGCAATGGCAATGTTGTCGCTTCTTCTGATGCTGGTTGGCGGCGTTGGCCTGTATGGCATGTCGCACAGCAATGACGCGCTTCAGGAAACCTATGGTAACCAGCTAGCCTCGTCGCAAGCGCTGGGCGAGGCCATGCTTGGCATGACGCGCATGCGCCTGGCCCTCGATCGCGGCGTCATGCCGGGAGAGGGCGATGATGCCAAGGCGGTGGTGGACCGCTCGATGATCTTCATCGACAGTGCCGAGGCGGCCTGGAAGCGATACTTGGCGCTGCCGCAGGATGCCGAAGAAAAGGCGCTGGCCACGGAGTTCGGCCGCAAGCGCCAGGATTTCATGGAAAAGGGCATCCTGCCCCTGCAAAAAGCCATTAGGGAGAACAACGCGGACACGGCACTCAAGGTTGCCAAGAAGGACTTGCCCGATCTGCAGCGCAGCATGGCAACTGCCTACGAGGCACTGCAGGCATTCCAGTACCGTACCGGCGAGTCCAATTTCAATGACGCCCAGGCCCGCTTCCAGCGAGTGCGTGTGCTCTGCTTCCTGCTGATCGCCTTTGGCCTGGTGGTGGCCGCGCTGTGCACGGCTGCCCTGCAGCGGGCCATCGTCCGGCCGGTGGAGGAAGCCCTGGCGGTCTTCGAGCGTATCGCCGCGGGTGACCTGACCTCGCGTATCACCAATGTGTCGCGCAATGAGGTAGGCCGGATGATGCAGGCACTGGTTGCCATGCAGGAAAGCCTGTCGAACATCGTCTCGCAGGTGCGCGGCGGCACCGACTCGATCGCCTCGGCCACGCAGCAGATCGCTACCGGCAATCTGGATTTGTCGCAGCGTACCGAAGAGCAGGCCTCGTCGCTGGAGGAGACCGCTGCCAGCATGGAAGAGCTGACTTCGGCCGTGCGCCAGAATTCGGACAACGCGCGCCAGGCCGGCGTACTGGCCAGCGACGCCTCGCAGATCGCGCTCAAGGGCGGTGACGTGGTGGGCCGCGTGGTCGATACGATGAACGAGATCAATGGCTCGTCGCGCAAGGTGGTCGAGATCATTGCCGTGATCGAAGGCATTGCCTTCCAGACCAACATCCTGGCACTGAATGCCGCGGTGGAAGCTGCGCGCGCCGGCGAGCAAGGCCGCGGCTTCGCGGTGGTGGCAGGCGAGGTGCGCACCCTGGCGCAGCGCTCGGCCGCCGCCGCCAAGGAGATCGAGGCGCTGATCAGCGAATCCGGCCAGCGCGTGGAAAGCGGCACCAAGCTGGTTGCCGAAGCCGGCCAGACCATGGGCGAGATCGTCAACGCGGTCAAGCGCGTCACCGACATCATGAACGAGATCAGCGCGGCCACGCAGGAACAGACCAGCGGCATCGAGCAGGTCAACCAGGCAGTCACGCAGATGGATCAGGTCACCCAGCAGAATGCTGCGCTGGTGGAAGAGGCGGCGGCGGCGGCCGGCGCGCTGGAAGAGCAGGCGCAGAAGCTCAATGGCGTGGTGTCGGTGTTCCGTCTTTCCGGCAGCCACGTGATGGCAGCACAGCCGCCGGCAACGCGCGCGCCCGTGGCCGCCAAGGCCGCGGCGAGCAGTGCACCCGGGCGCCAGGCGGCCATGCCGGCGCGCCCGCGCACGCCGGTCCAGCGCCAGGCACGCGCAGCACGTCCGGCCGCCCCGGCGATGGCTACGGCCAACGCTGGCGGCGATGACTGGAGCGCGTTCTGAGCCATGGTTGAACGTTTGCCGCCGTTTTCATCACCGGGGAAGCGCGTGTAATGCGATGATGCGGGTCTTGCGCCCGCATCGCCTGGATCGTCGCGCCATCGCCCCCAATTTTTGCGCAGCTTCCTTATTGACATGAGTGCTAGCCTTCTGCTGCTCGCTGCCCTATCCGGCCTCGCGGTCGGGTTGGGGATACGTGCAGCCAAGCCGGACCGGGAGCAGCCTAGCGGGCCGGCCCGGTCGCTGCAATGGGCGGTCTTGCTGCTCTCCCCTGCTTCCGTAGGCCTGCCGTTATGGGTCGCGCTGGGTTCCGGCAGCCTGCGCGTCACGCACGACGTGTCGCAGACCGCGGCGGCCCTTGTCGCGACGGCCGCACTCACGCTTGCCATCCCCTGGCTGCGCCGCAACGTGCCACTGCGTGGCGCCGCGTTGCTGATGACACTGACCGGCGCCGGCGTGGTGGTGGCTGCCGGCATGCGCTTGAGCACTCTGTGCGGCGAGGCCCCGCACCCGTCCGCCCTTTGTCTGGATCCCGGCAGGTTCATGCCACCGGCCTGGGTGGCGGCGGGCACGCTGCTTTTGCTGCCGCTGGGATTCTTCGCCCTGCGCCGCGCCAACCTGCCCGGATGGCGGCTAGCCAGCAGCGGCAATTTCGCAAGCCCACAGAGCCATGCGTTGGACGAAATGTTCGAGGACCATCCGCCCGGCACTGGCGGCATCGCCGGCAGCGGCGGCCCGACCATGCCGATGCGGCGCCGTGGCCGTATCCCGGGCCGCCTGACCGTGCGCGCGACCGCGCGCGGGCACGGCACGGTCGGGGAGTACAGCGTCAGCACGGACCTTCCGGACCGCACCGGCTTTGCTCGCTGGCTCGACCAGTCGATCGCCCAGGCGCGCCTGGCCGAGACCAGCTGCGCCGTGCTGCTGGTGCATATCGCCGATTTTCGCGAGGTCGATGAAGTTTTCGAGGTGCGCGCCGACGATATCCTGGCGCAGGATGCCGGGGCGCTGGCCCAGGCAGCGCTGGAGCCGCACGACTTCCTGGCGCGCCTGGCGCGGGACGAATTCGCGGTTGGCGTGCCGGAGATGGTGCACCAGAACCGCGCCAATGAGCTGGGCGCGCGCTTGCTGGGCTCGCTCGCGGAGTTCGTGGCCGCGCGTGGCCTGCAGATGCAGATTGGCGTGAACATCGGCATCGCCATCTACCCGCGCGATGCGCAAACCTCCGAGGCCCTGATGCAGGCGGCACGCGTGAGCCTGAGCGAGGCGCGCGAGAGCGGCTCGAACCAGGTGCGCGTATTCAACTCGGCAGCCGGCGAACGTGCCCGGCGCATGCGGGTAATCCGCCGCGACCTGTGGCTGGCCATCCAGGACGATGGCCTCGCCTTGCAGTACCAACCGAAGTTCGACGTGCGCCAGCGCACCGTGATCGGCGCCGAGGCCCTGTGCCGCTGGCGCCATCCGACCCTGGGGCAGGTCAATCCCGCCGAGTTCATCACGGTGGCGGAGCAGTCCGGCCAGATCGACAAGCTCGACGACTGGGTGATCGCCACGGTCTGCCGACAGATCCGCCAGTGGCAGGACGACGGCATCCCCGTGGTGCCGGTGGCCATCAACGTGTCTGGCTTGCGCTTTGCCAGCCGCGATTTCCCGCAGTACCTGCTTGAGCAGATCCACCAGCATGACATCCCGCCATCGGCCGTCACGCTCGAGATCACCGAGACCGCGGCGATGAAGGACATCGCCCAATCGCTGGAAACGCTGCTGGAGCTGCAGGCGCTGGGCATCCACGTGGCGCTGGACGACTTTGGCAGTGGCTATTCAAGCCTCGGTTATCTCAAGCGCCTGCGGGTCGGGACGCTGAAGATCGATCGGACCTTGATTGGCGGGCTGGATGTCGATGCGCAGGGCAGGGCCATTGTCGGGTCGATGGTGGCGCTGGCGCACGAGCTGAAAATGCGGGTGGTGGCGGAAGGCGTGGAGTCGCATTCGCAACTGGATATCCTGGCAGGGATGGGGTGTGACGAGGCGCAGGGGTATTTGCTGTCGCATCCCTTGGACCCGGTTACGTTTGCCAATTTGTTATCGGGAGCGTGAGGAGGACCGGGCGAACGACGCCTCGCCGTCAAGCTTCACTTTCTGGGCGTGAAAGGCTCCGGTAGCGCACCCCCGGGCGGAAACAACGCCAAAACCCGGGTAAACCGCCCGCTCTCCGGCACCAGCAAGGCAAAGCGGGTCTCGCAATGGTGTCCGGTAACGGCCCCAAGCCGGCGCAACTGCTGGCTGCAGCTAACCAGCGACGGCAGCCCGCGCGGCAGGTAGATGCTCGCCAGCAGCGCCTCCGGCTCGATCCGCGTGCGGCCATGAAAGCGCGCTAGCTGCATCAGCAGCTCATCCGACATGCCGGCCTCGCTGCTGGTGTCCAGGTGCAAGGGCAGGCCAATGGCATCGCGATTCGCCACCGTCTGCACATCCCGCCAGTTCAGAGGCATGGGCCCGTCGCTGAGCACCGGCGCGAACAACACCGAAGCCAGCAGCTGCAGGGTACGCGGCAGCGCCTCGGCGGTGGTCGGCACGATGGGCCCGCAGCCAGTGGCGGCATGTGGCAGGCCGTCGACCAGCAATGTGAGGACAAGGCGGTCGGGATGGCGCAAGGAGCGCAGGCGTTGGGCGGTGGTAGCGTTGATCTGCCGCTCCACGATCACAAACTGCGCATCGGCCGGCTGGCGCGGGCGCCGCGATACCCAGTGCAGGCATCCACCAAAATCCGGCAGCGGCGCCAGCAATGCGTCTGGCGCGCCCTGGATGAAGACGGTGAGCTTGTCGGGTTGGCGCGGGTCAGGGGTATCCCGTTTGCTCCACTGCGGGCCTGGCAAGTTCGACATGATCACGTTCCGATGGTATTGCAGTGCCTCAGTCGCGGGTAGCGCAGGCGTGCCATGGCCCGCCGGTGCGCGGGCCATTTTACGGCGAGGCCGTAGTATGCCCACCCGCCGCCGCCAGATGCACCCCATGCTGGTGGGGTAACAAATTCCGCCGATCCACGCAACCGTACTACGGATTCGGCCGCTGCTGCCGATATGCCCCAAAGGGGCGTTGTTTGCACCGGCCACGCCAGTCGCGCTTCGCCGCACACCGCAGCCCCGTCCGCAGGAACATCGGTCCACCGTGCCAGAACCCCGGCTTGTGGACTCACCATCGTGCTGTCAACGGAGCCGCTATGTCTTTGCCTCATATTCTAGTTGTCGATGATTCTCCCTCCTTGCGCCGCATGATCGGCGCCTGCTTGCGCGCGGGGGGCTACGGCGTGTCCGAAGCCGCTGACGGCGACGAGGCGCTGGCGCTTGCCCTCGACGCTACCTTCGGCATGCTGGTGACCGACCAGGTGATGCCGGGAATGGACGGCCTGACCCTGATCCGCACGCTGCGTGGGAACGCTGCCTATGCCGCCATCCCGATGCTGATGCTGAGCACCGAGGCCGACAGCCAGGTGCGCGAGCAGGCTCGCGTGGCCGGCGCGTCCGGCTTCCTGGCCAAGCCGTTCGATCCGGATCAGCTGATGGAGGCTGTGAATGCGCTGCTAGACCCCTCCAAGGTAGGGTAAACGCATTGGCATTGTTGCCCTTCAGTCACGTCCAGGACTGCCGTTAAGAGGTAAACGATATTCGTGCCTCGTCGCAGGCTGAGTCTCGGCCTGGCTGCCCGCCCGCGGGCCGGCCGGCTGCGGCTTTGGCAGCGCCGCATGGCCGGTCATGGCAGCGGGAGCCAGCAAATGAAAACCGGGAACAAGACAGAGGGCACGGGGGAAGAGTTCCTCGCGTTCAGGTTGGGCGGCGAGGAGTACGGCGTCGACATCCTCAAGGTGCAGGAGATCCGTGGCTATGAGAACGTCACGCAGATTGCCAATGCGCCAGCCTATCTCAAGGGCGTGGTTAACCTGCGCGGGATCATCGTCCCGATCGTCGACCTGCGCATCAAGTTTCGCCAGGACAAGATCAACTACGACCAGTACACGGTCGTGATCATCGTTGACCTGCACGATCGCACCACCGGCATCGTGGTCGACGGCGTGTCCGACGTGCTGACGCTGGCCCCGGACCAGATCCGGCAAGCACCCCAGCTTTCCGGCGAGACGGACTACATCCGCGGCATCGGTTCGGTCGAAAGCCGCATGCTCATCCTCGTCGATATCGAGAAACTGCTAGACACCGAAGAACTCGCGGCCATTGAGGCAGCCGCGGCCGCCTGAGGCGGCCGCACGTAGCGAGAGTCCGATCCACGCAGTCTGCCATCCATGCGAAATAATCAACCCGTTACCACCCGAGAGTACAAACTCTCCGCAGACGATTACCTGATCTCCAGGACCGACCTGAAGGGTCGCATTACGTTCGCCAATCGCGCTTTTATCGAGGCCAGCGGATTCGAGCCCGAGGAATTGCTCGGCGCCGCGCACAACCTGGTCCGCCATCCGGACATGCCGCCGGAGGCATTCGTCGACCTGTGGAAGACCATCCAGGCCGGCCGCTCGTGGGTTGGCATTGTCAAGAACCGCCGCAAGGACGGTGATTTCTACTGGGTCAGCGCTACGGTGACGCCCACGATCGTCGACGGCCAGCTGGTGGGCTATACCTCGGTGCGCTCGATGCCGCAGCGCGAGCAGGTCGAGGCCGCAGGCGCCGCTTACGCACGCCTGCGCGAGGGCGGCGGCTCGGGCCTGGCCGTGCGCGACGGCGCCGTGGTGCGCCGGGGCTTGGCTGGGCTGCCGGCTCGCTTGGGCAAGATCACGCTCAAGCGGCGCATCCTGCTTTCGCAGGCGGCGGGGCTGGTGTGGTTTCTCGCGGCGCTGCTGGCCTTCGAGGCGCTGGCCGGGGCAGAAGCCACGAGCCAGTTGCGGCCCTGGTTGTGGGGCGGCTTCGGGCTGGCGGTCGCGTCATCCTTTATCGGCGGCACGCTGCTGCTGGCACGCGTGAACCGGCCGGTGCAGGACATGCTCGACTTTGCCTTGCGCATGGGCGCGGGCGATCTCACCACGCGCCTGGACTACCGCGCGAGCGACGAGGTGGGGGCGCTGGCGCGTGCCATGCGCACGATGCAGCGCAGCTTGCTGTCGGTGGTGGGCGAGATCCAGGAGGGCATGGCGAGCATTTCCACGGCCACGCGCCAGGTGGCCGCGGGCAACAGCGACCTGTCGCAGCGCACCGAGCAGCAAGCAGCCTCGCTGGAAGAAACCGCATCGAGCATGGAGGAGCTGACCAGCACGGTGCGCCAGAACGCGGACAACGCGCGGCAGGCCAGCGGCCTGGCAGCCAACGCCTCCGAGATTGCCGTCAAGGGCGGCGAAGTGGTGGGCCGCGTGGTGCAGACCATGGACGACATCAACGGTGCGTCGAAGAAGATCGTCGACATTATCGGCGTGATCGAAGGCATTGCCTTCCAGACCAATATCCTGGCGCTGAACGCGGCGGTGGAAGCCGCGCGGGCCGGCGAACAGGGCCGGGGCTTCGCGGTGGTGGCGGGAGAGGTGCGCGGGCTGGCACAGCGCAGCGCGAACGCGGCCAAGGAAATCAAGGGCCTGATCGGCGACACGGTGGCACGGGTGGACAACGGCTCGGCGCTGGTGGGCCAGGCCGGGCTGACCATGGGTGAGATCGTGCAGGCGGTCAAGAGCGTGACGGACATCATGGGCGAGATCAGCGCGGCGTCCGCCGAGCAGAGCTCGGGCATCGAGCAGGTCAACAAGGCCGTGGCCCAGATGGACGAGGTGACGCAGCAGAACGCGGCACTGGTGGAGCAGGCCGCGGCCGCGGCGGGCTCGCTCGAAGACCAGGCCGGGCGCCTGCGCGATGCGGTGGCTACCTTCCGCGTCAGCTTGCGCCCTGAAGCACGGCCGGTGCGCGCCCGTCAGGGCGACGCGCTGCATCTGGCGCAAGCCTGAATAGAGAAAGAGATCAAGCAGTGTCGAGGCAATCGGCCTGAAAGCGTGTTCAAAAAAAAAGAAGTAGCGCCTGTCGTGCGTACTGCCGGCAACCCGCCGGCAGCGGACAGATGAGGCTCCCGGTCAAGTCATTCAGAAAAAAGAGGTAGTCTGCATGCAATGGTTCAATCAGCTCCGCGTCACGACCAAGCTGGTCGTTGGCTTTCTGGTCGTGTCGCTTATCGGCGCGGTGATGGGTCTGCTGGGCGTCATCAATATGGGACGCATGACGGACTGGACCAGCCGGATTTATCACGGCGACCTGCAGGCGCTCAAGGCGGTGCAGAGCGGCAACATCGACCTGCTCTATTCCAGCCGCGCGCAGATTGCGCTGCTGTCGGCTTCGACCATGGGCGAGCGCGCCGCAGAGAAGGAGCAGATCGAAAGGTCGCTGGTCCTGCTGGACGAGAGCATGAAGCGTGCGCGCCCGGCGTTCGGCCAGCCCGAGGGGATAGCCCTCGTCAAGCAATTCGACACCCTGCTGCCGGCCTACCGTGAGCGCCTGGGCAAGTATGTGGCGCTCGTCAGCAAGCAGCCGCTCGATACCTCGCAGTTTGAAAGCCAGGTCT
Organism: Cupriavidus sp. 05L411; assembly: GCF_056398045.1. NCBI lineage: Bacteria > Pseudomonadati > Pseudomonadota > Betaproteobacteria > Burkholderiales > Burkholderiaceae > Cupriavidus > Cupriavidus sp. 05L411. The sequence continues at coordinate 219,919 of NZ_JBFTOQ010000005.1, read as the reverse complement.
TTAGCGAAAGCGCCGACCTGATCAAGGATAGCCGCGCGCTCGAAGACGTGATGGCAAAGATGGTCAAGCGACGCGACGATCGCGCGCTGGCCAATATGGACGAAGCACGTGGCGTCTACGAAAGCTCCCGCCTGTGGATGCTGGGCCTGGTGCTGGGCGGCCTGGCCGTCTCCGTGCTGCTGGGCGCCTTCCTGGCCCGTACGCTGTCGCGCCAGCTGGGCGGCGAGCCGGCCTACGCGGTGGATATTGCCTCGCGTATCGCCGAGGGTGACTTCTCGGCAGACGTGAAGTTGCGTGCAGGCGACAAGGACAGCCTGCTGCACGCCATGAAGCAGATGCAGCAGCAACTTTCGGCCATGGTGCGCGACTTCAAGGATTCCGCGGAATCGATCGCATCCGCCTCGCGTGAGATTGCCGCGGGCAACAGCGACCTGTCGCAGCGCACCGAGCAGCAGGCGGCCTCGCTGGAAGAAACCGCATCGAGCATGGAGGAGCTGACCAGCACGGTGCGCCAGAACGCGGACAACGCGCGGCAGGCCAGCGGCCTGGCGGCCAACGCCTCCGAGACCGCGGTCAAGGGTGGCGAAGTGGTGGGCCGCGTGGTGAAGACCATGGATGAGATCAACGATGCATCCAAGAAGATCGTCGACATTATTGGTGTGRTCGAAGGCATCGCCTTCCAGACCAATATCCTGGCGCTGAACGCGGCAGTGGAAGCCGCGCGCGCCGGCGAGCAAGGCCGGGGCTTTGCGGTGGTGGCCGGCGAGGTGCGCAGCCTGGCGCAGCGTAGCGCGAACGCGGCCAAGGAAATCAAGGGCCTGATCGGCGACACGGTGGCACGGGTGGACAACGGCTCGACGCTGGTGGGCCAGGCCGGGCACACCATGGGTGAGATCGTGCAGGCGGTCAAGCGCGTGACGGACATCATGGGCGAGATCAGCGCGGCGTCCGCCGAGCAGAGCTCGGGCATCGAGCAGGTCAACAAGGCCGTGGCGCAAATGGACGAGGTGACACAGCAGAACGCGGCGCTGGTCGAGGAGGCCGCGGCTGCCGCCGGCTCGTTGGAAGACCAGGCTACGCGCCTGCAATCCTCGGTAGCCAGCTTCCGCCTCGCTGAAACGGATGCCTTTGCCGGCTCCCGCATGCAGGCGCCGCAGCCCAAGGTGATCGCTGCGTCCAAGCCTAAGCCCAAGCGCATGGAGCCGTCGGCACCGGCAGTTCGCCACGAAGAGTTCGGTCACGCCGAGCCCGCGCCGGCGGAAAAGGCTGAGCGCGAGGCCGGACGTGAAGCGCCTGCGCCGGTTACGGCACGCGCCGCGCGTCCCGCTGCCCTGGTCACCTCGGAAAGCGGCGACTGGAGCGCTTTTTGACGGCGAACAAGGTGCTCCCGCCGCCAGCGGCATAGCCAGACCTGCACATCATGACTACTGAAATCACCCTGGCGCTGCCCGAAGAGGCCGCGGCCAAGCTGCGCGCCGAGTTCGAGCACTTCGTCAAGCTCTCGACCGGGCTGGACAACGAGTTCACGCCGCCCGGCTTCGATGACTTCCTGCGGGCGCGCCTGCTGCACCATGACGGCCCGCTGACCGAGCGTGCCGTCACGCGGCTGCTCTCGGGTGGGGAGTACGCCTGGGCCAAGCGTGTGTTCAACAAGCAGCTGCCCAATGCCATGGCGACGCTGATGCGCGACGCGCAGCGCTATGGCTACGGCCTGGCGGTGCGCTACGAGTGGACGCCGCAGGAACGCCTTGCGCACGCCCGTGACTGGTCGCGGCAGATACTGGAGGACGCCGGGGCTGACCTGGCCTTTACCGATCCCCTGGCATCCCAGCTGGCTACCTCGGCGGTGGATATCCGCACGCTTGAGGAGCAGATGCAGACACCGGCATGGCGCGTCGCGGAAAGCCTGCGCCGCAGGGTCTACGACCTCATGTACATGGTGCAGACTGAGCGCACCACCGGCACGGCACGCTCGCGTCTGGGCGAATTGCGCGCGTTGCTGGGGCTATCGATGGACTACGGCACCGTGAGTGCAGAAGAAGCCGCACGCGTGATGGAACAAGTGGAGCAAACCTGCCCGCATCTGTTCCGCGAAGAGCCCGACGACCTGTTCGCACGGGTGGCTGCATGGCTGCGCAGGGTCCTAGTGTAGTGAGGCCGGCTCGTCAATAGAGGAATGCGACTAGTACACCCTCGAGCGGGATGACCTAACGCACCAGTTTAGAGCTTTTCCTCTGTTACGTAGGTGTAACAGTTTTGATGCAAATCACATGACAAGGAGATGGCTGTTACAAACTTTGAATCCCATGTATGTTTCATGCGACATTGCTGTACCCCAACGTAAGAGGGGATTGGCAGTCTGCTCAAATTGCCGATATAACACTGTCAGTCGCACTTACACTCTGTAACATTTGTAACGTTTCAGATAGGTCTGACCAAGCGCAGTTCCGTAGTCGTACGCAGTACCCATCGCACACGCACTCAAACGATCTGGTCGCCTTCAGCCTTCGGCTGCGGGTAAGCGCCGGACAAGCGGTCGAAGGGCTTTTGGTAGCGGGGAAAAATTGGAAAGCAGTGAAGTTCTCCAGGAGATCAGGGAGGTTAATCTCGCCTATCTGCTGCTCGCGCAACGCCTGGTGCGCGAAAATCATCTGGAAGCCATGTTCAGGCTTGGCGTCAGCAAGGAAATTGCCGACATTCTCGCCAAGCTGACACCGGCCCAGCTTGTCAAACTGGCAGCATCAAACATGGTCCTATGCCGTTTTCGGTTCGACGACCATGCCTTGCTGTCGACACTCACCCATACGGCCAAGAGCCATGATATGCAGCAGATCCATGCTGCGATCCTGCTCGCACGGCAGCCCGTGGAGTCGCTCAATTGACCGCGCTCCTGCAGGCCCCGTCAGCCCGGAGTACCACGGCCACTCCCGTCCCCAATCGCAAGAGCGTCCTGCAGGATGCCAACCAGACCCAGCTCGCCATTGAGCTGATCGGCCTGGGTGCGCGCCTGCAAGTCCTCGAAGCCGAGACCACGCTCTCGCGCGATCGCCTGATCCGCCTCTACAAGGAGCTGCGCGGCGCCTCGCCGCCCAAGGGCATGCTCCCCTTCTCGACCGACTGGTTCACCACCTGGTTGCCAAACATCCATTCCTCGCTGTTCTTCTCGGCCTATCAGTTCATGGTCCAGCAGGGCGAGACGGTTGGCATCCGCGGCGTGGTGGCCGCCTATCGGCTCTATCTTGAGCACGTATCGCTGCTCGAAAGCGAAATTGTCTTAAGTTTCACCCGTGCCTGGACGTTAGTACGGTTTTTCGAGAGCAACATGCTGCAGCTTTCCAGCTGCACCTGCTGCGGTGGGCGTTTCGTGACGCACGCGTACGAGCCGCATGCGAATTTCGTATGCAGCCTGTGCCGTCCGCCCTCGCGTGCTGGCAAAGCCAAGAAGCTCTCGAAGGACATCGCACCAGCGCAAGGTGTCGCCTGACTGAAATCCTTGGGTCGATAGGGCACTAAGTCTTCAAGTCTTGCCGTCTTCAGTCGTTAAGTCTTAAGACGGACAGACTTCAGGACCCAAGGCTTCAAGGCCCGATAGTCCCAAGGTCTCAGATCCGATGGCAGCCTGCGTGACAGGTGAGCCCTGCCAAGGCAGGCGGCATATCCGCCTGGCTGGAGGGGTGACTCTTGTGCGTGCCTGACGCGTGTTTTTCTGACGGGGAATCAATCGTGCTAGTTGTAATTGGCTTTGTTGTCGTGATAGCGGCGGTGCTTGGCGGATACGCCATGACCGGCGGCCATATGGGCGCGCTTTATCAACCGGCAGAGCTTGTCATCATTGGGGGCGCCGCGGTCGGCGCGTTCATCAGCTCCAATAATGGCAAGGCTATCAAGGCCACCATTCGCGTGCTGCCCACACTGTTTCGCAGCAGCAAGTACAGCAAGGCGCTGTACATGGAAGTCATGGCGCTGCTCTATGTCCTGCTGTCCAAGGCCCGCCGCGAAGGCATCCTGTTCCTCGAGAAGGAAATCGCGGATCCGGCGGCCAGCAGCGTGTTCAGCCAGTATCCGCGCATCCTTGCCGACCCGGGAATGATGGAGTTCCTGACGGACTACCTGCGCATGATGGTCAACGGCAATATGAACGCCTTCGAGATCGAGACCCTGATGGATCACGAGATCGAGACCTTCCGCCACGAGGCCGAGGTGCCGGCGCATGCGCTGACCCGGGTCGGCGACGGCCTGCCCGCCTTCGGCATTGTCGCCGCGGTGATGGGCGTGGTGCACGCGCTGGCCTCGGCAGACCTGCCGCCGGCCGAATTGGGCGCGCTGATTGCCCACGCCATGGTTGGCACCTTCCTCGGCATCTTGCTCGCCTACGGCTTTGTCTCGCCGCTGGCGGCGCGGGTCGAGCACCAGGTGGATGAAACCGTGAAGATGTACGAGTGCATCAAGGTCACGCTGCTGGCTTCGCTCAATGGGTACGCGCCTCTGGTGGCGGTGGAGTTCGGCCGCAAGGTGTTGTACTCGACCGAGCGGCCATCCTTCCTCGAACTGGACGACCACGTCCGCGAAGTCAAGAGCATCACCTGACGAAGAGGAGCGACAGCGATGAGCAGTGAGCACGGTGCGCACCCCATTGTCGTCAAACGCATCAAGAAGAGCAGCGCCGGGCATCATGGCGGATCGTGGAAGATCGCCTACGCCGACTTCATGACSGCRATGATGGCGCTGTTCCTTGTGCTTTGGCTGCTGAAGGCTGCCCAGCCCAAGGACCTGGTGCAATTGGCCGAGTATTTCCGCACACCGCTGAAAGTGGCCATTGCGGGCGGCAACAAGAGCAGCATGTCTTCCAGCGTGATCCCTGGCGGCGGCACGGACGTGACCCGCCAGGACGCGGAAGTCAGGAAGACGCCCGAAGACGCCACGGAAAAGGCCAAGGAACGCCAGGAAGCCGAGCGCCTGCGCTCGCTCAAGAAGCGTCTTGAGCAGATCATCGAGAACAACCCCGTGCTGCGCCAGTTCCGCCCGCAGTTGTTGCTCGATATCACCAGCGAAGGTTTGCGCATCCAGATCCTGGATACGCAGAACCGGCCGATGTTCCGTACCGGCAGCGCCGCGGTCGAGCCGTATATGCGCAGCATCCTGCGCGAGATCGGCCCGGTGCTCAACGAGATGCCCAACAAGGTCAGCCTGTCCGGCCATACCGACTCCGCCAACTATTCCAATGGCGAGCGCACGTATAGCAACTGGGAGCTGTCTTCCGACCGCTCCAATGCCTCCCGGCGCGAGCTGATTGCCGGCGGCATGAACGAGGGCAAGGTGCTGCGCGTGATTGGCCTGGCCGCGACCATGCCGCTCGACAAGAAGGACGATCTCGCGCCGGTGAATCGCCGCATCAGCATCGTGGTGCTGAACCAGCGCGCGCAGTCTCGGATCGAGGCTGAGAATGCCAGCGCCGCCGAGGTTTCGATCGCAGCAAAGGCCGGTGAAGCCGGCCAGGAAGTGCAGGCAGGCCTGGCGGCCGCCTCCGCCCCCGCAACCGCAGTCGCGCCGGCCGCTTCGGCCGCCCCGGCTGCGGCTGCGCCGGGCAACGCCGCCGCGGCCCCGGCCAAGCCGGGCAGTGTTCAATGAAGGCCGCCTGCCATGCCGGCAGCGGGCTTCGCAGCAAAATTCAGTGAGCCAGGACGGTTATGTCTGTCGATATCGATATCACGCAGTTCTACCAGACCTTTTTCGAGGAGGCGGAAGAGCTCCTCGTGGAAATGGAGCAACTGCTGCTTGGGCTGGATCTCGAATCCCCCGATGCGGAAGAGCTCAACGCGATTTTTCGCGCGGCGCACTCTATCAAGGGCGGCGCGGCCACGTTCGGCTTCGCCGCCCTGACCGAAACCACGCACCTGCTGGAAAACCTGCTTGACCGTACACGGCGGCGGGAACTGGCGTTGTCCCGGACCATCATCGACACTTTTCTGGAAACCAAGGACGTGTTGCAAGATCAGCTCAACGCCTACCGTAACGGTACGGAACCCGATCCGGAAACGCTGGCGCGTATCTGCGCCGTTCTTCAACAACTGGCGCTCGAGGCTGCGGGCGGCACGCCGGCGGCGCCCGCCCCGGCTGCGCCTGTTGCCGCAGCGGCAGCCGCGGCACCGGTGGCATCGGCACCCGCCGGCGGTGGCCTGAAGGTGACGCTGGTCAAGGTGTCGCCTTCGGACCAGGCGCTGTTGCGCGAGGAACTCGCCAACCTGGGCGAGATCACGGGCCAGAAGGAAGAGGGCGGCGATCTCACCGTGTGGCTGTCGAGCCAGTGCAGCGCCGATGACATCATCGCGGTGTGCTGCTTCGTCGTCGACGGCGACCAGATCGTCGTGGAAGCGGCGGATGCGCCGGCGCCGGCAGCGGCCGAGCCGGTAGCTGCGGCCGCTGCGCCCGCGCCGGCCGCCGCCGCACCGGCGCAGGCTCCGGCCGCGCCCGCGCCCGCTCCCGCCAAGGAAAAAGCCAAGGCGCAGCCCGCCGCGGCCGCGCACGCGCAGGAGAACGGCTCCATCCGCGTGCCCACCGAAAAGGTGGACCAGATCATCAACCTCGTGGGCGAACTGGTCATCACGCAATCGATGCTGGCGCAGACCGCATCCGCGCTCGATCCGGTGCTGTTTGACCGCTTGTTCTCCGGCATGGGCCAGCTCGAGCGCAATGCGCGCGACCTGCAGGAAGCGGTGATGTCGATCCGCATGATGCCGATGGACTACGTCTTCTCGCGCTTCCCGCGCCTGGTGCGCGATCTGGCCGGCAAGTTGGGCAAGCAGATCGACCTGGTCACCTTCGGCAAGGCCACCGAGCTCGACAAGAGCCTGATCGAACGCATCATCGATCCGCTGACCCACCTGGTGCGCAACAGCCTGGACCATGGCATCGAGACACCGGACTTGCGCGTTGCCGCGGGCAAGGAACCCACCGGGCAGCTGATCCTGTCGGCCCAGCACCACGGTGGCAACATCGTCATTGAAGTGAGCGACGACGGCGGTGGCCTGCGCCGCGACAAGATCCTCGCCAAGGCGCTGCAGAATGGCCTGCCGGTGTCGGAGAACATCAGCGACGATGAAGTCTGGCAACTGATCTTCGCGCCGGGATTCTCCACCGCCGAAGCGGTGACCGACCTGTCCGGCCGCGGCGTGGGCATGGACGTGGTCAAGCGGAACATCCAGGAAATGGGCGGCCACGTCGAGGTCACCTCGCGTCCCGGCCAGGGCACAACCACCCGCATCGTGCTGCCGCTGACGCTGGCGATCCTGGACGGCATGTCCGTCAAGGTGGGCGCCGAGACCTTCATCCTGCCGCTGAACTGCGTGATGGAGTCGCTGCAGCCCAAGCCGGAAGACGTGCACACGGCCGCCAACAACGACCGCGTGATGCATGTGCGCGGCGAGTACCTGCCGCTGCTGGAGCTGCACCGCGTGTTCAACGTGGCCGAAGCCGTGCACGAGCCGACCCAAGGCATCGCCGTGATCCTGCAGGCCGAAGGCAAGCGCTTCGCGCTGCTGGTGGACCAACTGATCGGGCAGCACCAGGTCGTGCTGAAGAATCTCGAAACCAACTACCGCAAGGTGCCTTGCATTTCCGCCGCCACCATCCTTGGCGACGGCAGCGTGGCACTGATCGTGGACGTCGGCGCGCTGCAGCGCACCGGAGTGCGCCGCCAAGACCCGGCGCTTGCTTAACGCTCAGGAGAACAAGACATCATGGCCGGCATCGGACACATCGATACCCCCGGGAGCGAAGCTTCCGGGCAGGAGTTCCTGGTTTTCACGCTGGGGAGCGAAGAGTATGGCATCGACATTCTCAAGGTGCAGGAGATCCGCGGCTACGACGCGGTGACCCGCCTGGCGAATGCGCCTGACTTCATCAAGGGCGTGACCAATCTGCGCGGCGTGATCGTGCCGATCGTGGACCTGCGCCTGAAGTTCCGCCTGGGCAACGTGCGCTACGACCACCAGACCGTGGTCATCATCCTCAATATCGCCGGCCGTGTGGTTGGCATCGTGGTGGATGGCGTATCGGACGTGCTGACCCTGACCGGCGAAGCCATCAAGCCGGCGCCGGAGTTCGGCGTCTCGGTTTCCAACGATCACCTGACCGGCCTTGGCACTGTCGACGGCCGCATGCTGATCCTGATCGACATCGAGAAGCTGATGACCAGTGCCGAAATGGAACTGGTCGAAGCCGAGCTCGCCTGATCCCGACCGGATCCGCCTGAGTTCACCAAAGCAAGCCCCAGCAAGACCACGGCCAAAAGCCCTCGCAACACATGACGCAGCTTCGCCCAACCGCCTTTGCCGCCGGCCCGCAATCAGCGCAGCCCGCTTCCCTGCGGCGCGACGAGCCGCGTGACTTCCTGCTGACCGAGCGGGACTTCGAGAAGATCCGCGCGATGATTCATCGCCGCGCGGGCATCTCGCTTGGCAGCCACAAGCGAGAGATGGTGTACAGCCGGCTGGCGCGGCGGCTGCGCACGCTGCAGCTGGTTGATTTCGGCACTTACCTGGCGATGCTGGATGCCGATGACGGCTCGGACGAGTGGGAGTTCTTTACCAACGCGCTCACCACCAACCTGACGTCGTTCTTCCGCGAAGCCCATCACTTCCCCTTGCTGGCGGAGCACGCCAAGAAGACCGGCCGGCCCTACTCGGTATGGTGCTCGGCCGCGTCCACCGGCGAGGAACCCTACTCGATCGCCATCACGCTGGCCGAGGCGCTCGGCGAGCGCGCCGCCACGGTGCTGGCAACCGATATCGATACCCAGGTGCTGGCCAAGGCCCGCTCCGGTGTCTATATGGCCGAGCAGGTGAACAAGCTCTCGCCGGAGCGGCTCAAGCGCTTTTTCCTCAAGGGCACCGGCCAGCGCGCCGGCGCGGTCAAGGTCAAGCCAGAACTGGCGGGCACCATCAGTTTCGAGCCGCTCAACCTGCTGGCGCCGGACTGGGGGATTCGCGAGAAGTTCGACGCGATCTTCTGCCGCAACGTGATGATCTACTTCGACAAGCCTACCCAGGGCAAGATCCTGGAGCGCTTCGTGCCGCTGCTCAAGCCGCACGGGCTGCTGTTTGCGGGCCACTCCGAGAATTTCTCCTACGTGACGCGCGCCTTCCAGCTGCGCGGGCAGACTGTCTATGAACTGGCGCCGCAGTCGGCCCGGCTGGGAGGATCGTGATGCGCACGCCCCAATTGCCCGAGGCGATCGCCACCCGCAGCTACTTTGACCGCGAATTCGGCAAGCAAGCCATCAAGTTGCTGCCCAACGAGTATTACGTGACCCGCGAGGACGTGGTGCTGACCACGGTGCTCGGCTCGTGCGTAGCGGCATGCATCCGCGACGAGACGGCCGGGGTAGGGGGCATGAACCACTTCATGCTGCCGGACGACGATGGCGCGGGTGCGGATCGGCTGCTGTCCGCATCGATGCGCTACGGCTCCTACGCGCTGGAAGTGCTGATCAACGAATTGCTGAAGATGGGCGCGCGCCGTGAGCGGCTCGAAGCCAAGGTGTTCGGCGGTGGCGCGGTGCTGGCCAACATGACCACGCTCAATATCGGCGATCGCAACGCCGAGTTCGTGCTCAGGTACCTGAAGGCCGAGGAGATCCGCGTGGCCGCCCAGGACCTGCGCGGCCCGCACGCGCGCCGCGTCAGCTATTTTCCGCTTACCGGGCTGGCGCTGGTGCGCCGGCTCACCCGACAGGACGACCAGGTGGTGGTCGAGCGCAATGAACGCGCGCTGGCACGCGCCATCGCCAGCTCCGCGACGGCGCCCGCAAAGGGCGGCGCGGAACTGTTTTCGCGGCGCGCGCCGTCGGCTGCCGTTTCCTGATACGACAAGGACTTTTTCCAGACATGACTGCGGCCAAGATCAAGGTATTGTGCGTGGACGACTCCGCGCTGATACGCAGCCTGATGACGGAGATCATCAACAGCCAGAGCGATATGGAGGTGGTAGGTACCGCCCCCGATCCGCTGGTGGCGCGTGACCTGATCAAGCGCCTGAATCCGGATGTGCTTACGCTGGACGTGGAAATGCCGCGCATGGACGGGCTGGATTTCCTCGAGCGGCTGATGCGCCTGCGCCCGATGCCGGTGCTGATGGTGTCGTCGCTGACCGAGCGCGGCTCGGAAATCACGATGCGCGCGCTGGAGCTCGGCGCGGTGGATTTCGTCACCAAGCCCAAGCTCGGCATCCGCGACGGCCTGATGGATTACACCGACACCATCGCCGACAAGATCCGCGCGGCGTCGCGCGCGCGTATCCGCAGCAAGGCACCCGCCAGCGGGGAAGCGGCAGCGCCGGCTACCCCGATGCTGCGCAGCCCGTTGCTGTCCACGGAGAAGCTGATCATCGTCGGGGCGTCCACCGGCGGCACGGAGGCCATCAAGGACTTCCTGATGCCGATGCCGCCCGATTGCCCCGCCGTGCTGATCGTCCAGCATATGCCGGCCGGCTTCACGCGTTCGTTCGCGCAGCGCCTGGACGGCCTGTGCCGGATCACGGTCAAGGAAGCGGAGCACGGCGAGCGCGTGCTGCCCGGCTACGCCTATATTGCCCCGGGCGACTCGCACCTGCTGCTTGCGCGCAGCGGGGCCAACTATGTGGCCCACCTGTCGCAGGAGCCGGCGGTCAACCGCCACCGGCCGTCGGTCGAGGTGCTGTTCGATTCGGCCGCCAAGCACGCCGGCAAGAATGCCATCGGCGTGATGCTGACGGGCATGGGCAAGGACGGGGCGCAAGGCATGCTGCGCATGCGCGAGGCCGGCGCCTATAACCTGGCGCAGGACGAAAGCAGCTGCATCGTATTCGGCATGCCCAAGGAGGCGATTGCCGCCGGCGGGGTGCATGAGGTAGTACCGCTGCACGCGATGAGCCAGCGCGTGATGGCACGCCTGGCCACCTTCGGGACACGCGCGCAGCGAGTTTGACAGGGCACAAGCGCCAGCCCGGCCGCACGCCGGCCGGGCCGGCGCAAGTATTGCAGCAACTTTCCACAACTGTATTGGAGCCGTTAGAGTGGACAAGAACATGAAGATCCTGGTGGTCGATGACTTCCCCACCATGCGTCGCATCATCCGCAACCTGCTTAAGGAACTGGGCTTTGCCAACGTCGAGGAAGCCGAAGACGGCGCCGCGGGCCTGGAGAAAGTCAAGGACGGCAGCTTCCAGTTCGTCATTTCCGACTGGAACATGCCGAACATGGACGGCCTGAGCATGCTGCAGGCGATTCGCGCCGAAGGCCCGTTAGCCAAGCTGCCGGTGCTGATGGTGACGGCCGAGGCCAAGAAGGAGAACATCATCGCCGCGGCACAGGCCGGCGCGAACGGCTATGTGGTCAAGCCGTTCACGGCAGCGACGCTCGATGAGAAGATTACCAAGATCTTCGAGAAACTGGCGAAGGAAGGGGCATAAGGTGGGCGACATGTCGACGACTCCGACTCTCAGCAACGAATCTGCCGAGCAGCTGTTCCAGCGCATTGGCGCCCTGACGCGGATGCTGCGCGACAATATGCGYGAATTGGGGCTCGACAAGGAAATCGAGCGTGCCGCACAGGCCATCCCCGATGCGCGCGACCGGCTCAGCTATATCGCCTCCATGACCGAGCAGGCTGCCGAGCGCACGCTGACCGCGGTGGAGCTGGCGCAGCCGATCCAGTCCGGCATGGAGAAGCAGGCCGAGGCGCTCGACAAGCGCTGGGAAGCCTGGTTCGAAACGCCGGTGGAGCTGGGAGACGCGCGCGAACTCGTGCTCGACACCCGCGCCTTCCTGACCGACGTGCCGCAGCAGGCCCGCGCCACCGGCAGCCACCTGCTCGACATCATGATGGCGCAGGACTTCCAGGACCTGACCGGCCAGGTCATCAAGAAGATGATGGACATGATCCACTCCCTGGAGCAGGAACTGCTGCAGGTGCTGATCGACAATGTCCCGGCCGATCGCCGTGTGGAAGCGCCGGCTACGTTGATGAATGGGCCGCAGGTGAACCCCGAAGGCAAGGCCGACGTGGTCTCCGACCAGTCACAGGTCGACGACCTGCTCGCCAGCCTGGGCTTCTGATCGCCAGGCACGGACCGCGGCGCCGCTAGCGGCGCCGCGCCATCCTGCGTGCGCCCCTTCGCCCGGGTGCACTGCCGGAGCGCCCCCGCCGCCAAGGCGGGGGCTGCGCATCGCGCATGCCGCCCCTCCCCCGCGCGCCGCGCCCAAGCGGCGCCATCGCGCAAACAGCGCCAGAATCCCAGTCCTATTCCGGCTAATGCCCGCCGGTCTGCGCTCCGATAATCGATCCTGACGAACGGCCGCATGCCGCTTCGTAACGGAGCGGCCATGTCCGAAGAAAGCGATCTCGAGAAAACCGAACCCGCCTCAGCGCGGCGCCTGGAAAAGGCGCGCGAAGAGGGGCAGGTCGTGCGTTCGCGCGAGCTCGCCACGCTGATCATGCTGATGAGCGGCGTAGTGGGCCTGTGGACGCTGGGCGGCACGCTTGCCAACAAGCTCGATGCCGTGTTGCACGCTAGCCTGGCCTTCGAGCCGGCGATTGCCTTCGACACGACGCGCATGATGTCGCGCTTTGGCATCGCGGTCTGGGAGGGCCTGCTGGCCTTCCTGCCGCTGCTGCTGTTCTTTGGCGCGGCAGCGCTGGCCGGCCCCATGCTGCTGGGCGGCTGGATGTTTTCCGCGAAGTCTTTCGCCCCGGATTTCTCCCGCCTCTCGCCCCTCAAGGGGCTGGGCAGGTTGTTCTCCTCGCAGTCGCTGGTGGAGCTGGCGAAGGCCATTGCCAAGGCGCTGCTGGTTGGCAGCGTCGCCGGCTGGGTGCTGTGGCGGCGGTTGCCCGAGGCCATCGCGCTGATGAGCGCGCCGATCCACGAAGCGCTGCTGCACATGCTGGAGATGGTGCTGAGCTGCTCCGCGATGGTGGCGGGTTCGCTGGTGCTGGTGGCCGCGCTCGATGTGCCCTGGCAGTACTGGACCTTCTACAAGAAGCTGCGCATGACCAAGGAAGAGGTCAAGCAGGAGCACAAGGACAGCGAAGGCGACCCGCACATCAAGGGGCGCATCCGCCAGCAGCAGCGTGCCATGGCCAAGCGCCGCATGATGTCGGAAGTGCCGAAGGCGGATGTGGTGGTCACCAACCCCACCCACTTTGCCGTGGCGCTGCGCTACGAAGAAGGGCGCATGAGCGCGCCGCGCGTGGTCGCCAAGGGCAGTGACGCCGTTGCCGCGCGCATCCGCGAGATTGCCGTCGAGAACGGCGTGCCGTTGCTGTCCGCGCCGCCGCTGGCGCGCGCACTGCATCGTCACGTAGAGCTGGGCAGGGAAATCCCTGCCGGCCTGTACACCTCCGTGGCCGAAGTCCTGGCCTGGGTCTATCAACTGAAGCACTGGCACCACAGCAGCGGCCCGCATCCGGCGGCACCCTCCGATCTGCTGGTGCCTGACGAGTTAGTCGTACCGGAAAGCCAAGCATGAACGCATTGACCTCGCTGTTCAAACTGCCGGGGGGCCAGACAGGCGGGCAGATGAAGGCCCTGGCCGGCCCGCTGCTGATCATCATGATCCTCGGCATGATGATCCTGCCGCTGCCGCCCTTTATCCTGGATCTGCTGTTCACGTTCAACATCGCCCTGTCGATCATGGTGCTGCTGGTGGGCATGTACACCCAGAAGGCGCTGGACTTCGCCGCCTTCCCGGCGGTGCTGCTGTTCACCACGCTGCTGCGCCTGTCGCTCAACGTGGCCTCGACCCGGGTCGTGCTGATGGAAGGGCACACCGGGCCGGATGCCGCGGGCAAGGTGATCGAGGCCTTCGGCCACTTCCTGGTCGGCGGCAACTTCGCGGTGGGCATCGTGGTGTTCGCGATCCTGGTGGTGATCAACTTCATGGTCATTACCAAGGGCGCGGGGCGTATCGCTGAAGTTGGCGCGCGCTTCATGCTCGACGCCATGCCCGGCAAGCAGATGGCGATCGACGCCGACCTCAACGCTGGCCTGATCAATGAAGACGGCGCCAAGAAGCGCCGCGCCGAGGTCTCGCAGGAATCGGACTTCTACGGCGCGATGGACGGTGCCAGCAAGTTCGTGCGCGGCGATGCCGTGGCGGGCCTGATGATCATGTTCATCAACGTCGGCGCCGGCATGGTGGTGGGCATGGTGCAGCATGACCTGGACTTCGCAACCGCGGTGCGCAACTACACGCTGCTGACCATTGGCGATGGCCTGGTCGCACAGATCCCGGCGCTGGTGATTTCCACCGCTGCGGGTGTGATCGTTTCGCGGGTCTCCAACGAGCAGGATGTGGGCCAGCAACTGACCGGCCAGCTGTTCTCCAATCCGCGCGTGCTCTACCTGACCGGCGCCATCATTGGCATGATGGGCATCATCCCGGGCATGCCGCACTTCGCCTTCCTGGCCTTTGCCGGCGCGCTGGTGTGGTTCGGCCGCTATGTGGCACGCCGCGACGTGGCGCAGGCGCAGGAAAAGACGCGCGAGGAACGCGCTCCCGCGGTGGCGCCGGAATCGACCGAAGCCAGCTGGGACGATGTCACCCTGGTCGATCCGCTTGGCATGGAGGTGGGCTATCGCCTGATCCCGCTGGTGGACCGCGCGCAGAACGGCGAGCTCCTCGGGCGCATCAAGAGCATCCGCAAGAAGGTGGCGCAGGAGATCGGCTTCCTGGTGCCGGTGGTGCATATCCGCGACAACCTGGAACTCAAGCCCAACGCCTACCGCATCACGCTCAAGGGCGTCGAGATCGGCCGCGGCGAAGCCGCGCCCGGGCAGTGGATGGCGATCAACCCCGGCCAGGTGTCCGGCGCGCTGCCGGGCACGCCCAGCCAGGACCCGGCCTTCGGCCTGCCCGCGGTGTGGATCGAGAGCGGCCTCAAGGAACAGGCGCAGACCTACGGCTACACCGTGGTGGACGCAAGCACGGTAGTGGCGACCCACCTCAACCACCTGATCCACATGCACGCGGCTGAACTGCTTGGCCGCCAGGAAGTGCAGGCGCTGCTCGACCGCATCGCCAAGGAATCCCCCAAGCTCACCGAAGACCTGGTTCCCAAGGTCATCACGCTCACCGCGTTGCAGAAGATCCTGCAGAACCTGCTGGACGAAAGCGTGCCGATCCGCGACATGCGCACCGTGCTGGACGTGGTGGCCGAGCACGCGCCGAAGGTCAGCGATCCCAACGAGCTCACCTCGCTGGTGCGCGTGGCGCTGGGCCGTGCCATCACCCAGCAGTGGTTCCCCAACGGCGCCGACCTCCAGGTCATCGGCCTGGACGCTGGCTTGGAGCGCGTGCTGTCGCAAGCGCTCACTAATGGCGGCGGCATCGAGCCGGGCCTGGCCGATGCACTGCTGCAGCAGACGCAAGGCGCGGTGACCAGGCAAGAACATCTGGGGCTGGATCCGGTGCTGCTGGTGCCGCATCCGCTGCGCCCGTTGCTGGCGCGCTTCCTGCGCCGGACCATGCCGCAACTCAAGGTGCTCTCGCATGCCGAGGTGCCGGACAACCGAAATATCAGGATCACCGCCATGATCGGTGGCACAGCGTGAGGGGTTTCGCAAAATGAGCGTAGCTAAATTCGTGGCGGCCAATGGCCGCGAGGCTTTGCGCCAGGTGCGCGAGGCGATGGGACCGGACGCGGTGGTGCTGTCCAACCGCACCGTTGAAGGTGGCGTGGAGATTGTCGCGATGCGCGACACCGATCTCGGCGCCATCTCCAGCAACGCGCCGGTATTCACGCCGCCGCCGGCTGCCGCGGTCGCTGTCGACGGCGCCCTTGGCGACCTGCGCGGCGAGCTGCAGACCATGCGCGCCATGATGGAGCGCCAGTTCTCCGGCGTGGGCACGCACAGCCTGCCGTCGATCGGCGGAGACCCGTTGCGCGATTCGCTGTTTACCTGGTTAGTGACCGCTGGCTTCTCCGGGCAGCTCGCCCGTTCGCTGCTGGGCCACTTGCCGCTGGGCCATGACCGGCCTGCTGCCATGACTTGGATCCGCCAGGAGCTTGCGCGCAAGGTGCCGGTGCTGAACGACGAAGATGCGCTCTTTGCCCAGGGTGGCGTGCTGGCGCTGGTCGGCCCTACCGGCGTTGGCAAGACCACCACCACCGCCAAGCTGGCCGCGCGCTTCGTGCTCAAGCACGGCCCGGAACGCCTGGCGCTCCTGACCACCGACACGTTCCGGATTGGCGCGCACGAGCAATTGCGCATCTACGGCGACATCCTTGGCGTGCCCGTGCACGCGGTCAAGGACGCGGCCGACCTGCGCTTTGCGCTTGCGGCGCTGACCGAGAAGCACCTGGTGATCATCGACACCGTGGGCATGAGCCAGCGCGACCGCAACCTGTCCGAGCAGATTGCCATGCTGGCCGGCGTGCAGGCGCCGGTGCAGCGCATCCTGCTGCTCAACGGCGCCAGCCACGGCGACACGCTTAACGAAGTCGTCCACGCCTACCGCCACGATGCCACGCCCGACGGCGGCATCGACGGCTGCATCGTCAGCAAGCTGGACGAGGCCACGCACCTGGGCTCCGTGCTCGACGTGGTGATCCGCCACCGCCTGCCGGTGTACTACGCCTCGACCGGCCAGCGCGTGCCCGAGCACCTTGAGCTCGCCAACGGCGCGGCCCTTGTCGAGCGTGCCTTCCAGACGCCGCGCCGCGGCTCGGTGTTTGCCGACGCGGAAGCCGCGCGCCGCGCCATGCCCGCGCAGGACGATGGCGAAGCCACGCGCGCGGCCAGCCCCGGCGGTGCCGACGGCATGCTGCGCTCGCTGACCGACAGCGCCAACGCGGTGGGCGATTGCGTGGAGCAACTGAACGCTGGCAGCTATAGCTTTGAACTGGTCCGCTCGCTGTGGCAGCAACGCAATGAGAGCGCATCCTCGCCGCGCCTGATGGCGCAGCAAGTGCGCGAGGCCGCCTGCCGCGACCTCGCCCGCCATTGCGACCGCTTCGTGCTGTCGCTGAGCGCCACGGTGGCCACGCCGGTGGCGGGACGGCGCGCGCCGCGCCCCTGGCAACACACGCTGTTCCTGGCGGACCGCGACGGCCTGCCGCTGGCGGCCGCCGCCGCGCCCGCCGGCCGCACCGGCCCGGCGCTGCAGGGCGGCCAAGGCGGATGGGAAGCCGATGCCGCCACGCTGTGCGCTGCCATCGCCGCCGCCCGTACCGTGGTCAACGTACTCGACGCCATGCCTGCCGCCCCCATGCTGGCACGCTGGCAGCAAGCAGGTGAGCGCTGGCTGGCCACCGCGCGCAAGACCACCCGCGTGGCCAGCGGCGGGGCTGCCGTCAAGCTCGACGCGCTGGCCGAGACGCTGACCTTCCACGCCGTGCAAGACATGGACTATCGCGGCCGCGATGCTGTGCAGTGGATCGCGCAAAGCCCGGTACGGGTGCTCGAAGGCCAGGCACGCGGCGCCCGCTCCGCCGCCGAGGGCGGTACCGAGGCAGGCTTGCTGGTGTCACGCGTGGTCGACCGCGAGAACGGCCAGACGCTCGCCGTGCACTATCTGCTGTGCGACCCGGCGCTGTCGGCCGAGGGCGCACAACTGGCCCGCTGGGCCCGCTGGGCCGAAGCCGGCGAAGCGCAACTGCGCACGCTGCGCCATGCGCTGGACCACCTGGGCCAAGGCGACGGCGGCAATGAACCCGCACAGGCTGAAGCGCAGGCCTGCGCCCGCTTGCTCGCGCTGCAGATGGGCGTGGCCGCGCTGCGCCTCGAGCAGGCCAGCGACGATTCGGTCGGCGCGTTCCTGGCCCGACTGACCGGCCGTGCGCCGGCTCGCCAGGCTTGCGGCGCCGCCGTGCTGGTCGAAGGTATCGGCCGCCTGCTGGCCTTGCTCGACGTGCTGGAAAACTATCCGGCCCGCGGCGGCCGCGCCACGCAGCCCGCTGTTCAGGAAGCCCCGCCAGAGACGTTCCAACTGGGCGGCGCCGGCGGCCTGCTCGAGGCGCGCATGAGCGGCAGCCGCGTGTTCGAGACGCTGGCGCAGGGAGAATAAGCCGTGAATTCACTCGCATCCGACCAGGCGGAAAGCCTGCGGCGCATGCTGGCGCCACGCGCCACGCGCCGCATTGCCGTGGTCGCAAGCGATGCCGGTGCCGGCGCCACCACGGTGGCACTGGGGCTGGCCAACGCCCTTGCCCTGCAAGGCGAACGCGTACTGCTCGTCGATGAGGACCGCTTCGGCGCCCGCGCCACGCGGCTTGCCGGCGCCATGCCGGAAGGCACCCTGGCCGCGGTGCTGGGTGGCGCGGTGACGCTCGATGCTGCGCTCGGCAAGCGTCCCGCCGGCACCATCGCCGTGCTGCCGGGCAGCCCCCAGGCCAATGGCGACCTGCAGTTGCTCAAGTCGTTTCGCACGGTGCTCAGCGACGCCCGCAGCGATGCGGATGGCGGTTTGTCGCAAATGGCTGGCGCGGCGCACAACCTCATCGTGGTGCTGCGTGCGGAGCCGGCCTCGATCAAAGCCGCATACGCCTGCATCAAGCAGCTCAATCACTTGTACGCCTGCCGGCGTTTCCACCTGGTGATCAATGCCGCCGCCGGGGACGCCGCCGCCAATGCGGTGCTGGGCAACCTGGCCCGTACCGCCAGCCAGTACCTTGGCGTTGAGGCCAGCCCCGCGGGCAGCCTGCCGCACGATCCGCTGGTTGAGCGCAGTACCGCATTGGGCCGCTGCGTGGTCGAGGCCTTCCCGGCCGCGCCCGCCACTGCCGCACTACGCCGAATTGCCACGGGCATTGCCAGCTGGCCAATGTCTACCGATCCCCGTTCAACCCTGTCGGTGCCGATGGTGCCGACGGCCACGGCCCTGGCTTAAGCGCCGGGACCTGCAAGCTAGGACTCACGAGAATTCCACCATGTATACGATTCAGGGAAAGCTCGAACAGACTGATACCGTGACGGCGCATGCGTCGCTGGTGCGTCGTATCGCCTTGCAACTGGCAGCCAAGCTGCCTGCCAGCGTGCAGCTTGATGACTTGATCCAGGCCGGCATGATTGGCCTGCTCGACGCCGCCAAGCGCTATGAAGACACCCACGGTGCGCGTTTCGAGACCTACGCCAGCCAGCGCATTCGCGGCGCCATGCTCGACGAGGTGCGCGCCAACGACTGGCAGTCGCGCAGCCTGCGCCAGTTCACGCGGCGGATCGAGCGTACCGTGCGCGGCCTGGAGCAAACGCTGGGCCGTGCGCCGCTCGATTCCGAAGTGGCGCAGGAGCTGGAGCTGCCGCTCGACGAATACCAGACGCTGCTCAACGAGGTCTATGGTTGCCAGTTGCTGCACTATGAAGACTTCGAGCGCTCCGGCGAAGAAGACTTCCTGGACCGGCACTTGAGCGTGAGCGATGACGGCAACCCCCTCACAGTGCTGATGGAGAGCGGCATGCGCCAAGCGCTGATCCGCGCCATCGAGCGCCTGCCGGAGCGGGAGAAGCTGGTGCTGTCGCTGTGCTATGACCAGGAGCTGAACCTGCGGGAAATCGGCGCGGTGCTGGAAGTCACCGAGTCGCGCGTGTGCCAGATCCGTAGCCAGGCGATTACACGGCTGCGTTCGCAGTTGCGCGGATTGCTGTGAGCAACTGGCCCAAGCGCTTCACCGCGGCGGCACTGGCCGTGGCGTGCTGCCCGGCACTGGCAGCGCCTGGCGGGCAGGCGCTGCATAGCTGGTCGGCTTCGGTGAACGGGCCTGCGCTGTACAGCAAAGGCTTGCGCACCGTTTCCGTCCCGATTTCACCGACAGGTTATTTACCGCAGGCGCAGGGCGTGATCACGACGGTGCGGTGGCGCTATAGCTTCTCGCGTACGCCGCCGAATGCACTGCAGGCTTACCTATGCAATGCGCAACGATGTGTATTGCTTTCGGGAGCTGAGGGTCTGACCGAGGCGTTTAGCGGGGATGACGCCGCCAAGGGCTTTGTGTTCGCTTTTCAGGTGCCGGGGAAGGGCGCGTTGACGCCGGTTTTGATTGGGCAGGCCAATGCGGTGACGGTTGGGTTTCGGTGAGGGGGCAGGGTTGCTTAACCGCAACTGCAGTCCCGCTACCCCAGCCGGGCGGCAATCACGGCTACACCGAATCGTCTTCTGTTCCCGCTGGATTGCTCTGCCCTCTCCCAATTGTGGGAGCGGGGCCGGGGGAGAGGGCGGGCACTCGCAAGAACGAGAAGCCACAAACTACCCAACTCAACCGTTACCTAATTCAACCAGTCGCCAGACTGACCCCTTGCGGCCCGGTCTGCGCGCGCCCGTCGCGCCCATAGAGCGTCGTGTTATCACCCCGTTGCCGCAACGCCAGGATCGCTTCCTCGGTGAACTCGAGATGCGCATCCACAACCGCGGCATTCAGGGCATTGGCGTCGCTTGCAGCGCGTGCCGCAAATACCAGCGTCCGCCATGCGGCTTCCACCGACGGATCGATCTGGCGTCCGAACAGCTGGCCACCCGCGCCGGTGCGAATTCCCATGGCGCCCATCTGCGCCTCGCGCGTGCGCGTCAGGGCGCCCAGCAATCCAGCCAGTTCTACCTTGCGTTCCAGCAGCCCGGCAAGGGCCTGGTAATCGCCAGTCTTGATCAGGCTTCTTTCTTCGCCTAGTACGGTGGCGAACTCCTGCGCGAGCTCGGTCTCGCGGCGCAGGTTCTGGATCAGGGACTGGCTCATGGCTTGCCTATCTTAGGGTGGGGTTGGCGATGCGGCCCGTAGCAAGCCGCGGTGTCAGGCGCCGCCGCTGAGTTCGCGCAGGGACGCGAGCAGGCCGTCGGCGATCTTGCTTGGGTCGATCTTGATGCGGCCTTCGGAGATGGCCTGGCGGATCTCTTCGACCTTGGCGGTGTCGATATCGTCGTCATGGTCTTCTACCATGCGCGCGCCGATCTCGCGCACCTGGGCCGACAGGGGACTGCTGACGCGTACGCTGGACGTCTCCGGGGCAGCCGTCGATCCGGGGGCGCCGGCCACGCTGCGCACGGCGCCCTCGATGGCGTCGCTCGGCCTCGACGAGGTGGTCTGATTGATCTTCACGATGATTCCTTGCTGGGTACCTTTGGCTTATCGGATGCTTGGGCCGAAACTTTAGGTCGAATTGCGACGCCGCGGCGCCGTTTTTCCGGCCCCGGAGCGCGCGATATTGTCTCATGAGCCGGCTCATGAGACGCGTACGCAACTCCAGGCGTCGCCGTCCCGATTTCCTATTGCTGTAGCACCACCGTGTCGCCGTTGCGCACCAGCGCATTGACCACCTGACCGCTCTTGAGCCGCACCTGGACGTTGTTGCCCACCGCAGCCTCGGCCATGACCTTGCCTTCGCTGCTGAGCTGGAACGAGTCGCCCTCCACCAGCACCGTCACGTTCTGGCCCTGGCGTACGGCAATGGCTTTCTTCAGCAGATCCATCCGCATTGGCGAGCCCATGGCGATGCGGTTGGCCGCTACCGCGCCGGTCACCTGTGCGGGATCCGTCACCACCGCGCGCGGCAGCGACGCCAGGTCGCCTTGGCGGACTTCCATATCGGCCGCATCGATGGGCTCGCCGGGCATCAGGTTACGCCCTGCCACATAGTAATCGGCCACCACCGACACGCGCGCTTGCACGTAGCGGGTCCAGGGGCGCTCGCCGGCGCATCGCACGCCGACCGAGACCCGGCCCCAGGGGGACGCGCCCGGCGGCAGGAACGGCTCGGGCAGCGGGCAATCCGGCGCGCGCCCGCCCGAAGGCGGCACCACCTGGATGGTGGCCTTGCCGGGCAGGCCGGCAGTCTGGCGTTCAAGGAATTGTTCGACCGCGGCGCGCACCGGGTCTTCGGGAAACGGCGAGGGCGGCGCCGCGCCGGCGCTGCCGGGCAGCGTGCCGCCGGCGGCCAGCACGCAGAGCAGGGCGCGCGCCGCGGCGGCCCGGAAACGAGGGTTCATGTGTACATCCAGGCAAGGAAACGACGCGGACCGCACCGCGAAAGCGGGTGCCGCGTGCGTGTCAACGGGTCCTATTGTAGGCAGCCCCACGTTCTTGCTCGAGTCGAAATGCGCGGTCTTCTTTGCTCTATTCGTGCGATTGGCATGAAGGGGCCGCCCCTAAGATGGCACACCTGAAGAAGGTCGACCTTCGTTGCTCTCCCCCTCCAGCGAGACACAGACATGATTGACAGACTCGATGCGGCGTTGCGCTTCCAACAAGAAGCGCTGAGCTTGCGGACCCAGCGGCAATCTGTGATTGCCTCCAATATCGCCCACGCCGACACACCCGGCTACAAGGCGCGTGACTTCGATTTCTCCAGCACGCTGGCGCAAAGCGTCGAGCGCGGAAAGCAAGCCGAAGGCGTGTCGCTGTCCACCACCTCGGTGCGCCATCTGCCGGGCGTGACGTCTGCGTTCGCCGACAAGATGCAACTCGACTACCGCATCCCGATGCAGTCGAGCATCGATGGCAATACCGTCGAGATGGACACCGAGCGCGTCGCCTTTGCCGACAATGCGGTGCACTTCGAGTCCGGGTTGACCGTGATGAGCGCCAAGATCAAGACCATGCTGTCGGCCATCCAGCAGTGAGCACGCCATGCCCGCAATGAACATCTTCGAAGTCGCCGGCTCGGCCATGGCTGCGCAGTCGCAGCGCATGAACGTGACCGCGTCCAACCTGGCCAATGCCGACAGTGCGGTCGGCCCCAACGGCCAGCCCTACCGCGCCAAGCAAGTGGTGTTCGGCCTTGCCGCCACACCAGGCCAGAACGACGTGGGCGGTGTGCAGGTGGAGGGCGTGATGGAAGATCCGTCGCCCCCGCGCATGGTGCACAACCCCACGCATCCGCTGGCCAATGCCGACGGCTACGTCACGATGCCAAACGTTAACCCGGTGGAGGAGATGGTCAACATGATCTCGGCCTCGCGTTCCTACCAGGCCAACGTGGAAGTCCTCAACACCGCCAAGAACATGATGCTCAAGACGCTGACCATCGGTCAGTAAAACCGGGATACGCAATGACCACGACTTCCTCCACAGGCAGCAGCACCAGCGCCGCCGGGATCGCCAATACCCTGCAAAGCGGCAGCGCCTCCGCCGCTGACCTGCAGAACAGCTTCCTGACGATGCTGGTCACGCAGATGAACAACCAGGATCCGCTCAACCCGATGGACAACTCGCAGCTGACCTCGCAGCTCGCGCAGATCAGCCAGGTGAGCGGCATGCAGACCTTGAACACCACGCTGAACTCGCTGCTGTCGCAAGTCAGCGCGAGCCGCGCGATGGATTCGGCAGCGCTGATTGGCCACACCGTGATGGTGCCGGGCAATGCCACCACGGTGGCCAGCGGCGTGCCGGGCCAGATCGGCGTGGACTTGCCGGCGACAGCCGACGCGGTCACGGTCAGCGTGCTCGACAAGGACGGCAACGTGGTGCGCACCATCGACATGAAGGGCCAGACCTCAGGCGTGCACGATATCGCCTGGGACGGCAAGAACGATGCGGGCGTCGCGGTTGCCGACGGCGATTACAGCTTCAAGGTCACCGCCACCGCTAACGGCAAGGATGTCGTGCCGGTCGCGCTGGTCTACGGCAAGGTCAACAGCATCAGTGGCGACTCCACGGGCGTGCTGGTCGACATCGGCGGCGGCCGCACCGCGCCGGTCGACGGCGTTCGCCGCATTCTTTAATCACGTGGCCACGCGCGAGACGCGCCGGCAGGATGTCAGGTAACTAGGAGAAAATCATGGGTTTCGGTCAAGGGGTAAGCGGCATCAATGCCGCCGCATCGAATCTGGACGTCATCGGCAACAACATCGCCAACGCCAACACGGTTGGCTACAAGCAATCGACCGCGCAGTTCGCCGACGTGTACGCCGGCACCAAGATCGGCTTGGGCACGACCGTGAATTCGGTGGTGCAGTCGTTCAACCAGGGCAATATCGAGTCGAGCGGCAGTGCGCTCGATGTGGCCATCACCAATGGCAACGGCTTCTTCCGCCTGACCGATTCCTCGGGCTCGGTCTTCTACTCGCGCAACGGCCAGTTCCAGCGCCAGCAGGACGGCAGCATCACCAACGCGCAAGGCCTGAAACTGACCGGCTACCCGGCAGGCACGACGGGCGGCGGCGCTGTGCAGCCGCAGCCGCTGGTGGTGCCGAACACCACGATGGCCGCCAAGGCGACCACCACCCTCGGCATCTCCTTCAACCTGAACTCCGGCAGCACCGTACCGACCACGCCGTTCGCCAGCACGCCGGCCGCGCTGCCGACATCGAGCATGTACAACTACAGCTCCGGCGTCACTGTCTATGACTCGCTGGGCAATGCCAAGCAGCTCACCGCGTACTTCTCCACGGGCACGCCCGGCGCGGGCACGTTCCCGGCAGCGGGCGGCGGCGGCACCGACTGGACGATGAACCTGACCGATGCGGCGGGCAATGTGGTTGGCGCGCCGATCACGCTCAAGTTCGACTCGAAGGGCACGCTGCAGTCGCCGGCCGCCGGCGCTACCACCGCCATCAACATTGCCGCTGCCAACGGTGCGGCGCCCCTGGCCATCGCGATGGACCTGACCGGCACGACGCAGTTCGCCGGCGCCAACGACACCAAGCCGCCTGTGCAGAACGGCTATACCGCGGGCAGCCTGCTCGGCTTCGCGATCCAGCCGGATGGCACCATCCTTGGCAGCTATTCGAACCAGCAGACGCAGGCGCTGGGCCAGGTCGTGATGGCTGGCTTTGGCAACGTGCAGGGCCTGAAGCCGGAGGGCAACAATGTGTGGTCCGCGACCGGCGCATCGGGCCAGGCCGTGGTCGGCGCGGCCGGCGGTGGCCTTGGCACGCTCAAGTCCAATGCGGTGGAGGCATCCAACGTGGACCTGTCCGGCCAGCTGGTCAGCCTGATCGTGGCGCAGCGCAACTACCAGGCCAATGCGCAGACCATCAAGGCGCAGGACACCGTCATGCAGACGCTGGTCAACCTGTAATGCGCAGCGTTGGCAAGACGAGCCGCACGGACAGGAACTAAAGGGACGCCATGGACCGCATGATCTATACCGCCCTGTCGGGGGCCAAGCAGACGCTCGACCAGCAGGCCGCGGTGTCCAACAACCTGGCCAATACTTCCACGCCGGGCTTCCGCGCGCAGGTCAACATGTTTCGCGCGGTGCCGGTGGTGGGGCAAGCCTCGCCAACGCGCGCATTCACGCTGGCGTCCACGCCTGRCGCCGACTTCAAGGCCGGCCCGCTGACCTACACCGAGCGTCCGCTGGACGTGGCGCTGCAGGGCAACGGCTGGCTGACGGTGCAGGCACCGGATGGCACGGAAGCCTATACGCGCGCCGGTTCGCTGCAGGTGTCCGCGGACGGGCAGCTGGTTACCAGCACCGGCCTGCAAGTGATGGGTGATGGTGGCCCGATCGCGGTGCCGCCTGGCGCGCAGGTCACCATCGGCAGCGATGGCACGATCACCGCACGCGGCCCTGGCGAGACCTCCGCGGGCCTGGCCCAGGTGGGCAAGCTGCGGCTGGTGAATCCACCGCCCGATTCGATCGCCCGAGGCGACGATGGCCTGTTCCGGCTGCGCCCCGGCGCGCAGCCGCTGCAGGTTGACGCCAACATCCGCGTGATTTCCGGCGCGATCGAAGGCAGCAACGTCAACCCGGTCGAGGCGATGGTCGACATGATCGCCAACGCCCGCCGCTTCGAGATGCAGATGAAGATGATCCAGGGCGCTGACACCAACGATCAGCGCGCTAATCAACTGCTCTCGAATAACTGAACTTTGAATTGATGTGCTGCCGCGGCTCGCGGCAGCCTTGTGAGGACAAACATGATCCGCTCTCTCTGGATTGCCAAGACCGGCCTTGATGCGCAGCAGACGCAGATGGACGTGATCTCGAACAACCTGGCCAACGTCTCCACCAACGGTTTCAAGCGTGGGCGTGCCGTGTTCGAGGAACTGATGTACCAGACCGTCCGCCAGCCCGGCGCATTGTCTTCGGACCAGACCACGCTGCCGTCCGGCCTGCAGCTGGGCACCGGCGTGCGTCCCGTGGCTACCGAGCGGATCCATACCCAGGGCAATCCGCAGCAGACCGGCAACAGCAAGGACGTGGCCGTGATCGGCCAGGGCTTCTTCCAGGTCACGATGCCCGACGGCACCACCGCCTACACGCGCGACGGCTCGTTCCAGACCGACCAGAACGGCCAGCTGGTGACGTCCAGCGGATTCGTGATCCAGCCCGCCATTACCCTGCCGGCCAACTACACGGCGCTGACCGTTGCGCGCGACGGCGTGGTCTCTGTGACCCAGCCCGGTTCGAGCCCCAACGTGCAGGTCGGCCAGCTGCAACTGGCTACCTTCGCGAACCCGGCCGGCCTGGAGAGCCTGGGCGAGAACCTGTACGTGCAGACCGATGCGTCGGGCGCGCCGAACACCACGGTGCCTGGCCTGAACGGCTCCGGCACGCTGCAGCAGAACTACGTCGAAGCGTCCAACGTGAACGTGGTCGAAGAACTGGTGAGCATGATCCAGACCCAGCGCGCCTACGAAATCAACAGCAAGGCCGTGCAGACCTCCGACCAGATGCTGCAGCGCCTCACCCAGCTGGGATGATCATGATTGCCTCGCTGACTCGCCTGGGCGCGCTTGCCCTTTGCTGCTTCGCGACAGGTTGCGCGATGATGCCGCGCGAGCCGCTGGTCCAGCTGCCCACCTCCGCGCGGGCAGAGCCGCGCGCGCTGGCGCCGGCGAGCGGATCGATCTACCAGTCGTCGTACGCGGGCAATCCGTTGTTCGAGGATCGCCGGCCGCGCAACGTGGGCGACATCCTCACCATCGTGATCAGCGAGAACGTCAACGCCAGCAAGAACTCCGGCACCAACGCCAGCCGCACGTCCAACAGCGCGCTGGCCTTCGATGCCGTGCCCAGGGCGCTTGGCGGGCTGTTCAGCAGCGCCCAGAACGCAACCATGAGCGGCGCCAATGCGCTCAAGGCCAGCGGCGGCGCCAGCGCCACCAATACGTTCAACGGCACCATCACCGTGACCGTGCTGGAAGTGCTGGCCAACGGCAACCTTATCGTCTCCGGCGAAAAGCAGATGGCCATCAACCAGGGCGCGGAGTACATCCGCTTCTCCGGGGTGGTCAATCCGCGCACGATCACCGGCGACAATGCGGTGCCGTCCACGCAAGTGGCCGATGCGCGCATCGAGTACACCGCCAAGGGCTATATCGACGAGACGCAGAACATGGGCTGGCTGCAGCGTTTCTTCCTTAATGTTTCACCGTATTGATCACTGACCGCGTCATGTCCCTGTCTTCGTTCCCCGCCTCGCGCAGCCGCATCGTCCGCGCTCTCTTCCTGGCGCTGACGCTGGGCCTGCTAGCAGGCGCGTCGCACGCGGAACGGCTGAAGAACCTGGCCAACTTCCAGGGCGTGCGCGACAACCCGCTGGTGGGCTATGGCCTCGTGGTGGGGTTGGATAACACCGGCGACCAGACCATGCAGACGCCGTTCACCACGCAGAGCCTGACCAACATGCTCTCGCAGCTCGGCATCACCCTGCCGGCCGGCAAGAACATGCAGCTCAAGAACGTGGCGGCGGTGATGGTCACCGCCACGCTGCCGCCGTTCGCACGGCCCGGCAGCCAGCTCGACGTGGTGGTGTCGTCGATGGGCAATGCCAAGAGCCTGCGTGGCGGCACCTTGCTGATGACGCCCCTCAAGGGCGCCGACGGCCAGGTCTACGCGATCGCGCAGGGCAACATGCTGGTGGGCGGCGCGGGCGCGTCGGCCAACGGCAGCAAGGTGCAGGTCAACCAACTGGCGGTGGGCCGCATTGCCAATGGTGGCATCGTGGAGCGCGCCGTGCCCGCGTTCCAGCCCGAAGGCGGCATCCTGAACCTGGAACTGCGCGAAACCGATTACGGCACGGCCGAACGCGTTGTCGAGGCGATCAATCGCGCGATGGGCGGCGGCGTAGCCAGCGCGCTGGACGGCAGGGTGGTGCAGGTGCGCACGCCAGCGGCCCCGAGCGCGCGGGTGGGCTTCATGGCCCGCATCGAGAACATCGAGGTCACGCGCGCCAAGGCCGCCGCCAAGGTCATTCTCAATGCGCGTACCGGCTCGGTCGTGATGAACCAGGCCGTGACGGTGGACGACTGCGCGGTGGCGCATGGCAATCTGTCCGTGGTGATCAATACCCAGCCGGTGATCAGCCAGCCGGCGCCGTTCAGTGGCGGCCAGACGGTGGTGGCGCCGGTTTCGCAGATCAACATGAAGCAAGAAGGCGGCGCACTGCAGATGGTCAAGGCCGGAGCGTCGCTGGCCGCGGTGGTCAAGGGCCTGAACGCGCTGGGCGCGACGCCGGCCGACCTGCAGACCATCCTTGAAGCCATGCGTGCCGCGGGCGCGCTGCGCGCCGACCTCGAGATCATCTGATCATGTCAGCCAGCCGCGTGGCCGCACAGGCCGAACTCTCGCAACGCTTCGCCCTTGATACGCAAGGCTTCGAAGGCCTCAAGCAAAGTGCCCGTACCGGGGCCACTCCGGAGACGCTGCGCACCGCCGCACGCCAGTTCGAGGCGGTGTTCACGCAGATGGTGCTCAAGAGCATGCGCGACGCCACGCCGCAGGATGGCCTGTTCGACAACGAGCAGACCAAGCTGTATATGTCGATGATGGACCAGCAGCTGTCCCAGCAGATGTCCACGCGCGGCATCGGCCTGGCCGACGTCATGGTGCGCCAGCTCGCGCGCGCCAGCGGCGCGGGCCTGCCGCCCGAGCTCGCCGGTGCGGCTGCCAAGCAGGCCGCCGTGCAGGCAGGCATGGACGACGCGGCCCCCGGCCTTGCGCGCACGCTGGACATGCGCAACGGAGACGCGGACGCGTCGCGTGCAGGCAGCGTGGTGGCCGGCACCAGCTGGAACCCCAGCGCGGGCCTGCGCCAATACCAGTCGCAGGACACCGGGGCCTGGCAAGGCGGCAACGCCGTGTTGCCGGAAGACACGCCGGCCCACATCAGCGCCTTCGTTTCCCGCATGGCGGGGCCGGCGCAATCCGCGGCGCGCGCCACCGGCGTGCCGGCCAAGCTGATCCTGGGCCAGGCCGCGCTCGAATCCGGCTGGGGCCGGCGCGAGATTGCCTACCCGGACGGCAGCACGACCTTCAATGTCTTCGGCATCAAGGCGGGCGCCAACTGGAAGGGCCAGGTTGCGGAAATCACCACCACCGAATATGTCGACGGCCAGCCGCAGAAGGTGCGTGCGCGCTTCCGTGCCTACGGCTCGTACGACGAAGCCTTTGCCGACTACGGGCGCTTGCTGAGCAACAACCCGCGCTACGCCGAGGTGCTGGCCGCGGCCACGCCGGACGACGCGGCCCGGGGCCTGCAGCGGGCCGGTTACGCCACGGATCCGGCATACGGCGAGAAGCTGGTCCGGATCATGCGGAAAGTGCCCGTCTGAGCGCATGCCGCGCTCCTGCCGGGCGAACGCCGGCCGGACGTAAATTGTCGGCGCCGCGCACTAAAGTCTCCTTGTACTTCTGCCGTTACTTACATCATTCACCGCCGTCCATGCCCGGCAGCGGCGAACCGGCATCGAAGGCTCCGCGAGAAGCGGCCACGGTGCACGGATCGCCCCGGTCAAGCACACGGCAGCCACCAGATGCGGGGTTAGAGCATGTCTCTCTTCAATATCGGACTTTCCGGCCTGAACACGGCGCAGAACGCGTTGACGACGGTTGGCCACAATATCAGCAATGCCACCACGGCAGGCTATACGCGGCAGAACACCATCATTGCGTCCGCGGGTGGCCAGTACACCAGCAGCGGCTTTTACGGGCAGGGTTCCAACACGACCACGGTGGTTCGCGTCTATGATGAATTCCTGACGGGCCAGCTGCGCAACGCCCAGTCCGCCAGCGCCCAGCTCTCGACGTACTCCGACCAGATCAGCCAGATCGACAACCTGCTGGCCGACCAGAAGGGTGGCATCGCGCCGCTGATGCAGAAGTTCTTCGCCGCCGTGCAAGGGGTGTCGGACACGCCGGCAGATCCGGCCGCGCGCCAGAACATGATCAATGCCGGGCAATCGCTCACCGGGCAGATGCGCGCCGCCAATTCCTACTTCCAGCAATTGCGTGATGGCGTCAATACCCAGGTGCAGAGCTCGGTGACGCAGATCAACGCCTACTCCCAGCAGCTTGCCAAGCTCAACGACCAGATCACGCGGGCTACCGCTGCCGGCGGCGGCCAGCCGCCCAACGACCTGCTTGACCAGCGTGACCAGCTGGTCTCGCAGCTGACCCAGCTGGTAGGCGTCAAGGTGGTGCCGCAGGACAATACATACAACGTGTTCGTCGGCAACGGCCAGCCCCTGGTGATGGGCTCGAACTCCTATGACCTGAAGGCGGTGCAATCGTCGGCCGATCCGTCGCGTACCACGATCGCCTACACGCAGGCCAACGGCAACGTGACCGAGATGGACGAAAGCACCCTCACCGGCGGCTCCGTCGGCGGTTTGCTCAAGTTCCGCACCGAGTCGCTGGACCCAGCGCAGAACGCCATCGGGCGGCTCTCGGTGACGCTGGCCCAGACCTTCAACGACCAGCATAAGCTCGGCGTGGACCTGACCGGCCAGATCGGCGGCAACCTGTTCAAGCTCGGCACGCCCGTCACGCTGCCCAAGAGCTCGAATACCGGCACCTCGCTGGTATCGGCCAGCATCAGCAATACGTCGCAGCTGACCACCAGCGACTACACGCTGACCTACGACGGCACCAACTACTCGCTCACGCGCATATCGGACAACACGGTCGTGGCCACCCAGGCGGGCGCTACCGCCACCTATCCGCTGACGCTGTCGGCGGACGGCGTGGACGTCAAGATCCCGACGGCGATGTCGGCCAATGATTCCTACCAGATCCAGCCGACCCGCAATGTGGCCGCGAACATGGACATGGCCATTACCGATCCCGCCAAGATTGCCGCCGCTGGCCCGCTGCGCGTCAGCGCAGGCACTACCAACACGGGTACCGGCACGGTCAAGGTCAGCAATGTCGCGCAAGGCTTCAGCCTGCCCGCCACCACGATCACGGCCAAGTACAACGGCGCCAATTACGTCTTCACCGATGCGACCGGTGCTCCGGTCGTACCCACCAGCGGCCCGACCCCCAGCGGCACTGCGACGCAATACTCGTTCAACGGTGTCACGGTCAGCTTTGACGGCACGCCCAAGACCGGTGACAGCTTCACGCTGGCGCCCAACCTGAGCGGCGTATCCGACAACGGCAACGCGCTCACGCTGGCCAAGCTGCAAACCACCAAGACCATCGGCGGCGTGTCGAGCTACAACGATGCCTTCGCACAGTTGGTCAACGACGTCGGCAGCCGCGCCAAGTCGATCCAGATCGCCTCGACGTCGCAGGACAGCGTCACTACCCAGGTGCAGACGGCACAGCAAGCCGTCTCAGGTGTGAACATGGATGAGGAAACGGTCTCCATGCTGCGTTTCCAACAGCTCTACCAGGCCAACGCCAAGGTCATCCAGACCGCCACCACGCTGTTCGACACCATCATCGGTATCGGCCGCTGATCGCTTCTGAAGACCCGGATCTCCTAAAGGAACAGACATGCGCGTTGCAAGCTCCACGCTCTACCAACTCGGCCTGGCCTCGATGAACAGCCAGCAAAGCTCGTTGCTGCATGTGCAGCAACAGCTCGGCACCGGCCGCCGTATCCTGACCCCGTCCGACGACCCGGTGGGAGCGACCCGGGCGCTGGTGGTCTCGCAGTCCAGCGCGGTCAACGACCAGTACGCCACGTCCCGCAAACAGGCCAACACCAACCTGTCCATGGAGCTGAGCTCGCTCAACAGCGTCGTCACCACCGTGCAGAACATCCAGACGCTGGTGGTGCAAGCCGGTAACGGCACCATGAGCGCTGCCGACCGCGCCTCGGTCGCCTCCTCGCTGCAGGACTCATACAACCAGTTGCTCGGCCTGTCCAACGCCGACGATGGCAACGGCCAGTTCCTGTTCGCGGGTTACCAGTCGTCCACGCCGCCGTTCGCGAAGAACGGCAGCGGCGCGGTGGTCTATGGCGGCGATACCGGCCAGCAACTGCTGCAGGTCGACGTCGCTCGTCAGATGCCCACCAACGACAACGGCAACGCGATCTTCATGAGCGTGCAGTCCACCGCCACCTACGTTGCCTCCTCGCCCGCCACCAATACGGGCACTGGCGAGTTCAGCGCGATCTCGGTGACGGATCCGACCAACGCGCTGTACGGCCACAGCCTCTCGCTCAATTTCGCCACCAATGCCGTCACCGGCAAGATGCAGTACCAGGTAATGGACCAGAGCGCCGCGCCGCCGGCCGCCGTTGGCGCTCCGGTGGACTATGTGGACGGCGCCGGCATCTCGGTCGGCGGGCTCTCGCTGTCGATCAAGGGCACGCCCAAGGATGGCGATGTTGTCAACCTGCAACCCGCGAAGCAAGCCGGCACCGACATCTTTGCCAACCTGCAGAGCATCATCAATGCCCTGAAGCAGCCGGTCGTCACCGACACCGACCGCGCCACGCTGGCCAACGCGCTGTCCACGGCAAACCGCCAGATGGCCAACTCGCTGGACAACGTCAGCACGGTGCAGACCTCGGTCGGTTCGCGCATGAATGAGCTCGATGCGCTCGACACCATCGGCACCAACCGCGGGTTAAATTACAGCCAGACGCTTTCGGGCCTGCAGGACCTGGATTACTACTCGGCCATGACCGAGTACTACCAGCGCCAGACTTCGCTGCAGGCGGCGCAGCAGTCGTTCATGCAGATCCAGGGGATGAATCTGTTCAAGTATCTGGGGTAAGCGCCGGATTTCGGCGGCAGGTGAGTTGGTGCTTTGCTCTGTGTGTCCCGAGAGAATGGAATTTGTCAAACCACCGCTTTTGCGTTTTTCAAATTAGGCTAAACCGGCCGGAAAGGCTTGTGGGGCCTGGCTTTGACAAACGCTAGCCCTCGTTTCTCCGCAAGCATCGGGAAAGGGACGTTCTTCTGTTTTTCGACCCCGCTTGCTTCCCGCCGCCAGCGACGGAATTAAAGGAGTTCCGAGGGGAGACGGGACGCTCCGGACGCCATTTACGTCACTATAGGTCACCTTGTGCGAGTTGCACGCTATAGGCCCTGCCAGATTATCCGGCAGGGCGCTGGTGTCCTTAACGCACTTGGAAATTCTGTCGGCCGGCCCAATTCAGTCCAGGTTTGTCGCGACTAGCTTCTCGCGCTTGCTGCAAATTGAGGACCTCATCAAGCATGGCTGACACAGCGGCCACGCCGCATTTTTACTGGGAAGAACGGCCGCACAAAGGTCACTTGCGTCGTGGCGTCCCTAAGGGGCGTCGGCATGCGGGCCCCTCAACCCCCACCTCCAAAGTCCTGACGGCCTGCATGAGTCCCAGAGCCAACAGCTTTCGGCGAGGCCCATCCCGGTGCCCACGGGCGGTCTGGGTAAAGTCGGCGCCGCCGTTGGCCAGATTGCCGACGTCATCTCTGCCTTGCTGATGAGTTGCTGACCAACCGGGCATTCTCTCGCGTCGAGATTCTTGCGCTCGATGTTGATCGCGAGATCAAGCACCGTAGTTTTGATGGCATGGAGCCACATTTCGATTGCGGCGACGGGCACCTGCTTCCATGCGTCGACAAACGGATACCCTTGTGTTGCGCGTGATACGCATTGGCGCGCAAGCTCCGGCACCCATGGCAACATCAGAGTCGCCCCGACCTCCCCTTCTGTGAAGCGCTGGAAACTGCTGACAGGGCCACCCATTTGAGCCACGCGATAGGCGTCCCGAAACGCGGCTGGCAACACGCCAGTCTGGGATGTGGAATTCCCCTGTGAGACTGACGAAGAAGCGGTAGTTCCCCACCAATCCTTACCGCCGCCTACATAGATCGCTCTACCTGAGCGAAGAACAGGTTCCACCCCACCCTCGGGCTCAGCGTAGGGCACCTGCGCCGGTTCTTGCCGCCGGCCTAAAGTTGCCCGCTTGCTTGCCGTAGTTAGCACTGTGGTGCCTAAGACAGGCCGATGGCGTGGTCTCAAGCACCGCGATAATGCCGTACTCAGACCGACTCACCCAGGTAACATCACTCTCTTCGGTATGACCGCATCCTCGCTCCGCACGCGCATCGCTCTGATCATGTCCGCCACGGTTGTCGGCGCTCTCGCACTCTCGGGTGCCGCCACCTATGGCATCGTCCGCGCAAATATGACGGCAACAATGGAGAGCGACCTTGGTGCCATCGCCAGTGGTAACACGCTGGCGATCGAACAATGGGTCGCCGCCAAGGCTTTGGCCGTCAAGACGGCAGCGGAGGTCGTGGAGAAAGGCGACCCCGCTGGCTTGGTGAAGTTCATGGGTGATGCCAACGGCTTTCCCGTGACCACCATCGGGTGGAACGACAAGTCATACTACTCGAGCAGCAGCACGACGCCGAAGGACTACGACCCCACCGCGCGCCCTTGGTACAAAGCGGCGCTGGCCGCGGGCAAGCCGACTGTGACCAAGCCGTATGGAGATGTCTCGACTCGAGTGCCATACGTTTCCTTTGCGGCGCCACTCATCCGTGACGGTGCGGCAATCGGCGCCGTCAGCGGCGCAGTGCCACTGGAAGGCGTGCGAGAAGCCGTGAAGGCGATACATCCAACGCCTTCGAGCTTGGCCTTCGTCGTAGCCAGGGATGGCCAGGTAATCGCTCACGCCGATGCAAATCAGATGCTAAAGCCGGTCAGCGAGGTGACCGCCGCACTGACGCCTGCCACGCTCGAGAACCTGGTTCGGGCTAGTGCGCCGCTAGAAGTGGAAATCCAGGGCGTGCCGAAGCTGCTAAAGGCCCAGGCTGTCGCCGGCACCGATTGGTATCTGGTGATCGCGCTCGATAAGGCCGAAGCCACCGTAGGCCTGCGCCACGTCGTAAGCGCCATGGGCATAGCCATGGTCTTGCTTACCCTGGCTGCGCTCGGCATTGCCACCTTCTTTACCGCAAAAGCTCTCCGCAGGCTCTCCAGCGTACGTGACGCGATGGATACCATCGGGACTGGCGGGGGCGACTTGACCCGCCGGCTGGATGTCGTGGGCAATGATGAGGTGGCACAGATATCCGCGTCGTTCAACGCCTTCGTAGAGAAGATCGGCGCCGTGTTGGTCGACGTGCGCGCCAGTGTGCAGGGTATGACCTCGGCAACTGGCGAGATCGAGGCAGGTAATCGCGACCTATCCCACCGCACGGAAGCCTCGGCCAGCAATCTGCAGCAGACCTCGGCAGCCTTGACCCAACTGGCATCGAGTGTAAAGCAGACGGCGGAAGCGGCCGAGCAGGCAACGCAGTTGGCGACTGATGCCAGCGCCACCGCGGCGCGCGGCGGCGAAGTTGTCTCTGGCGCCGTGCGCATCATGGACGAGATCGCCAAATCGTCGGGGCGGATCACGGAAATAATAGGCGTGATCGACAGCATCGCCTTCCAGACCAATATCCTCGCGCTTAACGCGGCAGTCGAGGCGGCGCGTGCCGGGGAACAGGGCCGCGGCTTTGCCGTGGTGGCTGGCGAGGTGCGGACCCTGGCTCAGCGCAGTGCCACAGCCGCCCAGGAGATCAAGGGGCTCATCGAGAGCTCCGTAGCCAGCGTAAGCAGCGGCACCGAGCGGGTTCAGGCAGCGGGCTCGACCATGACCGAAATTGTCAAGGACATCGAGCACGTTCGACGCATCATTACTGAGATACACGGTGCGGTGAGCGAGCAGAACACAGGTATTGGACAGCTCGACCAGAGCGTGTCGGAAATGGATCAAGCCACGCAACAGAACGCTGCGCTGGTGGAGGAGTCTGCGGCAGCATCATCGATGCTTAACGATCGGGCGCGGGAGCTCGCGCGAACAGTGGCGCGGTTTCAATTGCGCGAGGCATAACACGGTTATCTGGCAGCGGCCTGCAGACAGCGGCGCAGACATGAACGCGCGGATTCGCCATGCGGCCTCATCGCTACGAGGAGTTGAAGGCCCAGTTCGAAGCAGCCAGGTCGGGACATCTCGATGGCAAGTTTCAGGCTAGTTAACGTGGGCTCGCTCAAATGCTCGACGCCGGACTGCCGACGCGCTTCCCTACGATTCCCTCCAACTCAATCGCCATCGCCACGTCGAACAGCCAGGCGCCATCTTCCTCGTCCTGGACGTAGAGCAAACCGAGCGGCGGTGTGCCGGTCAGGAGCTTGCGCGCGCCGCTTTGCGCTTCTCCAGTGGCTGATCGCGCATGTCCCTGCCACGGGCGACGAGTAGGTCAAATATGCAGTAACCGACGGGGTCGGCACCCGGATACCAGCACCGCCGCTTCGCGCGTGCGTGCGCTCCTCGGGGGTCATCACACACACTTCACCGTCGACGATGCAACCGGCCGGCAATTTGCCGAGGGAGGTCACGACCTCCGGAAACCAGGTGGTCGCGTCCGAGTTCTTCGTCTGGAGTTGCGCCCTTGGCCCCGTCGACGCCAAGACCCGGTAGCCGTCGTACTTCTATAAGTACCTCGATCAGCGATGCGATAGGCTGCGTGCTGACCAGTCAGAACTGGAGCCGTAGGGTCGTGGGCGAACTACCGTTCCCGACCCTTCAGAGCCGTTCGAGTACACGGGGCCGAACGGCCGAGTCGGCCGATGAAGAGACGATCGCGGCCCCCGCCTTGCATGACCGCTCATGGGCGCTCAACGGACTTGGATATGCAACGCGAGCTACGCCGGAGCGCACTTTGAGCTGCGCGTGCCCTCATTTCACTGCCATCGCATGCTCCGCTTGCCGCGTCGCGAGCACTTCAGCGAACCCGGGATAGCGCGATTGGAAGAACGAGGCTCGCCGTTCATTTGGCCGCCGTCAAGCTGACAACCTTTCTTCTAGCTGCGCCGATAGTCCCGCCAGGGCGGGAAGCGCTGCGTTGATCACGTAGACGGGGATGTCGGCCAGATAGTCCCGCATGCGACCTTTGTTTTCGAACCTACGGCGGAAGGCGGATTGGGCGAACACTGCGCCTAGGCGCGGCACAATTCCACCACCGATATAGATGCCACCTCGCGCGCCGATGGTTAATGCCAGGTCCGCGGCGACTGTGCCCAACATTGCACAGAACATTCCCACCGCCTTTTTGCAATGCGGATCGGTTCCCAAGAGTGCCTGCTCGGTGATGGCGGCGGGAGAGAGTGGATACTGTCCCGGCGCATGCGTGCGGATCGCCTCATGAATCAGCGTCAAGCCGGCTCCGGAAAGCAGGCGTTCCGCGGATACGTGCCCAAAGCGGGCGAGCGCATATCGCCACACCCGCACCTCCTCGTCGTCAGAGGGGGAAAAGCTCGTGTGCCCGCCTTCGCCCGGCAGCGCTATGTATCTGTCGTTGCTCCGTATCAAGCCCGCAATGCCCAACCCGGTTCCGGGCCCGAGCACGCCAAGGGGGGAAAGCTGGCAGGCAGGCTTGCCGCCGACTTGCAACAGATCCGCGGCCGTCAGGTAGGGTAGCGCATGCGCCAGCGCGGTGAAGTCGTTTGTCACTACCAGGGTATCGAACGAGAAAGCGTAACGTAGCGCGTCAATGGAGAATGACCACTCGAGGTTCGTCATCTTCACCAGGTCAGCTAGCACCGGCGTGGCAATGCCGATCGCTGCATGGCGTACCTGCGGCCCGAGGTCCCCGAGCGTGGCCAGATAGGCGCGCAGGGCAGCCTCGATGCCACGGTAGGCAGCACAATCTAGCACCGTCACGTGCGCGAATATCCGTGTTGCTACCTCGATTGCAAACCGCGCGTTGGTGCCGCCGATGTCGGCGACAAGCCGTGGCGACGCGAATGGTTCAATTTGCCGCATAGACGTCGATGGGGACGGTATCTTGATGGATGATGTAACTGATCGGCAGGGCGAAATCCTGCGCGTGCGAGGCAAGCGCAAACACTTCGCGCTTGCTTGCTCCGCCGATCGCCACTATCAGTTTGCTGGCCCCAAGCAGTGCCGCTCGGTTCAATGTTATGCGCCGATGGGCGGCGCCGCGTGGAGATGTTGCTGTGTATCCCGGTGGCGCGCTCAGATCCATGGCCTGCGCGTACTCGGGGGCATCAGCAAATAGAGACGCTATGTGGCCGTCCTCGCCCATACCGAGAACCACCAGGTCAGGCTGGCTGAAACCGACGTTGGCCTGGGTCAGTGCCTTGGCCACATCGATACGGTCCGGCGTTGCGCACTTCTCTGTAACCAGCGGGATGAAGCGGGCCTTCGCGGCTTCGCCCCTAAGCAGATTTTCCTCCACCAGCCTGGCATTGCTGTCGGTATGGTCCGGTAGCACGGCACGTTCGTCGACCAACATGATATCGACGTGTTGCCACGGCAGACGCTGTATGCTTAGCGCCTGGAAGAAGGGGACGGGCGTACGGCCGCCAGACACGGCCAGGTATGCGTCGCCTTTGTTTTCGATCAGGACGGAAAGCTGCTCCGCCACGCTCAGCGCCAGTGCTGCGGCCTGGGCAGGAATGTTGTCGTGGAATATTCTCTGCATGTCAGATTTCCTCGTGCCATGCAACACCGTCACGCGAGAGCAAGGCGCTGGAGGCCGCTGGTCCCGACGTTCCCGCGGTATAGGGCTTGAGCGGCGGACTGCCG
Organism: Cupriavidus sp. 05L411; assembly: GCF_056398045.1. Taxonomy (NCBI): domain Bacteria; kingdom Pseudomonadati; phylum Pseudomonadota; class Betaproteobacteria; order Burkholderiales; family Burkholderiaceae; genus Cupriavidus; species Cupriavidus sp. 05L411. The sequence continues at coordinate 181,242 of NZ_JBFTOQ010000005.1, read as the reverse complement.
GAAGACCATGTCTCGATGATTGGCTTCACCCAACACCATGCCTGGGCTTGCTCATCGCGGCGGACGAATAAACCGAGACGCCCGTGAATGACGTCGAGCAGCAAGCGCTCATAAGCCCCTGCTCGGCGCTCGGTTGAAGTCCTGGCGAGGTCGAGGTCGAGATAAGTTTCCCGCAGCGAAACAGTATCACCGGGTGCCTTTGTGAAAAGATAGAGGCGTATGCTCTCCTCGGGTTGCAGCGAGATGACTAGACGGTTCTGGGCCGACAAGCCAAGCGGGCGAGGGAATAGCTCGTGGGGAACGCTACGGAAGTGGACGACGATCTCGGCTAGGCGCGACGGCATGCGTTTTCCGGTGCGCAGGTAAAAGGGGACGCCCGCCCATCGCCAGTTTGCGATCTCGGCTTTGATAGCGACGAATGTTTCAGTCTGGCTGTCCTGCGTTATGTCCGTCTCTTCACGATAGCCTGGCACAGGGTATCCGTCCGCCGCACCTGGGCGATATTGGCCCCTTACAGTTCTCTCGGTCACGCATCGAGGACTCATTGGCGTGAGTGCCTTGAGCACCTTCAGTTTTTCGTCCCGGATGGCGTCGGCGTCCACGGTGGCAGGCGGCTCCATTGCGACCATGCAAAGGAGTTGTAGGAGATGGCTCTGGAACATGTCCCGCAGCGCACCGGTACGGTCATAGAAGGTGCCGCGCTGCTCGACTCCCAGTTCCTCAGCGATTGTGATCTGAACATCGCGGACCCATTCCCTGCGCCAGAGCGGTTCGAACAGGGTATTGCCGAAGCGCAGTGCCATCAGATTCTGGACCGGTTCCTTGCCGAGGTAATGGTCAATGCGATAGATCTGATCCTCTTCAAAGAAGCGGGCTACGGCGTCATTGATTGCCTCGGAAGATTCGAGGTCGTGACCGAGCGGTTTTTCCAGGACGACGCGCACATTGCGCTTGTTCATGCCGACACGGGCAAGCTGCTCGCAGATCTGTGCGAATAGGTGTGGCGGGGTGGCCAGGTAGCAGACGACGACTTCCGTGGCGTGTTGTGCTATGCATTCTGACAGCGCTTCAAAGCCTTTGTCCTGGGAGGTGTCGACATGGAGGTAGTCGATTCGGTTCAGGAAGCTCTCCCAGCATCCCTGGAACCGCAGATCGTCCGGGCTACCTCCAGCGATCTGTACGCCCGGTTGCACCATCGGCCGGGCGCGCTCCTCGAGCATGGAGATCAAGCTTCCCCGATCCATTGGCTTTGTGCCGGTCGCGAGGATTCGGCCTTGTGCATGCAGGAGCCCGGCGCAATGGGCGTCGAAGAGCGCGGGAATGAGCTTGCGGCATGCAAGGTCGCCCGTGCCGCCGAAGATCACCAGATCGAATTCAGGTAGTGACAAGCTTCACCTCTCCCAGGTGTATGTGTATGGAATCGCGTCGTGTTACAGGCGGATGCTGATCTTTTGGCCCGGACCACCGCGCAGCGATAGCGAACTCAGGATGCCGGGCGACCACGAACTCAGAACTTCTTGCGAATACCGACGGCTACGCCGAGCATGTCGTTCTTGCCGGCGCCGAGGAAGTAGCCGTTGACGAACCCAGTGGCAGAAGCGTCGAAGTTCAGGCCAGCGTTCTTCGCGTATGCCGTGGTCAAGTAGATGTCCGTTGTCTTGGATAGGTTGTAGTTGGAGATGAACAGGATTTGCCAGGGATTCTTGGCCCTGACTGCGGGAAGCCGGCCGAGGCTGACGTTGACGAGACTGATGTCGTCATAGTAGTACGCCAGGGTCAGGCCCAGCGCCGCGGTGGCCTGATAGTTGACACCGACCCAGTAGAGGTTGTCGTGCCAGAGGGTGGCATTGGAGCCGGTCTTGTCCATGCCCCAGCGATAGCCGGCCACGAACTTGGCGGGGCCGGCGGCGTAGCTGCCGGCGATGCCCGCGCGCTTGAAACTGCCGATGTCACTGGTGGCGGCGAGCGTCGGGTTGTACTGGTCATAGGCGATACCGATGCCGAAGGCATCGGATTGGTAATTCAATGCCGCGCCGTACCCGGAGTCGCGGCGGAACTGGCCCGGTGTTTCGCCGGCGCCGAAGACGCCGTTGCCAAATGTCCAGTGCGCAATCGCGGTCACACGGCCGAATTGGCCAACGTACTTCGACATATTGTCCGAACGGGAGCTGAAGCCTCCTATGGCACTACCCGGCTCGTATTGGTTCGTATAGAGGGCTGCAGTGAAGTTCGCGAAACCGTCGTAGATGGACGTGGTCTGCCGGCCGAAGGTGACACGCCCGAAGTCACTGCTGGCAAGGCCGACCCACGCCTGGCGGCCAAACATGCGGCCACCGAAGCCCAACTTGCCGTCATCCAGGGTAAAGCCGTTCTCCAGCGCGAATACCGCTCGCAGGCCACCGCCGAGATCCTCGGCGCCGCGCAGGCCGAAGCGCGAGCCGGATAGCCCGCCGGAGTTCATTCGCACCAGGTTGTGCGCGGGCCCGCTTGTGTAGCGGTTGGCCGCGGTGGGCGTAGTGCTCGAAAAATTGCTGACGTACTCGATGTTGGCATCGACCACGCCGTACAGGGTAATGCTCGACTGGGCCTGCGCTGCCCCGGCGATGAATGTCGCACATCCAGTCAATAGGGCCTTGCGCAGATGTCTACGTTGGTGAATCCCTTTCATTGTTCTCCTCCTCTAGTTATTGGCAGAATGCTTCATTAGGTGTCATTCTTCAGGGCGCAGCGAATTGCTGCTAAGCGTTGCCATGCGCGGCTTTGCGGCGGCACTCGACCCGCACGGTCCCTGATGCGCTCGCCCATATGCGTGCGGATCCCTGCTCCGGCATGTCTTCGCAACGCTGCACCGGGCCTTCGATGGCGATCGCAACCCCGTGCGGGAATTGCGCCAACGGCAGCACGAGTTCGGTCGGTGCCTGCACCGTTAAGTCGGCTTGGTATGTAAAAACGAACGCGCCAGAAACGCGGTCGTATTGCATCGCGTTCAAGTGCCCCTGCACCGCGGCGACATAGGGCCGGGCAAAGCCGGCCACCGCGCGGCCACCGGCGTCCGGGTCGAGTGGGTCGTCGATCTGGTCTACGGAAAAGATGGAGAGGTCTTCCTGATTCCACTGGTCGCCGATACGCAGATCGTTGCGGTTGGTCGCCGTGTAGTTCCATTGCGTGGCACTCAGCAGCAGCTCGTCCAAGGCGCCATACATCAGCTCGAGCGCCAGGGTGTGCGGTCCGAATACATCCCGCTTGCCCGCACTCCACTCCACATACGCCCGGCCATTGTCCAAGTCGAAGGGAATGCCGAACTCTCCGACCAAGGTGGGCGCGCCGCCTGGGAACCGGTCTGCTGCTCCCTTCAGCCTGGTCAGTTGCCGTACGTACAGATCGCGCAGGGCGGCGGGCCCTTCGGCGCGCTCGCCTGTCAGCACGTCGATGGAGTTGTTCTGGTCGAACGACTTGCTAAGGAGCAGCCCCAGGTCGTACCAGTGGCTTGCATTGACCGATTGGCAGGGCATCGCGGTGGGGAAGGCCCGGCCGCTAATCGCGCCAATCGGGTCCATCTGCGCCATCAGCAACCAGTCTTCGCGATAGCGGCGCACACGGATGGCAGCCTCGGCAAAGAACGGCGCGAATACGTCTTCAGTGATGTCCAGGGGGCGACCGTTTACCCGCTTGAAGACGTCCTCGTCGAGCGGCACGATGTGGCCCCCCTCAAGCCGGTAGATGCCCGCGCGTTCGAACGGGCAAGTGGCTCCTTCGACCCAGATGGGGCGCCCTGCGGCATTGAGCCGGCACATCGCGTCCGAACGGGGTCCACCTTGGTCCGAGCTGGGAGGAATCAAGGGGACCTCAGTCGGGATGCCCCGGGCCAACGAAAGCGCGGCGAGCGGCGCGACAGCAGGACCGGGCAGATGCGGGCCGTCAAGCGTCGATAGCGATTGGCCCAGCCAGCCGAGTCCCGGTTCGTTGAGAATGTCGAAGCCGATCACGTGTGGCAGCGCGCGCAGGCATTGCGCCATCTGCTCGACTGCATCGAAGAAGCGCCCCTGCAGGTAGTCCTGCACGTTCTGGCCTTGAATGCAAAAGTCCGGCGTCAGGGAGCGGCCTGCCCAGAAGAGCGTCCACATGATGGCGTTCGCGGGCAAGCTGTAATTGAGCGGCCAGCTCATCTGGGGGTAGCTGGGTTGGCGCGGATTTCCGTTCGCGAAATGGAAGCGATGCTGCATGACGTGGGCCGCGTCCGCGCTATCGAAGTTGCGGAAGTCCAGGCCGACCGCTTCGAAGGTCCAGCCCGGTGCGCCATCGCCCCCGCTCATCCTCGACCATGCGTCCTGATGGAAGTCGACGAAGACAAAGAGGCCATGCTCCCCGGCCTTTCGGCAAATCTCCGTGAAATAGGCTAGGTAGTCTTCGTCGTATTGTCCGGGGCCGGCATGCTCGATCGCTTCCCATGTGGTGATCAGGCGCAGGCAGTTGAAGCCCCAGCGGCGGATGCGCGCCAGGTGCGAATCTGCTTCCGCCAGCGGGAACGGCCGGCCGACAAACGACGCCTCGCGATGATCAGCGAAGTCCGTCGGGTATTGCGTGCCCCCATGCGGGTAGGGGACCTTGCTGTCGCCTCCCAGGTTTACGCCGCGCAGCAGGACGTGTCGGCCGTGCGTATCGACGAATCGGCCGGATTTGGTATGTAAGCGAGTCGGTGACATGTGGCTCCAAGTGCGAGAAAGTGGCGCGGTCGGCAAACGCCGATGCTTTCAGCTACTATATTAACTAACGTGAAGGTTAGTATGTTGAGGAAAAATATGCACTTGGGGTTTACAATGGCATGCACTTTGTCTGCGGCAATCAATCTGGAGCCATTCAATGAAACCCAAAAGACGGGATGAACACCGTAGATCAAACGCTGAGATGTCGGCGCAAACGAAGGCCAAAATCTTGATGGCGGGTATAGAAAGCCTGGCGGAACTTGGCTACGCGGGCACGACGATCTCGGAGATTGCGGAGCGCGTCGGCTTGACCCGCGCCGCTTTGCTTTACCACTTCGAGAGTAAGAACGCCCTGATGGTGGCGGTGATGAATGCACTCTATGATGAGATGGCTTCGCGCTTCGCCGCCGCCGCACCGGCGTTTCTTGCGCCTAGGGAGCGTCTGCTAGCGGTGCTGGACACGATGGGCAACCATGCTTCCTCGACGAACCAGATGGCGCTGATTGAATTGCTGCTGGCAGCTCGGCGCGATCCCGGCTTCCGCGACGAAGTGGCTCTCACGGTTGCACGGCGCGAGGCCGTGTTCGATAGCGCTTGGGGGAGCCTTATCGAGAGTTTCCCGACAGCGCCCCGCCTGGAAGTGTTGCGCGATCTTACCGTCGCGGCGCTGCGTGGCGTCACCATCGGCAGGTCTTTGGGGGGCGACGACCCCCGCTTCGATTCCCAGTTCGCCGAGTTGCGCCGCCTGTTCGTGGAGGCGACATCGGAGTAACGGCGGGCGGGTTGCCACGCCGTTGAGCAGAAGTAGGGGGGTGGGGGCGCATTGCTGCGGGGTTTCCCCTAGTTGATCCGAATAGTTACTTACTGGATAGTAAGCAAATGCACGGTACAAGCCGGCAATTTTGGAGACCCCCGATGGCCACCCCTTCCAGTTCTGCGCTACCAAAGCAGCGCACATTGAAGACCGGATCGACCCTGGAAGCAGGCGGACCCGCTCAGGCCCCCCTTGGGTGGCGCCATCGCCTCGGGTATGGCGCCGGAGATTTTGGATGCAATCTCTACTGGCAGGCAATCACGCTGTTCTTGTACTTCTACTACACGGACGTGCTGGGAATTGCGCCGGCGATTGCGGGGCTGTCGGTCGCCATTGCGTCCGCCTACGATGCCTTCGCCGATCCGATCATGGGTTCGATCGTGGATCGCACCCAGTCGCGCCGGGGGCGTTACCGGCCCTATATGCTGTTTGGCGCCGTGCCGCTAGCGCTTAGCTTTGGGGCCATGTTTTACGTGCCGCCAGCAAGCGGTACCGCCCTCGTTATTTACGCGACCCTGTCCCATATTCTGATGCGGACACTCTACACGGTCGTCAATCTTCCCTATCTCGCCATGACGGCGAGCATGACCTCAGACTCGGCGGAGCGCGCCACGCTTGCCGGCGTGCGCATGATGTTTGCCGCGGGGGCGGGCATATCCGTCGCCATGTTCCTGCCCAAGGCGGTGTCTTTGCTGACGGGCAAGGTGGCGCAACCGTATTTCGTCGTGGCGGTACTCATCGGACTTCTGTCGACCTTGACGATCCTCCTTTGCGTGCGCAACACCAACGAGAACACAGCCGGAACGGCTGGCAGCCCTGCCCCCGCGCGATCCTCGGTGCTGGGCCAAACGATCCGCGATTTTGTCAGATTCTGGGGCATGTTGCGTCAGAATGGCCCACTGGCACGCGTGCTTGGCGCCATCGTGGTTGCCGCGGTGGCGTTGACGATGTTCTCCAAATGCCTCTTGTACTGGTTCAAGTATGGACTGCAGCGGCCCGATATGACTTCGGTGGCACTCGTGCTTAGCGTAGTGATGCTCGCACTGTTCGCACCTTTTTGGGTATGGGTGGCGCGGCGCTTTTCGAAGCGGAGCGCGTGGATGGCAGGCAGCGCGATCGCCGCAACAGGTTACCTCGGCTTCTGGCTGAATACCAACCCGGCAATGCAGGTTGTGCTTAGCTGGATCGCGCTTATCGGCGTGGGCACGGCAAGCTTTGCCATCAACTATTGGGCGATGTTGCCGGACACGGTGGAATTCAACGAGTGGAAGTTCGGTGAACGGAACGAAGCGACGATCGCCGGCTTCGCCGCCTTTTCGCATAAGGCAGCCTTGGCCGTCAACGCCATGCTTCTCGGGCAGATTCTGCAATGGGCCGGCTTCGTGGCGAACAAGCCGTTGGACGCCTCGGCCCTGGCCAGCATCAAGGCAGCAATGTGCCTGATCCCGGTGGCCGGCGTACTGTGCTCGGTTCTGCTGCTTTGGAAGTATCCGATTACGCCGGCATTCCATCGCCGCATGGTGGATGAGATCACCCGGCGCCGCTCGCATCCATAGCGAGGTCGTGCGCTGCCCTGCGGCACACGAGATTGCGCGGCGGAGCCAGCGGCGTACCCGCAAATCAGGGCGTGGCCCGCTGTACGCAGGATCTTCTTGCCGACGCAGGCCCGACAACGCTGGCCTCGTTCATCCTTCCCGGTCGGCTCGACGCTTGCCCGATGGCGAATCCGATTGAATCACGCTAACTCCAGAGACCTTATGCGGCTACTCTACATTGATATCGACACACTCCGACCGGACCATCTCGGATGCTATGGCTACCATCGCAACACTAGCCCCAACATCGACAAGCTGGCTGGCGAGAGCATCCTGTTTCGTAATGTGCATGCCTCAGACACGCCTTGCTTGCCGAGCCGTACCGCACTGCTGACCGGCCGCTTCGGCATACACAATGGTGTGGTCAATCATGGCGGCGTAGACGCTGATCCGGTGATTGGCGGCCCCGAACGGAAGTTCTGGTCGCGCCTGCAACTAGAGAGCTTCCCGTTCCTGCTGCAGCAGGCCGGGCTCAAGACCGTGAGCATCAGTTCCTTCGCGCAGCGGCATTCCGCCTTTCAGTGGTACGCCGGATTTGACGAGGCATACAACGTGGGCAAGTTTGGCCTTGAGACCGCGGATGAAGTCTTCGCGATCGCCTCGGACTGGCTGGCGCGGCATGGCGCCGAAGACAATTGGTTCTTGCATGTGCATATGTGGGATCCCCACACTCCCTATCGGGCCGCAGCGGATTATGGYCAGCCGTTTGCCAATGACCCATTGCCGGACTGGCTGACAGAGGAGATTCGCGCGCGCGACTGGCAGGGGTGCGGTCCGCACACCGCCCAGGAATGCACAGGTTTCGCGCCACAGCCCGCGGCGCGCGTGTACTTCCCACGGCAGCCGCAAGAGATTCCTGACATGGAGGCGGTTCGGGCTATGTTCGACGGCTACGACACGGGGATTCTCGTCGCCGATGAATACGTCGGGAAACTGATGGCTCAGCTTGCCGAACTCGGCGTGAAGGACGAGACCGCGATCATGCTGTCATCTGACCACGGCGAAACACTGGGGGAACTCAGCGTCTATGGCGACCACCAAACGGCGGACCAGTTCACGACGAATGTCCCTCTTCTTCTCAAGTGGCCGGGGATCAAGGTAGGCCGAGAATGCCAAGCATTCCACTATCAGGTCGATGTGACGGCAACCGTGCTGGAACTGCTGGGCCAAACGGTCCCGGCAAGCTGGGATGGAGCTTCTTTCGCCGGCAGTCTGACAGACGGTACTGATGAAGGGCGGAGCCACCTGGTTGTGTCGCAAGGGGCGTGGACATGCCAGCGCGCCGTCCGGTTTGAGAACTGGATCCTGATCTGCACACTGCACGACGGCTACCACCTCTTCGACGACGTGATGCTGTTCGATCTGCTCGCCGACCCGCACGAGCAGAACAACTTGGCCAGCGCGCGGCCGGAGATCGCGGAAAGAGGCCTGGCACTGCTGAAGGATTGGCTCGACAGGATGCTGCCTGATGCGGCGCGCGGCCGGGATCCACTACGCAATGTCATTGCGGAAGGGGGACCCTATCACGTGCGCGGAGAACTGCCAGCCTATCTCGATCGCCTGCGCGCGACGGGGCGTGGCGACAAGGCGGACGCACTTGCGAGGAAATATGAGCGCGACCTGAAACGACTTCCCGTGGCGGGAGCCCTGCCGCCGATCCCGGCCCACGTCCTGCGTTCACTCCAAGGCGCCAAGAGGTAGGTGCCGCGTTCGGACGGCTCGTTCATACAGGCACGCGCGTTCCGAGATGCCAGTTCCTGTGTCTTTCAGCAAAATGCAAGAGGTTGGCCTAGGTGAGTACATTAAACAAGGGGGGGCGGATGCCGCTCGCCAACACGGCGAGCGCGGCGGCTCTGGCCTTTCGCCGGCGCACGTTGCTTCGGGGGGGCGCAGTGGCCGTTCTTGCCGCCATGGGCATCGCGCTTGGCTGGGTGGCCCACTCAGCCGCCAAGCCTGTCCTGCAGGCCAACGCAACGCCATCGCAGCGGATCATTCTCGGCGATGGTGTTGCCGGCCCGCGGGGCATGGCGTGGGTTCCCGGCGGCGAATTCCTGATGGGCAGCAACCACCGGCTCGCACGGGACAACGAACGCCCTGCGCACAAAACGCGCGTGCACGGATTCTGGATGGACCAGCATCATGTGACCAACGCCGCGTTCCGCGCTTTCGTGGCGGCGGCCGGCTATATCACCACCGCCGAGAAGAAACCGGATTGGGAGACCCTGAAGGTTCAGGTTCCAGCGGGCACGCCGCATCCGCCTGATAGCACGCTGGTGCCGGGGGGAATGGTATTCGTTGGCACAGACCGGCCTGCTCCGCTGCAGTACTCCTCGCGCTGGTGGCGCTTCGTGCCGGGCGCGAATTGGCGCCATCCGGATGGTCCCGGCAGCACGATCGAAGGAAAAGGCAACCACCCCGTCGTCCAGGTTTCTTATGAAGACGCGCAAGCCTACGCCAGATGGGCCGGCAAGCGCCTGCCGACAGAAGCCGAATGGGAGTTCGCAGCGCGCGGTGGACTGGAGCAGGCGACCTACGCATGGGGAGATCAGTTCGCACCCGACGGCGAGCAGATGGCCAATGTCTGGCAGGGCCAGCAGTCACGACCCTTTCCGGTGGTGAGCGCCAAGGCGGGCGGAGCGCTGGGCACGAGCGCTGTCGGCACGTTTCCCGCCAACGGCTATGGGCTCTACGACATGACCGGTAATGCCTGGCAATGGGGCGCGGACTGGTATCGCGCCGACCAGTTTAAGCGGGTAGCCGGCATCGGGCAGGTAGAGGTCGATCCGCTGGGGCCGGCGGATAGCTGGGATCCTTCGGAGCCGGGTGTTCCCGCGCGAGCGCCCAGGCGCGTGATTCGCGGCGGCTCCTTCCTATGCAACCAGGACTATTGCCTGAGCTACCGCCCAAGTGCCAGGCAGGGGACTGATCCGTATACAAGCATGTCGCACCTGGGCTTCCGGCTGGCGATGGATCAAGACGCCTGGCAGGCTAGGCAGCAACAGCAAAAGACCGTAGCCGCCGCGTCCGGCGGTGGCTGAAAGAGAAAGGAGCGAGAAGATGGAGAATACTACTGCTATTGCCACGCTGGACCGAGCATGGCCGACATGGGCCCGGCGCAGGACCGGCGCACGCGCGGGAAACGCCCCGTGCCTTCGTGCGCTTCGTACCCTGGGCGCCTTGGTGCTCGCCGCGCCGCTCTCCCTGGTACAGGCCGCCACCGATACCCGCCCCAACGTTGTCCTTCTGATTGCGGATGACTTGGGCTGGGGGGATCTCAGCAGCTACGGTCATCCCGTATTTCGTACGCCAAACCTGGACCGTATGGCGGCGGAGGGCCAACGATGGACTAATTTCTATGTCAGCTCGCCGGTCTGCTCGCCCAGCCGGGGAGCCATGCTGACTGGGCGCGTCGAAACCCGCTCGGGCTTGTACGGGGCCATCAACAGTGTCCAGATCGACGGAGATCCCTTCGGCTTCCCCGATCGGGAAGTGAGCGTTGCCAGTCTGCTCCGTGACGCCGGCTATTCCACCGCCCTGTTCGGGAAATGGCATCTGGGCGATGCCCCGCGCGCATACCCTACGCGGCACGGCTTCGATACCTGGTGGGGGATGCCGATGTCGAATGATGCGTATTTCGTCGGCGCGCCCGGCAGTGTGAGCGTCAAGGAATTGCGCCAGCGCTATGCAAGAGGAGAGTCGCCCAAGGAATTGCTTGCGCTCTACTACCGGCAGTCCGTCGCAGCCTTCAAGAATCCGAAAAACGAATACTGGAATTCGCCCCTGATCTCGAGCGAGCGGGTTGTGGCCAATGGGACAATTGGCTATCGCGACAAGGTCATCGAACGGCCCGTTGATCAACCTCAGTACAACGGGCGGCTGACTGACCAGGTTGTCAACTTTATCAGCCAGAAGCACGACAAGCCGTTTCTGGCATGGGTCGGGTACGAGAAGCCCCACCTCCCGCATATGCCGGCCCCGGAGTTCGTTGGCAGCAGCAAAGGTGGCCCAGTGGGCGATGCCATAGCGGAACTCGATCACAGCGTGGGCCGGGTGTTGGAGGCCGTGCGGCGAAGTGGTAGCGCCAAGAACACCCTCGTCGTGTTCGTCAGCGACAACGGTCCCTGGATTCTGTATGAAGAACTCGTTGGCTCGGCTGGCATCCTGCGCGATGGCAAGGCGTCGACATATGAAGGGGGCTCACGCGTACCGGCGCTATTTTGGTGGCCCGGAACCATCCGGCCCGCGGTGGTGGATGGCATTGGCGCGACCTACGATTTCCTGCCGACCGTCGTTGCGCTGGCAAAGGCCAAGCTGCCCGACTCGGTCATCGACGGCGTCGACCTTGGAAAGACGCTGCGTGGCCAGGCGCCGAGTTCGCGCCAAGTACTCCCCTACTACTACAAAGGCAGATTGCAGGCATGGCGCGAAGGCGACTGGAAGATCAATCTCTACGACGTCAGCGGCCGCAACCCCCAGGTTGGGAAGCCAAGCAAGCTAGACAAGCCAACGCTTTACAACCTCGGCCAGGATCCTGGCGAAAAGTACGACAGAGCGGCGAGCGAGCCGGCGACTATGCAGCGCCTGCTGCGTAACGCCGAAGCGTTCGAGCAATCGTTCGCGCAAGCGGCTCCGGAGTTCGATCGCGTGACCATCGAGCGCGGCATCTCGAGACCTGGCGGGAAATGACACTACACACTACAGCAACGGCAATCGGGCCGACCCAGTGCCCTCGCTCTGAACTTGTGGAGACTTGTGGGCTGGCATGGCGCTTCAGTGCCGCCTACCCTCCCGAGAACAATGTCACATGCGATGTGGCGCGGCAGCCGGAGACGATGTTCGTGTCGAAAGGGGGCTGCGGATTCAACCGGTCAACGCTAACAGCCTTCCTGCACGAAGCAAACCATGTGGGCCAAATAGTTCATCGAATATCTCAGCGAACGCCATGCCGCTCTCCCATTCTCGCCGTTTTTTCCTGTCGCTTGCGCTCGTTTTCGCTTTGACCGTCACGTCCGGCTGTGGGACAGCCCCAGAAGGCGGACCGCTCGCACCGCCAAGCACGCTTTCGGGCGAATTAAGCTGTGTGGGGAGCGGGGCAGCACCTCCAACCGTGCCGGGCGCGATCAGCCGCGTTTACAAATCGGCGTCCGGTCGGGAGTTGCGCGCTCACGTGCTGGAGCCCGCCAGTCAATCCGCGAACCGGCCTGCCATTCTGTTCTTTTTCGGCGGAGGATGGCGGCGAGGGACGGTGACACAGTTCCTCGCCCAGGCGAAGGCGGCGGCGGAGCGTGGCTATGTCGCAGTGCTCGCTGACTACCGCGTAAGTTGCAGAGATAACACGACCGCAGTCGCCGCAGTCGAGGATGCGCGGGATGCCTATGCGTGGCTACGACGCGAGGCTGCCGGATTGGGCGTCGATCCCGGACAGATCGTGTTGGCGGGGGGCTCGGCCGGCGGGCAACTGGCCTTGGTCGCCTCGTTGTCCGCCGACTCCGCGGCGCGGCCGGTAGCACTGGTGCTCTATAACCCGGCGGTTGACTTAGTCCCGCTCGCATCATGGATCGGACTGCAGCGGGAAGAGGCGGCAGAGATTTCGCCCAGCGCAATGAACCTAGCCGCGTCACCGCCAATGCTGATACTACATGGTGATGCAGACCGAATCGTACCTATTGATACGGCTCGGGAATTTTGCAGCAAAGTTAGGGCCGCGGGCGGGAGCTGCGAGTTGCATGAATACGCCGGGCAGGGGCATGGTTTTTTCAACAGCCACGCCAAGGGCGCGCAGGGCCTCACACCCTATGACGACACGCTCGCCAGAACATTCGCTTTTCTCAATGCGCTCGGCCTGCAGCCGCCAATTTCGGTATCTGAACGGGTGGAATGAAGCAGAGGGTGGTGGATCGACACACATGTCCCACACCAGCAACTCCGAATCGGGGGCGTCATGAGGACTGGCGTGTGGCCAGGCATGTTGTACAAAGATCGGCGCGGCGCGTGCGACAACCCGGCGCGCGTGGCCAGCAAACGTCGCACGCTCACCTTAGGTGAAAGGAGAAGGACTGAAGGACTCGCGGCATAGGTGAAACCGTCGGTCCGGCCCCAATCCGATAGTGCGGAAAAGTGAGTAAGGAGATCGGCGCTCAGGACGGATCATCGAAAATGTCCACGACGATGAGCAGGCCTCGGGGTTCTGCCCGCCGAAGGACCGGTGAAGGGCGACAAGCGGCCATCCAGATTGCCGTTGGCGATCGTCCCCTCCATCGGCCAGTCCGGCCATCGAGAATCTGAAGCCCAATGTCTCATACTGGCCGAGGTTGTGTGAAAACGCCAGTACATCGCCTAGACTGAAGCAACTTGTCAGCGTGAGGCGGCCCATGAAGCGATTCATCGAAGGCGAAGACCGGCACCAGGTTACTCTGTTACCAGAGTGTCTTGATGACTATATCGGTGAAGACAATCCCGTGCGCGTTATCGATGCCTTTGTTGATGAGCTTGATCTGCATAGGCTTGGCTTTAAGGGCGCCGCTCCTGCGGCCACCGGTCGGCCGGCATATCACCCGTCGGTCTTGCTGAAGATTTATATCTATGGCTACCTCAACCGCATCCAGTCGAGCCGCCGCCTGGAGCGCGAGTCACAGCGCAACGTCGAATTGATGTGGCTGACCGGACGGCTTGCCCCGGATTCAAAACCATTGCGGACTTCCGTCATGACAACGGAGTGGGGATCCGCAACGTCTGCCGGCGCTTCATCGCACTGTGCCGGGACTTGAAACTGTTCTCACAGGCAGTCGCGGCCATCGATAGCAGCAAGTTCAAGGCAGTCAACAGTCGGGACCGCAACTTCACGCCAGGTAAGATCGACAAGCGCCAGCAGCAGATTGAGCAGAGCATCCAGCGCTATCTCGACGCACTGGAGACCGCCGACCGAACCCAGCCCGCTGAAATCGAGGCAAAGACAGTGAGGCTGCAGGAAAAGACCAAGAAGCTGCGTCAGCAAATGCGGGAGTTGGATCGCACGAGGGAGAAGTTGAAGAGCGAGCCCGATGAACAGCTATCACTCACGGATCCCGATGCGCGCTCAATGATTTCGCAAGCCAAAGGAACGGAAATTGTGGGGTACAACGTGCAGACAGCCGTTGATGCCAAGCACCACCTGATCGTCACGCACGAGGTCACAAACATAGGCAGCGACCGTGCACAACTGAGCAAGATGGCGAAGGCTGCGCGTGAAGCGATGGGCCGGACCAAATTGCAGGCCTTTGCCGATCGTGGGTACTTCAATGGACCGGAGATTAGCGCGTGCGAAGACGCCGGCGTCACGCCCTTCGTACCGAAGCCGATGACGTCGAGCGCCAAGGCCGATGGACGGTTTAGCAAGGCAGACTTCATCTACGTGGCGAAGGACGATCAATACCAATGCCCGGCGGGTGCGAGGGCGATCCATAGGTTCACGACATTCGAGCATAGCCTGAAGCTACATGTGTACTGGAGCAGCGCCTGTCCCAGGTGCCGAATGCGCGAGCAATGCACGATCTCGGACTACCGGCGCATTCGCCAATGGGAACATGAGGCGGTGCTGGAACGGATGCAGCAGCGGCTCGACCGCAGGCCCGATGCCATGACACTGCGAAGACGCACCATTGAGCACGTTTTTGGTACGCTTAAACCCTGGATGGGCTCGACGCACTTCCTCACGAAGACATTGGAGCATGTGAGCACTAAATGAGCCTGCACGTGCTCGCATACAATCTCAAGCGGGTAATTGGGGTGCTTGGGATCGCCAGAATGATGAAGGCGGTAAAGCTCGCGGGGGCGTAAGCCCTTTGTCGATCCTTCTAGGCTCGTGCGGCGGCTTCAAAGCCAATTTAAATTCCAATTAGTACCCAAACAGCTACTAGAAGGGGTCAATGGCGCAAGAGAAGGCCTGGGCTTACTCCGGCACGGAGCGTTTCTACACAGCCTTGGCCCGGGCTGGACAGCCGGCAAGACCAAGGCATTTGCGTCGGCCATTGGCTTGAAGCCGCTGACTACACTGGTCCGCAGCCCGCAGCGCAAACGGGATGGCCGAGAGCTTCGTGAAGACCAGGAAGCGCGACTACGTTGCCTTCATGCCCAACCCGGATACCGAGACGGCGGTTCGCAATCTGGCCATCGTCTTTGAGCATTACAGCGA
The DNA here is from genome assembly GCF_056398045.1 of Cupriavidus sp. 05L411. Classification (NCBI taxonomy): domain Bacteria; kingdom Pseudomonadati; phylum Pseudomonadota; class Betaproteobacteria; order Burkholderiales; family Burkholderiaceae; genus Cupriavidus; species Cupriavidus sp. 05L411. Next base: position 165,960 of record NZ_JBFTOQ010000005.1, on the reverse strand, counting down.
GCAGCACCCCCATAGCGCCCTGAATTGCCGTTCCCCCGTGGGAGTTCAGGCGTGCGATGGCAGGCCTTATCAACCGGAGGGTGTAGTCGTGACCGGGGACACGGGGGGCAAAATCCACCGTTGCCTTCGGCGGTGTGTAGAGGACTTACACCCCCAAGTTGCCTGGCTACCACAGCCAAACCAGTTGCGCCTGCGCGCAACGCACCAGGCCTGGTGCACCAAAAAGAAGGCCGGTCCGCAGCACCGGCCTCTCGCCGAGAATGAAGCCTTACTGGGTCACCAACTCAAGCCCCGCTTGCGATTCGTCATCGCCTCGGGCGACCAGCACCTTTATCTTGTTCGGTACTGTTGCACCGATGCCGTCGACCGGGATTGTGGTGATCAGCCAGTCTGCGTTGTCGGCCAGCGTCAGCGCGCCCGAGTCAAAGATCACGGTCTTGGTGCCGGCCGTGGTGATGCGTAGGCGATAGGTGCCGCCAGCCACGTCGATCGAATCGCTGCCCGATGCAGGTACCGCCGACTTGTAAGCGACTGCAGCAAACGTAGGCGTTGCCGCTGCCAGGTCAGCCGCCGGGACGGTCAGGTAAATATCGACATTCTGTGCATTGAACGATGCGTTCAGGCTGCGAACGCGAGCCTTGTCGGAGAACAGGCCCTTCTCAAAGGGGTCGTCGATCTGCAGTACATCCGCTGCGGTAGCACCGGGCAGGGCCACCACTGTGTATTTGTGGCCGGTGTGCGTGTTCACCGTGGTCCGCCCGAGTTCAGTAGCCGTGTTCGCAACATTGAACGAGAACGTCTGGTTGCCCTCGTCCACGTTGAAGTACTTCGAAACAAACTTGTAGGGCTCGTTCAGCAGGTTGGTCTTGGTGCCGTTCTGCAGCACATCCACGTTAGGGCCACCGGTAATAGCATGGATCACGCGCACAGTTGGCTCACTGACGCCGATGCGGGCACCGATGCTATCATCCCCGCCGCCGCACGCCGAGAGGACTGCCGTTGCGGCCAGTGCTAGGCCAAGGATAAGACTGGTCTTGGATCGGAACATGTGTCACCTCTATTCGTTGGAGCTTGGGCGCGCTGCCGCGCACGGCGCGGCATGCTGCGGAGCCAGGGTGAAAATGTGGCGGCGCATGCTTGCAAGTGCTGTCATTGCGTATCGCCCTGAACCAACGATAGATAGTAACCACGGGCGCAAGCAGATGCCCGGCTCCGAATTCAATGTCGGACGATTCCGACAGAACTCATGAGTGAGAAGCTAGTGGGGAGCCTTCTGGCGCGCAGGTCCACGCGTCGCCCAGCGACTGTCAAGCAGAGGCAGTGCTGTACAAATGCATTTGCGTATCTACCCATGCTGTCCGCATACCAGAAGCTCCAGCTTCGCCCGCTGCGCGATCATCGATGGCAGCATCGACGGCACGTCTTGGGAGATGCGCTTTCCGACCGCGTCCAGCTTTCGAGGAACTCGAGAGCTGGCTGAATGGTCGGGAAATAGCCAGGGCGGGTAGGCGTAGCCGGTCATCAGGATGGTGCGCTGCTTGAGGCTGGCAACCGACGAGAAGAAGACCGTAATCTCGTCCTGGCTCCGGGTGACCGGCAGCCTCATCGGCTTCTTCGGGAGCGGGAAGTCCTCATCGCTCCAGTCGCGTTTGATCTGCCAGGAGGCGAAATGCGCATCGCCCCCGCTTTTCTTATACCTTCCGATTTACCATCGTATGTCGCTCTCCCACGCCTTCAATTCCTCTTCCGCGCGCTCCTTGGTATATCCGTAGCGCATCCTGGATGCGGCCGGCAAGCTGATCGCGCTTGCCCCGGATCTCGGTGAGGTCGTCGTCGGTGAGCTGGCCCCACTTTTCCTTGACCTTGCCTTTGGCCTGATCCCATTTTCCTTCGATCTGATCCCAATTCATGTCGACTCCTTGATTGTGTTTGCCGTCAGCCCACCTGGAGCGGGGCTGCTCACGTGTCGCAAAAGGGGTGACTTACTTGGCGTACTTGGCCTTGACGTTGGCCACGCGCTTGTCCTTGGCCACGCCATGGTCGGCATCGACCTTGACCTTGTCCGCCTTGGCGCGTGACTTGGCGGTGCCGTCGAGCGTGGCTTCGGCGTTGGCCTTGGCCACTTCCTCATCACGCTTGGCTTCCTTCACGCAGACGTCTTTCGCATTGCCCTTGAGGCTGTCGCACTGGGCGCGCGCAGCCTTATAGTTGGCGATGGCGGCTTTCACGGCAGAGTCGTAGTCCGCTTTGGATCCTGCCGGCGCGGCATGCGCCAGCGTGAAGGCGGCAGGGCCGGCAAACATCATCGAGCAGCAGTAAATGCCGCAACGGACGCATCGGCCGCGAAGTCTATGCACGGTCCCACGCGAAAAGGGTGTTGTTGCCAGGAAGTGGCAAGAAGCGTGCCGTAGCGTCAATTGCGCGTCAGGCGTGCAGCGGCGCGCGTGATGACCTGCCGCGTGCCAGCATAGCCGTCCCAGGCATCGTGTGACTCCAGTTCCTCGAGCCGCGGGCCGACATTGGCGACGGTCCACTGGGCGGCGCTGCGCAGCCCGTCCAGTTCATCCCATGCGATCGGGATCGACACGCCGAGGCCGGGGCGCGCACGCGCCGAGAACGCGGCTACCGTGGTGGCCGCGACGCCGTTGCGCAGGTAATCGATGAAAATCTTGCCAACGCGATTGCGCGCGCCGCTCTTTGCAACAAAGCGCTGTGGGATCGTTGCGACGATATGCAGCACCACCTTGTGCGAAAAATCCTTCGCTTCGTCCCAGCCGGCACGTGGCGTGACTGGCACGACCACATGCAGGCCCTTGCCGCCGCTGGTCTTCACAAAGCTGGCCAGACCCAGCTCGAGAAGCAGTGTCCTGACCAGCGCGGCCGCCTCGCGCATGTGCGGCCAGGGCACGCCTTCTCCGGGGTCGAGATCGAAGATGATGCGGTTCGGCTTATCGATGCTGCGCTTGTTCGCATTCCACGTGTGGAATTCCACGACATTGAGCTGCGCCGCCGCAATCAGCCCCGGTGCAGACACGATCTCCAGTAGCGCTGGATGCCCAGGCCACAAGCTTGTGTTCAGCATGTTGATTCCTTCGACATGCAGCGTGTCGCCGTGCCTCTGGAAGAACTGTTGCCCGTGTACGCCGGCCGGTGCGCGCACCATGGCGATTGGGCGTCCGCGCAGGTGCGGCAGCATCAGCGATGCGACGCGCTCGTAGTAGCGAACCAACTCGCCTTTGGTGATGCCGGTTGAGTCGTCGATCACGCGATCGGCGTGGCTGATCGCCACCTTGCCGGTCGCGGCGGCGAGCTTGCCCTTACCGCGCTTTACACCGGCAGGCTCCCTGGCCCGTTCGACCGCTATACCGCCCGCGGGCTTGTCGGTGCGCAGCCCGTGGAACACGGAATGCCGCACGCGCCCTTCGCGCGTCCAGGAGCCGAACGATACTTCGGCTACCAGTTTTGGTCGCACCCAATGTCCTTTCACCGACGCGGGCAGCGCATGGAACGGCGGCTCGTCCGTCCGTAGCCCATTCAGTTGCGTGTGCAGGTTGTCGAGCGTACGGGTGTCGAAGCCGGTGCCGACATTGCCCGCGTAGCGCAGCTGGCCGCTGGCATCGTGAACGCCAAGCAGCAACGCACCGATGCCCCGGCGGCTGCCCTTTGGGTCGGTAAAGCCGCCCACCACGAACTCTTGGCGCAGCGTGCATTTGAGCTTGATCCAGGTATTGGTGCGCACGCTGACATAGGGTGCGTCGGCACGTTTTCCGATCACGCCCTCTAGCTTCATGCGGCAGGCCGCATCCAGCACGTCGGCGGCGCTAGCTTCGAATTCCTCGCTGAAGCGCAGCTGTGGCGGCGTATTGCTTTCGAACAGACGGCGCAGCAGCGCGCGCCGCTCCGCCAGCGGAACCTTGCGCAGGTCATGGCCGGCGTAGAACGGGAGGTCGAACACGAAGAACTGGATGGTGTCGGCATGCGCTGTCTCAAAAGCGTTCTGCAACGCCTGGAAGTCCGTCTCGCCGTGTTGGCCCATCACCACGATTTCGCCATCCAGCCAGCCGTCCGGCAGCCCAAGCGAGCCGACTTCCTTCGCGATCGCCTTTAGCTTCGAGGTCCAGTCGTGGCCCTGCCTCGTGAAGAGCCGCACGTCGCGGCCGTCGATGCGTGCCAGCAGGCGGTAGCCGTCGACCTTGATCTCGTAGCGCCACGCCTCGCTGTCTGCTGGGAGGGTATCGACCAGCGTTGCGAGTTGCGGCGCCAGCGCGAGCGGCAGCGTTGCCTTTTTGGCGCCTCGCGGAAGCACAAGCGCGGCCGCGGATTTCTTGTGGCCACTGGCGGCCGTCTTGCCTGCGGCTTTCAATGTCTTGCGTGTGGTGCCGCGTGTCGTCCCGGCGAGCACGCTGTCTGGCAACGCGTCCACCACGTCAAACTTCGATGCCGGCTGCGCGTCTTCGTCGCGCTCCTTGATCAGCAGCCAGGCGTTCTGCTCCTTCTGCCGGCTGCCGTGCATGCGTACCAGAGCCCAGTGTCCGTGCAGCTTTTCTCCGCGCAGCTCGAACTTCAGCTTGCCGGTGCGGTAGGCGGCGTGCGGATCGGCTTCAGGCACCCACACGCCGCGGTCCCAGACGATGACCGTGCCGGCGCCATAGTGGCCCGGCGGAATGACGCCTTCGAAGTTGGCGTAGTCCAGCGGGTGGTCTTCCACATGGACGGCCATGCGTTTGTCAGCGGGGTCCAGGCTCGGACCCTTGGGTACGGCCCAGCTCTTGAGCACGCCGTCCAATTCGAGGCGAAAGTCATAGTGCAGCCGCCGCGCGGCGTGTTTCTGGATCACGAAGGAGAGGGCGTGTTCGCGCTTGTGCGTGCCGCTGGTGCTTTTTTTTGCGGCCGGTGTGCCGCTCGGCTCTGGGGTCGCACCGAAATCGCGCTTGCGCTGGTACTTGCCTAGCGTGCCAGCGGATCGGGTGCCTGTGGGCTTCTTAGCCGGCGGGCGTTTCCGGGCCGTGGCAGAGCGGCCGTTGTCCGGCCGACGGGTGGTCCTGGCCATGGCGGTGCTTGTCGATTGGACATGGATGGGATTCAGCTTATGCAGTACTTGCCGCGACGGAAATCGGCGCTCGTCCTACAGGCACGGTCATGCAGTTCGCATGTGGCTATTACCGGCCATTGTAAATCCTGGTGCTGCAGGGCTGCGCTGATGAGGCTCGGCAACGAGGCTTCGAACGGACCACTGCCACTGCAAAGCACCCATACCGCTTCGCAGCATGCGCTTGAGGTCTTCACAGATTTCCTGCGCCGGAGCAAAGGCGCCGGTATTTTTTTGATCGCCCTGGTCAAGCCGGCCGGGCCGCGCACGCCGGCGGTCACGCACGCCAAGTTCTTTGTTGATGTGGACCTGCGGCTTCCGCCGCCGGCGTACGATTCGGTACTTGCCACGCTGCGGAGTACTCGCGCCGCGACCTGTTCGTCGTGGTTGTCGGGGCGCAGCAAAGCCGCCACCCTGCGCTCCGGCGACGCATGCCTGAGCGCGGCCGGGATCCGCCTTTCGGATCAATGGCGACATGCTGCGCCTGGTCCCCCTGCTGCGCCATCTCCTCGTGCACTGCATCTGGCGTGCGCAGTCCGGCGGCTGGATTTGCTGATTTGCTGCCGGGCGCAGAGATGCTGCCACTTAGGTGTCTGGACTGCCGGCTGCGGTGGAATATCCGATCGTGACTAGCCAACGGGAACTCGCTGGCCGCCTGGTCGTCCCAATACGGGAAGATAAGCGTCGGATAAAGTGCCGTGCTGAGGTCAGGGTCGCTCGTTGCCTGAACGTTGACTTACCGCCGGATTTGCCAGTCGCGCAGTCGGGGACCCTCTCGTCGGAGCGCCACTAAATTTGCTCGGAACGGACGTCGACGTCATCTGGTTCGACAGTACGCGTGCCTGATGTGCTGATGAACATGCCCCATCGCCTGATGACGGCCAGCGCGGAATAAGCCAGGGCCGAACTCGACCTGAGCGAGCGGCGCCGAGCTTATTCCGCTGGCACGTCAGCCTGCTGGCCCAACTGCCGCAGCAGGGCACTCACATAAACTGCGGACGCGGCCGCATTTCGCCGCGTGCATAGCTTCAGTGGCCGTACCGCCCATTTCTCGCGCAGCGTCAACACCCGCACGCCGTCACAGTTGATCGACTGCAGCACCGAGCGTGGCACCATCCCGACCCCCGCGCCCGAGCGCACCATCGCCACCACCGCCGCGAACCCGGACACCTGGATGCGTACGTCCATGTGATGTCCCAGGGCTGCGGCCTTGCCCACCATGAAGGTATGAATGGCAGCCCCGCTCTGCAGGCTGACGAAGGGGCGGCTCAAGCAGTCCAGAAACGCTACCGATTGGCGCGCGGCCAGCAGGTCACCCTTGGGCACCACCATGACGACTTCATCCTGACGGTAGGGCAGGAACACAAGTTCCGGATGCTCGTCATCCCATGTGACCACGCCGACGTCGGCTCGCCCTTCGGCCACGGCGGCCACGATGTTGTGGCTGAGACGCTCGTCCAGGGAGATGCGTACTTCCGGGTAGTCGCGCAGGAACATCTGCAGATCCCCCGGCAAGAACGAAGCGATCGCACTGCTGTTAGCAAAGATCGTGACCTGCGCCCGGACACCTTCGGCATAGGGTGCCAGGTTGGCGTGCATCTGCTCCAGCTCGGCAAGGCAGCGGCGGCAGTGCTCCAGCATGACCTGGCCAGCGCGTGTCAGTGAAACGCCGCGTGCCTCCCGCACGAACAGCCGGGTGCCCAGCGCTTGCTCCAACTGCTTAATGCGCAGGCTGGCCGACGAGGGCGCCAGGAAGCATGTGGCGCCGCCTCGCGACACGTTGCCTGCGTCGGCCACTGCCACGAACAGTTTCAGGTCTATCAGGCTGTAGTGCATAAGGTTTTGTATTTTACAAAGACTGTTTTCCAAACATCTCGTTTGTTCTGCATTTCACCTAATGAAAGACTAAGCGCCTGCAATGCCTTGTGTCATCGATTTTGTGAAAAACGAACTGTTACTGGGAAAAACCCCTATGTGCTTGACTCTGGAAACCGACAATTTGACCGCGTTGACCCGCGGGATCGACGCCGCAATGGCATTGCCACCTGACCGTTTGCCCGGCGTGGTGCAACACGCCTTGCAGGCATCTTTCGCCGACGGTAACTGGCTAACGCCGGCACAGTGCCAGCCGGACCCGCAGCGCTATGCGCGCCACGTGCTGCAGGCCGACCCACAGGGACGCTATACGGTCATGGCGCTGGTGTGGCTGGCCGGGCAGTTCAGCCCGGTGCACGCGCACCACACCTGGTGTGCGCTAACGGTGGTTCAGGGAGAACTGCAAGAGCACTACTACACCTGCGACCGCCAGAGCCTGCGCGCCACGCCGCTTCACTGGCAGCCGCGCGCCGTGGGCGCGGGCAGCAGCGGGACGGACGGCCTGGACCAGGTCCATCGGCTGGGTAACGCGGGCGCTGGTGTGGCGATCTCCATCCACGTGTACGGCGTGGAGGCCGCGCGCGTAGCCACCGGCGTAAACCGAGTCCTCGCGCTGGCCCCCTGAATTCGCAGGATTGCGCAAACATCGAAGCGAGCAAACACATGCAGACCATGAATCATTGGCAGCGCATTGAAGCTGCCCTGCTGGGCGAAGCCACCGACCGCACTCCCGTCGCGTTGTGGCGCCATTTTCCGGAAGACGACCTGGACGTGGACAAACTTGTGCGGCACACACTGGAGTGGCAGCGGAAATGGGATTTTGACCTGGTCAAATTCATGCCACCGGGCACATACGGCGTCGAAGACTGGGGCGCTGTCACGGCATACCAGGGCAGTGCCAACGGCGCGCGCGCGGTGGTAGCGCCATCGGTGCGAACCACGGAGGACTGGCTTCGGATCCGGCCGCTGGATGTGAGACAGGGCTCCTATGGCCGCCAGAACGAGGCGCTACGCGCGGCGGCACGGTCCTTGCGCGGCGCGGTACCTATTCTGCAAACCGTGTTCAGCCCACTAACCACGGCGCGCAAGTTGAGTACGGACAAGCTATTTGCTGACCTGCGCTGCGAGCCGGATGCGCTCGAGGCGGCGCTGCGGGTAATCACGGACACCACGATCCAGTTCGCGTTGGACTCGCTGAAGGCCGGCGCGCACGGCGTGTTCTTCGCAACGCAACTGGCGTCGAGCCGCATGCTGACGACCCAGGAGTATGAGCGTTTCGGGCGACGCTACGATCTGGAGGTGCTCGCTGCGCTGCGTGGCCACGCACAACTCAACATGTTGCACGCGCACGGCGATGACATCATGTTCGATCTCCTTGCGACGTATCCAGTCGACATGTTCAATTGGCACGACCGCCTGACCCAGCCAGGGCTGGAGGCGGCGGCGGCGCGCTTCACGCGCCTGCTGGTGGGTGGGTTGAACGAGCACGACACCTTGCTTCATGGAAGCGAGCAGGATATTGCGGATGAGGTGCACAACGCCATGTCGCAGACGGACGGCCGCCGCCTGATGGTGGGCCCGGGCTGCGTGCTTCCCGTTGCGACGTCGGACACGGCGATACGCGCCGTGGTCCGGGCCGCGCGCGCACCGCAGGAGCAAGCCCTGTATGCTTGACGCCGCCGCGAGCCGGCACCAACCAAGAATAGGGCGGCGCCGAATTGCCGCTTACAAAGATCAAGGAGACAACATGCGTCACATCCTGGCCTGCCTGGCCGCTGCGGCGGCCCTGGTTCCATGCCTGCAGTCGTCCGCCGTGGCGGCGGACTGGCCCGACCCGTCCAAGCCCGTGCAGATCATCGTGCCCGCGCCGGGCGGTGGCGGAACGGCTGACACCCTGGCACGTGTGCTAGCCGAGCAATTGCACAAGCAACTCCATGCCACAGTCATCATCGAGAGCCGGGGCGGTGCCAATGGCAATATCGGGGTGGGGATGGCCGCCGCGGCCGTACCGGATGGGTACAAGTTCCTGTTTTCGTGGGCAGGCACACTGGCGGTAAATCCCAGCTTGTATGCCAAGTTGCCGTTCGATTCGCAAAAGAGCTTCACGCCGGTGGCGTTGGTGGCTGATGTGCCCAACATCCTGGTGATCAACAAGAGCCTGCCGGTCAAGAACCTGACCGAGTTCATTGCGTATGCCAAGGCCAACCCCGACAAGCTGAACTACGGCTCCACGGGTAATGGCAGCTCCATGCATGTGGCCGGCGAACTCTTTATGCGCGAGACCGGCACCCGCCTGATCCACGTGCCATATAGTTCCCCCGGCCAGGCCACCACGAACCTCCTCGCTGACGATATCCAGGCCATGTTCCAACTGGTGCCTGGCATCCTCGGGCAGGTCAAGAGCGGTAAGGTGCGCGCGCTTGCCGTCATGTCGAGCGAACGTTCGCTCGCCTTGCCTGACGTGCCGACCGCCGCCGAGCTGGGCCACTCCAATCTGATGTCCTCGACCTGGTTCGCGATGCTCGCGCCCCGCAACACGCCAGAACCCATCGTGATGCGCATGAATGCGGCACTGAACGAAGTGCTTCGCGACCCGGAGGTGATCCGCAAGTTCACTGAGATGGGGGCAACGCCGTTGGGTGGCACGCCGCAGCAACTGACAGCGCACTTAGCGGCTGAACTCGTGAAGTGGCGAGCGGTGGTGAGCCAGGCGAGTATCAAGATTCAGTAGGAGCGCGCTCAGGCATTAACCAGCATCCTGGGCCCTACCTTCTCGTACCGGGCTGGCTAACCTAAGCCAACAAACTCCCAAGGGCAGGGTGCACGGATCTCAAGGAGGCTGCGCACATGCGTTCTGGCGAGCAATGACGTCTAGGAAGATCTATCGATTGCCTGCTTCAGGGGAGGGAATAACAGTCTTTTTTAGTGAGCATATTGTAGTGGTCAAGTTTTTTCAGACAGGTGTTTAGATTGTCTGGTGCTTTAGCTTGTCCTCGTATTTCTGCGGCGGCTCATAACCCAGCGTCGAGTGCAATCGCACCGGGTTGTAGAAGCCAACGATGTACTGTGATGTCGCGCCGGGCCTCGGCCCGGTCGACGTAGCGCCTCTGCCATGCGCGCTCCATCTTCAATGCCGAGCGGCGGTAGCCTTTGCGCCCCTCATGCTTGACTAAGCACATAGCGCGCACCCCCCCCACTTAAGTGGGGAGTCGATAAACGTATTCGTCCTTGCCCCCGCTCCAATTTGGGATAACGTTGTAGAGACAGGTAAAAGAACGCTGCGCGAGTCCGCGCGCCCCGTTGGCGCCGGCCCGGCAGTAGCCGGCTGACACCATCGCCGCTTGATCGCTTAGGTCTGCAGTCCACAGGTCACGTTCCTGGGGGATATCGTGTGCGCAAGCTACTGACGCAATTGCTGCGTCCGATCGGACGCGTCAGTACGACCGCCATCACACTCGGCGCGCTGCTGCTCGGCCTGCTTAGCACGATCGTCGTGCATTCGCTCTACACAGAGCTGCTGGAGAGGGATGCGCGCCTGCGATTCAAGAGCGATACCGACGATATCGCCCAGCAGATCGATACGCGTATCCGGCTCTACACCGACGTCCTGGTAACCATGCAGGCGCTCTTCGGCGCTAGTGATGATGTTTCGCGCGAGGAATTCCGCGACTTCGTCAATGGCCTCAACCTGGAACAACGCTACCCCGGGTTCCAGACGCTGAACTACGCGCCCTATGTGCCGGCCTCCGAGCTGGCCAGCTTTGTCGCCAGCCAGCGCAAGGACCCAGTCCTGCGCGAGGCCGGAGTGGCGTTCTCCGTCCACCCTGCAGGGAAGCGGCCAGCCTATTTTGTGTTGACTTATGTCGAGCCGTTCCACAGCAACCTGCCGTCGATCGGCATCGACATGGGGGCTGAGCTGGGGCGCCTTGCCGCACTCGAAAGAGCCCGTGACAGCGGGCAGGCAGTGAGCAGCGGGCGCCTGATCTTCAGCGAAGCCAACGGTCCCCACGTCGGCATTGCCTTGCGCCTTCCGGTCTACAGAAAAGGCCAGCCGCTCGATTCAGTGGAGCAGCGCCGCCGTGCCTATATCGGCTCCGTTGGTGCTGGCATACGTATCAGCGGGCTGCTTGGGGAGATCGCCGGCAGCGAGCGCGTGTATGGGACTCGTTTCGAACTGTACGACGCCGGGAAGCTCGATGGCGAGCCGGTGCCGCCGTCCCCGGCGACTCTGCTGTACAACAGCGCTGGTGGCATGGCGGCCACCGCCCCCGCCAGTGCCAAGGCGGCTAGCGGGGCCAGCGCCGCACGGCTCGCCGGCAGCGACGAGCCCCGCGCGCGCCAGCGTGCAAGCATATCGGACGATCGTTCCTTCCAGCGCAAGGAGATGACACAGCCGTTTGGAGGGCGGCGCTGGCTCATTGTCTTCTCCGCCGACGCCCAGGCCATGGCGGGCCCGCAACGCTACCTGAAGCGTGTGGTGCTTGGGGCCGGGCTGATCATTACCGCGCTGCTGGCCGGGCTGGCCTACGCGCTATCCAGTTCCCGGTCACGCGCCCTGGCGGTGGCCGATGGCATGACGCACAGCCTGCGCGAGAGTCAAGAGGGGCTTGCCCAGGCGCAACGGATCGCGCACCTGGGGGATTGGCGTGTCGACCTTGAGCGTAATGCGGCCTATTTTTCCCGCGAGATGGCCCGGCTGCTGGGTGTGCGAGCGCTGGATCCCACCCCCGACACACTGTTAGGCGCAGCCGATCCCCGCTTTCGCGGCGTGTTGCGGCAGAGGATGCAAACCGCCTTGCGGGAGCGTGTCGCTTTCGAGCTCGAATGCCCCTACCGCTCGTCACGTGGACGCATGGGTTGGCTTCATCTTATCGGCCATGCGCATGGGCCACCGGGCACCGCCGTCCTGCGCGGTACCGCGCAGGACATCACCCAGCGAAAGCTCATCGAGCAGGCTCGCGCACAGGAGCATCTGGTTGCCTTGCATCTCGCCACCGTATCTAGCGAAGCCGAAGTCCTGGAAAAAATCGTCCGTACCTTGGTCGCAGGAATGGAATGGGAGGCGGGTGCATTCTGGCCTTCGGATGCAGGACGTGGCTTGGCGCTTGCGCCGGTTTGCCGGGCCAGAGAGCAAGAACTGGAACCTTGGCTGGCACGGCGGCCGGCCGACCTGCAGGCAGATCAGGCAGATCAGGAAGACATACTGACGGAACCGCATTGGTATGCGGGCCGCGGTGCCATCGCGCGTTTGCCTCAGCATCGCTGGCTGGCCGACGGGGGCGTGCGCACTGTATTTACTTTCCCGCTGCGCAAGGGCACGAGCACGCTTGGACTGGTGGAGATGTATTCGCGCACCAAGCGTCCACGCGATCCACATGCGCTTGCCATGGCTAGCGCGATAGCAAGTCACACTGGCCACTTCCTGCTGCGTCGCCAGGCCGAGGAGACCCTGCGCTTTTTTGCCAATCACGATGCGCTCACTGGTCTGCCCAACAGGTTGATGTTCAATAATCATCTCGAGAGCAGCCTCGCTCGTTCCCGCTCCCGTCGACACCGTCTGGATATCCTCTTCGTCGATCTGGACCAGTTCAAGAGGGTCAACGACACAATGGGCCACAACGCGGGCGACGTCTTGTTACGCGCCGTGGCAGATCGCTTTAGCGCCACGCTTGGCGAAGCCAACCTGATTGCCCGGCTCGGCGGCGACGAGTTTGTCGTACTGGTCGAGCCGATCGACGATTTTTCCCTTCTGCACCGCATCATCAAGCGTATCCAGGCCGCGCTCGCATCCGGCTTTGTCATCAATGGCAAGGAGTTGCAGGTGACGGCAAGCATCGGTGTCAGCTCCTTTCCCGAAGATGGCAATGACGCGCAGACGCTGCTAAAGCATGCTGATCTCGCCATGTATGCCGCCAAGCAACTCGGCAAGAACGGCTTCCAATACTATGTGCGCGAGATGAGCGTGACCCTGCAGAATCGCATCGACATGGAATCGCATCTGCGCAGCGCACTCGAACACAACGAGTTCGTGCTGCACTACCAGCCACGCATCTCGCTGGACACCAATGCCTGTACCGGCGTCGAAGCCCTGATCCGATGGCACCACCCGAAGCTCGGCATGGTGATGCCCGCGGACTTCATTCCGGTTGCAGAGGAATGCGGGGCCATCGTGCAGATTGGCGCGTGGGTACTGCGTGAGGCCTGTCGCCAGAATGCGCAGTGGCTTGCCGACGGCAATGCCCCGATACGCGTCTCCGTCAACCTTTCCGCAAGACAATTTGCCGACAAGGACCTGAGGCAGGTCGTGCTCGATGCCCTGAAGCAAGCCGGCTTGCCAGGGTATCTGCTTGAGCTTGAACTGACCGAAAGCATGGTCATGCGCGATGCCGAGCAAGCGGCCCGCTGGCTGTCGCGGCTGAAGCGAACCGGGGTACGGCTGGCCATTGACGATTTCGGCACCGGCTATTCCTCGCTCGCCTACCTGAGCCGTTTCCCGATTGACACCGTGAAGATCGACCGCTCATTCATACGCTATCTGCCCGATAGCAGGAGCGATGCGCAAATCACGAGCGCAATTATCGGGCTAGGACATCAGATGGCGCTGGAGGTCGTGGCCGAAGGCGTCGAGAACGAGGCTCAGCTGGACTTTCTTCGCCGCGAGGGCTGTGACGAGGTCCAGGGCTACTACTTTAGCCGCCCTATGCCGGCCGAGGACATCACCGCGTTCCTCGCCGGCCATACCGTGCACGGTCTGCTGCCTGAACAGAGACCGCAGCCGATGCGCGCCTGATTCTGAATCCGGCGCGCGCCCCAGCGTCAACAATAGGAGGGAATACATCATGACAGTGCAGAAACGATCGATTGAACGGTCATGGCAAGCCATCGATGCGCTCGATTTCTCGAAGATCAAAGCCAAGCTTCTACATGGCAAGTCCGCCGATTGGAGTCCCGAAAGCCTGATCGATGCCGAGGCCGGTTACCGCAGGTTTCTGAAGCTCGCGGCAAAGTACCCCGACGCACCAGTCGTGCCCAGCGAACAGGTAGACGCGTTCTGGCACGCCCATATCGTCGATACCAGGCGCTATGCGAGCGACTGTGTGCATATTTTTGGCCATGTCCTGCATCATGACCCCTACGTCGGTATCGATGGCCCACAGGATGAAGCCCGCCTGCGCGCGCTGGCCGAGGCAAGCGCCCGGCTTAGCGCGCGCGAGTTTGGGGTGACACCGGCGACGGCGGCCTACTGCGCGGTCACGAGCGAGGGGAAACCCGCGCTGGGCACCGCGCCGGCGGACGCCAAGGCGGCATACTGCGCAATCACCAATGGGACGCAAGCGGCGTACTGCGCGATCACCTCCGGAGTCGCTTCGTCCTGCGGTCGGGACGCGCCTACCCCTGCTGGGCTGCCGCGTCACTGATGCGTTGCGAAGCGCCGTGCCAACTGGCCGTAGGCGCATTCACGGCACCCCGACCACGTCCGGGAGGGGTGCCATTCTGTGGGAGACGATGCGATGATGGATTCATTGCTTTTTAGCAAGCCGTTCACCTTCCTGGCCTGCCCGCCGATTGCAGAGCTCAAAGAAGCCATCGATGCGCTTAACACGTTGCCGGGACATTCGCGCTGGCTCAAGGAGGAAGACGGCATCCGCCGCGAGCATGTTCCAGCCTTTGTCGAGCAGAGCCGCCAGGCCCTGGAGGCGCTTGTTCCGGGCCGGTCCTTCATGGTCGACAGTCTCGCCGACCGGATTCGGCACACACCACGGGTGCTACAGGAGTTGCGCGAGTATGGTCCGGAGGTGGCAGCTGCCGCTCACTCCTACTTCTACTGGCGCTACTCAGCCGACGTGCTCGGACGGGCGCAGGGCATTCCGCGCAGTGCGCTGGAGCGTCAATTTGGCAGGGTGGCGGCACGCGATGGCTCTCACAAGATCATATGGGGCTGTCCGTGCTGCGATCATCCAGCGCGATACCAGGTCGATGGGCTACTTGCCAATCAGCGCCCGGCGCGCCAGGGCGGCTTTGCGCTTGAGTGCGATCACTGCGGGCATCAGGAGCGGGTGTATGCCGGATTTCTGCATTACGGGCGTCTCCAGTGCCAATGCGCTGCGTGCAAGAGCTATGTTGGCGTT
This sequence comes from Cupriavidus sp. 05L411, assembly GCF_056398045.1. Classification (NCBI taxonomy): domain Bacteria; kingdom Pseudomonadati; phylum Pseudomonadota; class Betaproteobacteria; order Burkholderiales; family Burkholderiaceae; genus Cupriavidus; species Cupriavidus sp. 05L411. Next base: position 150,867 of record NZ_JBFTOQ010000005.1, on the reverse strand, counting down.
CTCGCCTATGACATGGCCAGGGCTGCGCGAAAACTTGCTGAAAACCTCGAGAAATACGCCTGGAGCCAAGCTGCCGAGACCATTGCCGAGATCGAGGAGTACAAGGACGAGTTCCTGCAAATGCTCCAGCGCCGGGCTAGCCCATCACGCAATGCCGCTTCCTTCGCACTCGAAGTTGCGTCCGGCAGGCACCAATCGATGCCAGCGATTCTAGCGAGCCTGGACCCTGGCCTGAAAGGTTGCATCGAGAAGAATCCCAGGGCTTGGGCGTTGCTGTGCGAACTGCTGCGCGAAGGCGTGGTTGACAACGAATACCTCATCTACGAGGAAGCTGACCGCGAGCGCGTGGCGCTGCAGCTGTCACTGCTAGATGAGCCTTCCTCCCAAACGGAAGGCTTGCCACAGAAGAATCTCGAAACTCTGCTGCAAGGCTACCAGCCTGCGTCTCGCGAATCCTTTGTCGCGTGGCTAAAGGCAAGCATGCAACTAAAGATATTCACCGGCAAGTTCTGTACCGCGGTGGAGGTTACCTGGAAACCCAACGCGCAGCGGTGCGAGATCGTCGCTGGCAGCCAGGTCGAACATGCCCGGCCGCTCGCGCACGATGCGGCGGCAGGATCAGCTACGTCGTTCGTGCCGCCTCTAAAACACCTGCCTCACACTGACGCTGAAATTGAGGCGGTGACGCTACTGAGATCGCTGGGGTACATTGTTGTGGATCCGGTCGTCATTGAAGCGCACGGTTACTCAAAACTGGAAGAAAACACGCCACTCGACAAGTAGCCCTGTGTTGCACGCATCGGTGATCGATCCACCTCCTGACTGGTCACATTGCGCGGCGGATACTTGCCTACCGGCACAGGTCCGCGGCCGAGGGCGGCGTCGCCCGGTTCAAGTCAAAATCGCTCTCCCGCAAGCCCGCCGGCGTAAGCGAGACCCAGTGCAGTATGGACGGCGAACGCACCAGCCCAAGGCTGCCTGCATAAGTCCATGGAATCGGCGATGGCTGGCTACCGCGCAACTCAATCGTGTCGGCGGACAACTTCAGGTGCAGCAGGCGGCCATCCGCTGCAGGCGCGTACGCCATGTCGCCGACCACGGTGATGCCGGCCTCGCGCACGCTTGCCGGCATGCAGGCAAGCGAGGCACTCACCCTGCCGGCCTTATCCAGCAGATGCGCGAAGCCCTTGCCCAAGTCGTTGGTGCCGACCAGCAGGAAGCTGTCCAGGGCCGGGACATAGGCCACGCTGTAGGTGTAGTACTTCAGGCGGCTATTCAGTGCTTGCATGCCAATCAGCGCGCCGTCGACGGGCCGATAGACGGCCGTCTTCAGCCTGGCGTGCGTCTCGCCGGGTACGAACTCCTGCCAGGCAAGCAAGGCCGTCTCCTTCGAGCCTGCAATCAATGGCCACCACTCGCGCTTGTTCGGCGCCACCTCGTTGCTTTGCAACAGCCGGCCGTTACCGTCATAGGTTTTGAGGTAGACGCCGTTTCCTGTGCCCAGGTTGTCCACGCCGCCACCATCGATCCAGTCGTCTGAGTAAAACACCACGAAATTGTCCCCTACCGCTGTCACGTGGCCAGAGTGTCCGCCAGACCAGACGTCGGTCGATTTCGCCTCTTGCGATTGAAGGTCTGTGCCGTACACACGAAAGCGCTGGCTGACGCCGTTGGTGGTATTCGAGCCATCCTCAAAAGTCAGCATGATGCGGCCCGCGGCGTTCTGCGCTACGGATACCGGCTCCTGCGCTTCCTTCTCGGCGACCAGTAGCCGGGGCTTGCCAAGACTGGCCTGGGCCGGGTTCCATTCGGCGACGTAGATGTCGTGCGTCCAGTTGCGATTGCGATCCGGGCCACGCGGCGGCAGGCCGGAGCTGCTGAAGAAGACGTAGGTGGTCTGCCCAGGCCCGGTGGCTGCGCCAATGCCATGCATAAAGGCGCGCTGATCGATCGCCGGGCGGACCTTGGCGGGCGGCCGGGTATCAACGCGGCTATGGTTACGGGCTTCGTTACGCGCACCCGACGGCGAGCACAGCAGCGCACCGGCAAGCACTAGAGAAGCGCCACACATCATGATGAGCGGACGCATGGCTACTCCACATTTCCTCGTGACAATGGACAATGCCAAAACCATTCAATGAGGACCTCGCGCGACAGCGGGCGGCACCGCCGGCTGCCGCGCGAGGCCAAACCGCGGAGCTGCTCAGGCCAGTTCTTGCTGTAGTGGTGCAACGTGCGAGATCAGGCCGTCTTCGTCGTGAAAAGCCACCAGGCGACGACCCGTGCCCACCGAGAGCACCACATCCTTGGCCAGGTCGAGCGTCGAGATCGGCGCCACCCGGGCGGGCTGTTTCAGGTTGGACACGCTTGTCCCGAAGCGGCGCGCCAACGCCCACACCGTGAGCGCCAAGCCTATCCCGAGAATGATCAACGCATCGGGGATGACCTCCCTAAGCGAGAACTCGGTGCTTCCCGCGGAAGCCACGCACCAGTAGATGTAGAACGCCGCAGCTACCCAGATGCAGGCCACCAGCAGCGGCCGCGCCAGCCGATACCAGAGATATCGTCGGACTGCCTTACCCCGTGCTAGATGCTGCAGATACTGCTGCAATGTCGTGCTGGACGCGTCAATGATGGGTTCTTTCATGTCTCACTCCTCCTCAAGAATGCTCTTCAAGCTGCCCGACAACTGAAGATGCGGGCGCAGGTGACCTTGGCGGCGTGGACGCGGGGGCGTCCTCGCGGATGCCGCGGTCGGGGCTGACCCACCTTGCCCGGGTGCGGCGCTGGTGCAACAGCACGCTGGGCAGGGCGATCACCGATGCGACCATGCTGATGGTCCAGAACGCGATCGGGTACCAGATCGTGTCCAGGAAGTAGCGCAGCAGCTTGGTGTCGTAGCAGCGATCGATGACGCAGCCGACCAGGATCTGCACGCAGCAGGTCAGAAAGAGAAAGACGCCTGCCCCGCGCGGCATGCCGGCGAAGCGCCAGGCTTCGGGCAGATCGAACAGCGCGGTCGCGGCCGTCATCACCAGGGTGAACAGCATGCAATAGGCCCAGATCACGCTGACCGTGTACTCGAGGAAGATCGGCCACATCATCGGCTTGTTCTTGGTGACGATGGGCGCCGCATACTTCTGCAGCACCTGGATGCCGCCCCGCGCCCAGCGCAGGCGTTGCCTGAACAGGCCCTTGAACGTCTCCGGCATCAGGATCCAGCTGAGCGCGTGTGGCTCGAAATGCAGCCGCCAGCCATTGACCTGCAGCTTCCAGCTGATATCGATGTCTTCGGTCAGCATGTCGGGGCTCCAGTAGCCCACGCCGCGCAGCGCGCTCTTGCGGAACATGCAGATCACGCCAGACACGGTCAGCAGGCGGCCATACAGTTCCTGGGTCCGTTTGATCAGGCCCACGATCGATGAGAACTCGCCGACCTGCATGCGTCCCAACAGCGAGGTCCGGGTGCGGATGCGCGGATTGCCGGTGACCGCACCAACCCCCGCATCCCGCAGGAAGTGACGCAGCATCCAGCCGATCACCTCCCGGTCGAGCAGCGAGTCGCCGTCGATGCACAGCAGGTACTCGGCATCGGTCAGCATCGCCGCAGTGGTCAGGCCAATGGCCTTGCCCTCGTTACTGTTCTGGTGGATCACAAGCAATTGCGGATACTGATCGATCAGCGCATTCAGGATATCGCCGGTGGCGTCGCTGCTGCCGTCATTGACGGCGATGATGTTGTAGTTCGGATAGCGCAACTCCGCCAGGTTCGCGATGACCTCGCGCACATTGGCTTCCTCGTTGAAGCAAGGCACGATCACCGAGACCTTCGGGCAATCGAGCAACACGTCCGCCCGCGTTTTCCGGCGCTCTTTTCTCTCGATCAGGAAGTAGTGAAGCAGGCCACCGGTCATCCATAAGTAGGACATGAACAGTGGGTAGTAGAAGACAAAATTCGAAAGCAGGCTTGCCGTATTCTTCATAATCTTCCCCTACCTTGTTTCTATCGGCTCTTGGTCTTGATCTGGCTCTTGATCTGGCTCTTGGTCTAAACCTTCATGCCATTGCGCGGTCGCACCAGGTTCTGCATGGACATGACATCCCGCAGCACAGCCAGGTCTGGCTGGTTCACCATGAACTGGTCGGGGCAGTAGCCGAGGTGCTTCACGCCAGCCATGCGCAGGCGCTGCATCTGATCACGTAGCGCCGTGCTGGCGACCGGCGCCTGGGTCCGGCCGTCGAGTGTCTGCAACGCGAAGATGGTTTTTGGCAGCGCGCCGGGATGCGACGCTACGGCGCGGACCAGGCCCTCCAGCCAGGGCGTCGAAGGCGGGCCACCTCCGGCATCCGCGTAGGCCATCAGGTTGACGAAGTCGTATTGCGCGGCGAATGCGTCGATGTCCTGGGCCAGGCGCATGCTCGCGTCGGGACGCAGCACCRCATTGGCAGGCAGGCTGCGCACGGTCAGCACATTGCCGCCGCCCTGATAGTCCTTGACCAGGTCGCCCAGTTGCCGCGTAAAGTCGATCAGGTACCGGAGCTTGGCGTCCGACCAGCGTTGCAGCAGATCGGGGTTGGCGCGGATCGCAGCCAGTTCGCGCGGCAACCCCCAGTCCGCGTAGGCGGTAAGCGCCGCGTCGCTCGCGTCTTCGACATCGCTCAGGCTCGCGTCATCGCCAAACACGACGCCGTTAAGACTGGTGTATCTGCCCAGGTCGTAGTAGATGTCGCGGATCACGCTGCGGGCGAGCGGGTCGAAGGGGCTGAGCCGTTGCCGCTGGCGCGGGTCGAGGGGCGTGGCCGGCGCAGCCGGCATCACCGCTACCAGCCGGGACGAAGCCGGATGCCCAGCGGGCAGCTTGTAGGCAAGCACCGGCAATGCCGCGTAGACCTGTACGCCAGCTCGGGTGATCAACTGCCAGGCCGCGCGCGAGAACAGGTCGCCGCGCACCGGCATGTGGCGGTTGGGAAAGTAGAGCGCCTGGGCGGTGCCGCTGCCGTCGGGATCGTGAAACGCCTGCAGGTAGACCGATTTGGGCTCAAGATCCTTGATCCGATCTATCAGCCGCGACAGCCTGGCCTCCTGGCGATCGGGGTTCGGATCGTACACGTCGTCGAGAGAGACGTTGACAACCCGTTCGACCGACTGGTTGTCGCCGCGATAGGCCGACTGCTGGCGGAACTGGCCCATCATGACACCGGCATCCCAGTCGTAGGAAACCAGCAGGCGCCTGATCTTGGTCAACGGCACCTCGGGCGTATTGGGCCCGTCGTCGAGGGTGAAGTGGACATTCATGCCCAGTTTGTGCGAAGCACCGATCAGCGCTGCGTTGTACATGCCGTAGGGCCAGACCATCGAGCGCACCCGAGCCCCGGTTTTCGCCTGGATCATGTCTGAGCACGTCTTCAGGTCGCCACCGACCCGGCTTTCGTATTCCTGGTCAGTTTCGTAGCGTTTCAGGTCGGCATGGTAGAGGTGCGCGCTGGCCGCCGGTAGTTCGTTGCCTTGCGGATTGGCCACTGCACCGTGGTGCATGTCGTGCGTGTGCGAGGCGATCTCCACCAGGCCTGACTCAGCCATCTCGCGCAGGTTGTCCCAGCTCATGAAATAGCCTGGCGCCATCACCGACTTATGGCTGATGCGCACCGGCTCGTCCTGGGGCGTGCCGGTCCAGCGCGACACCACCGCGACCAGGCCTGGGTAGTTGTACTGTTGCAAGAGCGGAAAGGCCTTGGTGTACTGGCTCTTGTAGGCATCGTCGAAGGTCAGCAGCACAGCGCGCGGCGGCAGGCGGGGGCCGCCGTTGCGCGAGGCAATGATCTGGTCGACGCTGACAGGGTGGAAGTCGTTGCCCTTGAGCCAGGCGAAGATATTGTTGAGCGTGGCGGTGCTGATCGCACAGGTATCTGCCACCGTTCCCACATCCGCACGCAGGTCGTCTCGGATGTCGTGAAACGCGAGTACGCGAAAGGTCAGCCCGTCGTCGCGATCCTGCGGCGGCAGCAAGGACAGCGCATAGCCAGCGTGGACGCTATTGGTCACCGACAGCGCGCCGGCGAGCCCGATGAATGTTCGGCGATTGAGCTTTTGCATGATGACCTATAGAGGGACGTTGAGGTTGAGGTAGATCAGCTTGGTTGTCTCCCGATTGGCGTCGAAGCGCCTGCTACCGATGCCGATGCCGTAGGTGAGAGAAGCCTTGCGGCCCAGTTGCCAGAACTGTTCGAGGCGCGCTTCCCACAGCATGCTGTCGCCGAAGCCGTCCTGTCGGTAGCCACCTGCGGTGACATACACGCGCTGGCTGAAGGACTTCTCGGCATAGCGCCACGGCGTCCATTGGTACATGGTGCGCAGTTGCGCGGTGTAGTCGCGGCGCGGATTGAAGTAGGCTGTGCTGTCCAGCGTATTGCTGGTGGTGCCCACATCGAGCCAGATTGCCACCTGGTGGCGCGGCTGGTTCAGCAGCCGCTGGTAGGCGGTGCCCTGCCACATCTGGTGAAAGTTGGTGTCGCTGTAGCGCGAGGCGCCATACATCACGTTGAAGTAGCGCGCATCGTCCTGCGAGTAGCGCGCCGATGCCGTGGCAGTGCGGCCTGTCACGCCTGCCTGGTAGGCTTTCAACGGCAACGCGTTGTCGTCGGAGTCGACGCCCGCGCCGAAGCGCCAGGAATCATTGGGCTGGAAGGCGACCGTGCCGGTGCCGCCGGTCTTGCCCTGGCCGCCGGTGGACTGATGCAGCTCGGCGGCGGCTTCCCAGCCGTCGCGCCGGAAGTCGCCTCCGAGGCCGTTGCGTATGCGGCTGACGCTCTGGCCATCGCCGGTGTCGCCACGCGCGGTGTATTGGTGCGCGAAGACACGCCAGTAGTCGGCCATCGGCGACGAGTAGAGACGGGTGTCAACACCCCAGGCATGGTCGGCCAGCACTGCGTTGCCGCGCTCGCCAATGGCGTCGATGATCAGTTGCGGGCGCTCGTAGACGCGGTACTCGCGCTGGAAGTTCTTGACGCTGTTGTTGTCGGGGAAATTGCCGTCGAAGGCCGCGGCGACCGCCTTCGCCTGATCGTACTGATGGAGTTGGAGGGCGGTCTTGCCGAGCCCCACCAGGCTTTCGATGTCGCCGGGGTGGTCGGCCTGCGCCTGCCGGTAGATGCTTTGCGAGGCGTACGGGCGTTCCAGCACCAGCGAGCCGTCCGCGCGGGCGGTCAGCAGGGAGGGATCGAAGGGGGCGTCCTTGCGCAAGGCATCCAGTGCCTGGACGCCCTCATTGACGTGATTGGTATAGAGGAGGTATTGCGCCTGCAGCTTCTTGACGCGGCCGTACTCGGGATTGGTCTTGTCCAAGTCTTCGGACAGCTCGGTTTGCGCCGGTGTGTTGCGAGCCATCATCGAGACCAGTTCGCGTGCCGCCTCGTAGTGTCCCTGGTCCAGGTAGGCAAAGAATAGGCTCTCCTGCACGCTAGGACGCGATAGCGCATAGGGCTCGGTGGTCTCCTTGATCGGCTCGATGACTGCCTGCAAGGCCAGTTCGTAGGCGTGCGAGGCAAGGTCGGGCTTGTCGAGATAGGCGTAGGCATCGCCCGCGGCGGCATAAGCCGAGCCCGGTAGCGGCTCGTTGGCCAGCGAAAGCTGCTCGTATAGCGCGGTGGCTTCCTTCATGCGTCCGCGCACGGACAACGCCGTGAGGCGATCCGCCTGGACCGCGCCCCGCACCCCGTTGTATTCGTCGTCGGCGGGAATCCTGCCTTGCAGTGCCTCGGCAGCCGCAAGCGCGCTGTCGGCGGGAACCAGGCGATCCTGGTCATTGGAAGCGCTGGCTTGCTGCCGTGCCCACCGGATCTGCTGGGCAACGACAAGATGCTCCAGCAGCAGCAGATCCCGGCGCGCGAAGACATCCGGGCGTGCGGTGGCCTGTTCCAGCGCCAGTTTTGGAGAGCCTGCTTCGGCCAGGGCGAAAATGCGCTCCCTGAGCCTGTCGTGCTCGCCCGCCGATGTGGGTTGCTCCAACCTGGCCGGCGGCTGCACGCGCGGTGTTGCCGGCTTTGCGGTTTCTGCCGCGCAATGCTCGCGAGCGAACAGCGCTAACAGCACGGCTGTGGTCTTGAGCGTGGTCCGCAATCGCCTGCGGCACTGCTGGGATGCGTTCACGTTTTGTTCCCCCGGAATGCACTGCTGCAATCAAAACGTCTCCCTTGGCGCGCGGCATATCCTTGCCGGCGCCAATGCGTGTAACCGGAGAGACGGACATCACACGGCCAACCCGATGGCCTCGTTGCAATGCAACGCGCCAATCCGGTCCACCGAGGCATGACCTTGCTGAATCCGACCAGAAATCAAAGCGACCCCGGATCTTCTCCGGTTGCGCCCTGCTATTCCCATCCAATGCCTGTCGCGCCCGGCAGCGATCTGTGCTGCGGCGAGGCGGCCTATTCCACTGTCTTCTCGTTCTGCTTTCGTCTGCCGCAAAAACGGCTGCTCTCTGCCAACCACATCTCCAGGCTTGCTCTTTGCGCCTGCCCTGATGCCTTTCTTAGTGCTTGTGCGCCATTATTTGGTGATCGGGTGCTATTGCGACAGTCGCCAAAAGCACTAGAGCGACCAGCTGAACGATGGAGGCGGCCTAAACCGGGAGACCAGCCCCGCTGTTACGAGGATGAAACGAAAGCGAGCGCAAGAATGCGCCGCGAAGGAAAACGCGCCGTCCAGCAAGCGGGCACTGCCACGAGTGCATGCCTGAGGTCGGGTGTCGGATGGGGAGACCTACGCGGAGGCACAGCGCGTCGAACTGAACGTTCAAGCGAGTCTGCGCCGGATCGGGCCGCCCTCGCGGGTTACCTCACTGGGTCTGGCCCGGGTGCGGTACGCGAGGAGGGCGTAATGTGCGCCACGCCGCAAATCGGTGGGACTTCTGGCGGATAGCTGCGTATGCCGCTTGTGTTTAGTCTTGTCGCACCATTCCAGAGGGGGAACGCCATGTCAATCTCACATACTGCCCGCCCTGCGGCTGTTGCGCGCTTTGTTCTCACCGTCACGTCGGCGGCGCTCGCGTTTGGCACGCAAGCCCAATCGTTGCCCGAGACATCGCCTCCGCGTGCGCAGGCCGCCACCTCGTTGCTGGAGGCCGCGACTAAGCCGGCCGAGTTGTCCGAGCCGGCACCGGCACAGGCGGAGGCGCCGACCCAGCAAGCGCAAGCCGTGCCTACACCGCCCGAGTTAGCAACCCCGGCGGCGGCGATGCCACAAGCCGCAGACCCGCGGGCCTCAATGACACAGGCGCAGGCGGAAAATCCGGAACCGCTGCCTGTCATCGTGCAACCCGAGGCCGCGGCCTCGCTGACACAGCCGGCAGTCATGCGCCAGCAGGCCTCGGGGCCGCGGTTGATGACGCCGCGGACTGTTGGCAATGTCACCTACATCTGCGGCGGCACGGGCGTCGAGGAGCAGGACCAGCTGACCAGTCTCGAACAGCAATACAACCTCGGCGTCATCTTCACGAAGGGGCCACAAGGCGACTTGCTGGCGGGGGTCGATGTCCAGCTGCGGCGCCATGGCAAGGTGCTGGCCGCGTTTCAGGCCACCGGTCCGCGCTGCCTGTTCAAGGTGYCGCCCGCCGACTATCGGGTGGAGGCCACCTACAAGCAACGAACGCAATACGTGATTTTCGAAACAGGATCCCTGGGGACAGGCCTGCGCTGGTAGCAATGACCTGCGCAGGCCCCCCTGGCAATGAAGCGGCCCCCTGATTAACCCCCTACTCAGTCGAAGGAGCAGGCCGAGACCCGCTGTGCCGCTTCGCTATGCTTCCACCGGTGTCACTGCAGATGCTGGCCCCCATTGATTGCAATGTTTGCGCCGGTCAGGAAAGCCGCTTCACGCGAACATAGGTAGACAATCAAGGCCGCCACTTCCTCCGGCTCACCCAGCCGGCCAACCGGGATTTGCGGGATGATCCTGGTGTCCAGGATCTCCTGCGGCACTGCTGTCACCATCTTGGTCGCAATGAACCCAGGAGACACGGTGTTGACCGTCACGCCGCTCCTGGCCACCTCGAGCGCCAACGACTTCGTGAAGCCATGCATGCCTGCCTTGGCCGCGGCGTAATTGGTTTGGCCAAAGCCGCCTTTCGAGCCGATGATGGACGACACATTCACGATCCGCCCCCAGCCGCGCTTGACCATTTCGTCGCACACCGGCTTGGTCATATTGAACACCGAATCGAGATTTGTCCGCATGACCGAGTCCCAGTCAGCTTTTTCCATCTTCCTGAAGCTCATGTCCCGCGTGATTCCGGCGTTGTTGATCAGAATGTCGACAGGACCAACCTCCGCCCGAATCCTCGCCACACCCAGCTGGCATGAATCATAGTCGGCCACGTCGACCGGGAAGGCATGGAATCGGTGTCCGCTTTCCCGCATCCGCGACAGCCAGCTGGCAACACCCGTGTTCCCCGGGGAGTGGGTCACAACCACCTCGCAATCTGCTTCCAGCAGCCTGGTGCTGATGGCTTCGCCCAGTCCCCCCATACCCCCCGTTACCAAGGCTATCCTCGTCGTCATGATTCGAATCCTCCATACACTGCGTTGAAGGCCAGGTCGGTGACACGGCCGTAGGAGCAGGCGGCCATCGCGCGGCTTACTGCCGGACGGCTCGGGCAGCCGGTTGCTTCACAGACCTGGAGGCCGCTTCGGCAGCCGTATTGAAACTGCTTTGCGCAACGTGCGCCGCCTGCTTTGCCGTCGACTGCATGGTCTCGTATAGCGTGTGGGTTGCATCGATTGCCGCCTGCCAGGCGGTGACAGCCGCGCTGGAACCCGCCGGCGCGGTGCTCACCGCACCGTCAAGGAGACGCTGCACCCCGCGCTTGTTTGCCTCGTAGTGCGCTTCCGCTGCCTTGTCGAATTCGACCCGCGTCGCGGAGGCAATTTCAAAAAATTGCAGGCGATACGAGAGTGCTTTCTCCGTCGCTTGCTTGAACAACTCGATCTGCAATGCGAAGAAGTCCTGGGGGTCCTTGACCGACAGGGCTTTGCGCGCGCCTTCACGAGTATCGGATAGCGCGGCTTTCGTCGTCTCGATCTGCAATGCGAGCAGCTTCTCAAAACCTTCGACAGCTTTGGCCGTCAGACCTGCCGTGGCGTCAATCATCGCCTTCTGCGCAGCCAGGACTTGCTCGGGGGACAGCTGATTCATCTTGCAGCTCCTTGGTGTGACCCACGCCCCGTGCCATCCCATGACAGCACGTTCGCGGCGGAGTCGCGTGAATCGAGCGGCGGCGTAACCGCGGCGGAGGTTCCGGTGCGCAAGAGCCGAGTGCGTGCCAGGCTCCTGCAGGTATTTCGGACGGGCGCGCCGCGCCGTTATCTATCGTGAGGCAGGACGTGCCAGATCCACGCTGCGGGGGACACGCCTGAAGGCACTGTGCAAGGCGTAGCCCCGGATTGTTAGCGGAGGTCGGCGAAAGGCCGGCCCAGGCCGGTCGAGGTCGAGCGCTATTGGTTTAAGCTCCAGAAGCGCCTTCTGAGTTCGCACCCAAAATAACCTCTATTGGATTGAAACATGGATCATATACTTTAGATCAAATTCGTATGCTATGAGATTTAATATTTTAAATTCAGAGTTAATTAATCTTCACATAAAGAGTATTTATATAATTTACCCCCCAGAAAGAGGGGATTGAGATCGCAAGGCTCGTTGTAACCCGGAGTGTTCGTTGCCAGAACAGCGGGCCTTCTTGCTGCACCACAGGAGGTGTTGCGGTATTGCCCTGGCCAACGGCGTAGGACTGGCGTCCATGGCGCGCTTCGCCTTCCAGCGGGCATGGCATGGCTTGCCTGAGATCGGCGAAGACGGTGGCGCCGCGCGATGTCAGGACGTCGGCCGCCGCAGACGCCCCGATTCCGATGAAGCCGATGCCCAGCTTCTCGGCCACTTCGAGATCCCAGCGGCCATCGCCAACCGAGACGATGCGCTTCGGCTTGGCGATGTCATAGTAGCGGCGAGCCTGGTGAATGGCTGACGCCACGAGATCCGTTCGTGACGGGTACTCCGATGCCGTGAGCAGCATGGGTTCCTGATAGGTAATGCCGACTGCCTCGAGCTTGCGCCGGCTGACGCTTCTTATCCCTCCCGTTGCGAACACGATTCCCCAGCGCGCCTGTCGCGCTGCCAGCACAAAGCCGCAGGCACCGGGTATCTCACGGAGTCCGTGTTTGGCAAGTGCCTTCGCGAAGTGTCGATCAGGGGCGCGCCCCTCCCCGAGCTGGGCTGGTTAGCTGGCTATCAGGATGTCTTCATAGAAGGCGCCGAATGACTTGGTGGGATGGGCGATCTGGATCTCCAGAATCCACAGTCCAGTCCCGGGGCACCGTTCATAGTCTCCCAGGTCCCCCGCCCGATAGATCGCATGAGGGAAATCGGATACGCGGTGCCCCTTGATTTCGAGGTTGAGCTTCCAGCCCGCGGCCTCGGCCCTCTGCGCTGCATATTGGTATAGCGCCGGTCCGCCAAGACCCTCTTCACGCCAGCGCGCGCTGACTTCCTGCCAGAGGGCGCGCGCGGCCTCGGCGCAGGCATGCATCTCCGGGTCCTCCCCCACGACGAAGGTATCACCCGCATCGCCTTCATGATCGTTCCAGACAATGCCGAGGTCTATGAAGAAGATGTCATGCTCACCGAGAACATGATCCGGATCGATGCGCTCCTTGAACGTTTTCAGGGTGTTCCGGCCAAAGCGCACGATGATCTGATGCCAGATGCGCTGCATGCCCAACTCTTCGAGCGTGATGCGCGCAAAATCGCAGGCCTGTTTTTCGGTCATGCCTGGACGAATGCCCGCGGCAATGCGCTGGACCCCTTCGAAGGTCTTGTCCCGCGCGTATTGCATGGCGGGCAGTGAGAATTTGGTCCCTACGGCTTCCCGATCAAGCCTTGATGTGCTTTCCATGAAAAATCCAGATGTCGTCATGAGTCCGCCGAGTTGGGGCCGGATGTTGCCGCTGGCAACCTATCGTGTCCCGGCTCCCGCTTGACTTTCGAAATATATCATTGAATATAACGAATGTGCATTACGACACCCTTTCCAATTTCCTTGGGGCAGCATCTCCCGGTTGGGCACGCAATACTCGGACCTGGTTCGATCCGAGCGTTGGCGCGCTCGATCGCGCACTGCTTCGCCCACCTAGACCCGCTTAACCACCTGCAGGTGGGGCGGATGCGACGTTATCGGAACAGTGTGGGTGGCGATCCCGCGAACGAGCGTGCGCATCTTATGCGCCGCTGCCGGACTCGATGCGCTCACCGCGCAACCGCAAGATCATGCGGGCCACGCGAAAAGTCGCACACAAGCCGGCTGACCTCGGCAATGACATCCAGCGCCGCACTGAAGGCATCGTCCCGGTACACGGCGGAGTAAACCAGCGGCGGCGGCATGGGGTCGCTCTTTACCACGCGCAAGAGCCCTTGATCGATATCCGTGGCGAAGTAGTCCAGGGCAAGCTGGCTGATGCCGAGTCCTTCGATGGTCAGTGCTCTCAATACGGTCAGGTTGTTGGTGGCAAATACCTTCTTGAACCTGAATCCATGCTCCCGGCGCCAGGCGCCGTAGAAGGTGTTTTTCGCGGACCCGATGGATTGCTCCAGCACGGGATACTGGGCAAATTCTTCGGGGCGCAGCGGCCTGTCGGGTAACGCGAGGGTGGGGCTTGCCATCCACAGGTCTTCCACGCGGCCGACCTCCACCGTTTTGTAGGCTTCGCCCCAGAACGTGCCCGGCAGGATCGCCAGGTCGATCTTGTTTGCCTCCAGGCCTTCGAACAGGTTCATGCCCGCATCGACCACCGGTTCCAGTTGAAGCTCTGGATGCCGGTTCTTGAGTTCCTTGAGCAGCTTGGTCAGCCAGGTCAGTGCGATGAGCTCGGTGACGCCGATCCGGTAGGTGCCGGTGAGGTTGTCGACCTGCCCGACCTCGGCATCGATCCGCTCGCGCAGCCGCATGGCTTCTTCGGCGAGGGTCAGGAGCCGGCTGCCGGCATGGGTGGGCACGAGACCCTTTGGCGTGCGGTGGACGAGTTGCACGCCCAGGACTGCCTCCAGTTCGCCGACACGCTTGGACATTGCCGATTGCGTTGCGTGGAGCTTGGTGGCCGCCGAGCTGAAGGATGCATGCGTCACACAGAAGTAGAAGGCTTCGAGTTGCTTGAACGTGACAGACATAGACATTTGATTTCCGATTCTGTGCGGCGACATATTCTCGCACCAACAATGCCATCATCACGAAAAAATGGAATACCGGCGCAATCCGATTTCTCGTTTTGCCGGGCCGGCGCGGGGGCGGATACTTTCTCCCAAGATCCCTTCCATGGCCACGCCTCATGCTTTCGCTCACCGACCGACTCAACCGAATCAAGCCCTCTCCCAGTTCCATGGCGGGGCAACGCGTGCGGGAGCTCCGCGCCGCGGGGCGCGATGTGATCGGCCTCACCGCCGGGRAGCCGGACTTCGAGACGCCGGCCCACATCCGGGAAGCCGCCTGGAGCGCGATGCAGGCCGGCAAGACGCGCTACACCGATGTGGGGGGCACGGCCGAGCTGTGCCACGCCGCCGCGCAAAAATTCAAGCGGGAGAACGGTCTCGACTATGCGGCCAGCGAGATCATCGTCAGCACCGGCGCCAAGCAGGTCATCTTCAATGCCCTCATGTGCACGGTGCAACAGGGCGACGAGGTCATCGTGCCCGCGCCATACTGGGTGTCGTACCCGGATATCACGCTGTTTGCCGGTGGCGTGCCGGTGTTCGTGGCGTGCCAGGCGGAGAACGGGTTCAAGCTCACCCCCGAGGATCTTGAGCGGGCCATCTCCGCGCGGACCCGCTGGCTGATCCTCAATTCGCCGAACAACCCCAGCGGCGCCGCCTATACCCGCGCGGAGCTGGTTGCCATTGCCGAGGTACTGGAGCGTCATCCGCACGTCTGGGTGATGACGGATGACATCTATGAGCACCTCACCTACGACGGCGCCGCCTTTGTCACGATTGCGCAAGCCGCTCCGTCACTGAAGGCGCGCACGCTGACCATCAACGGCGTCTCGAAGGCCTACGCGATGACGGGCTGGCGCATCGGCTACGCCGGCGCGCCGGCGCCGCTCATCAAGGCGATGGTGAAGCTGCAATCGCAGAGCACCTCCGGGGCCAATTCGGTGGCGCAGGCCGCGGCGATCGCGGCGCTGGATGGCCCGCAGGATTTCATCGCGGCCAACAAGGCGGTGTTCCAGGCGCGCCGGGACAGGGTGGTTGCCGCGCTCGGGCAGGTCGACGGCATTCACTGCCAGGCGCCAGCGGGCGCATTTTATGTCTTTGCGTCGTGTGAAGCGCTGATCGGCGCGCGCACACCGCACGGCTCGGTGATCCGGTCCAGCGACGACTGGGTCAACTGGTTGCTGGACTCGCAGGATCTCGCGGTACTGCAGGGTTCCGCCTACGGCGTCGATACGCACTTCCGGCTTTCGTTCGCCGCCAGCATGGCGCAGCTGGACGAGGGCTGCCGCCGGATCGAAGCCGCGGCCGCCGCATTGATTCGCTAGGCATCGCACGACCTTCCTTGACTCCATCCACCAGGGCGCACCATGAACTTTCTGCTGAAGTGTCTTCGCCTCGTCGCGGCGGGCTTGCCGCTGCTTGCCACGGCTGCCCATGGCGAGCCCGCGTATCCCTCGAGGCCGATCCGCATCCTTGTGGGCTTTTCTCCTGGTGGCTCGAACGATATCGTCGCCCGTCTGCTGGCGCCCAAGCTGTCCGAGGCCCTGGGCCAGCAGGTGCTCATCGACAACCGCCCCGGCGCCGGCGGCAACATCGCTGCCGACACCATGCTGAAAGCGCCCGCCGATGGCCACACCCTGATGATCTGCACCACGGGGATGCTGTCCATCCAGCCGTCCTTGCAGAAGGTCAGCTACGATCCGCAGACCGACATCATCCCGGTGTCCCTGATCGCCAACACGCCGTATATCGCGCTGGTCAACGCGGCGCTGCCCATCCACAACGTCAGGGAACTGATTGCGTATGCCAAGGCCAATCCAGGCAAGCTGAACTTCGCTTCGTCCGGCAATGGCACGGCGGGCCACCTCGCGGGTGAAATGCTCAAGCTGCGCGCCGGCATCAACATTGTCCATGTGCCTTACAAGGGCACGGGCCAGGCCATGACGGACCTGCTTGGCGGCCAGGTCTCCCTGATCTTCGACCAGCCCATCAGCTCACTGCCTTACGCGAAATCCGGAAAGCTGCGCGTGCTTGGCGTGGCGTCGCTGCAGCGCCTGCAGTCGCTGCCCGACGTGCCGACATTCGCGGAGTCGGGCGTGCCGGGTTTTGACCCCGTGGCGTGGACCGGGCTTTGCGCGGCCAAGGGCACGCCGGCCAACGTGGTGGCGCGCTTGCAGCACGACGTGGCGCAGGTGCTGCGCCAGCCGGAGATTGCGCAGCGCCTGAGTCAGGACGGCATGGAGGTGGTTGGCAGCACGTCGGATAAATTCCGCGAGTTCCTGGCCACCGACAAGCGCAAATGGGTCAGCGTGATCAAGGAAGCCAACGTCACGCTGAATTAAAGGGACATGACATGGACATCGACATGGATATCGACATCGAGAGCAATCTGCCGGATATGGTCCGGGATTTCGAGCGTGTTCGCCCGGACCTGATCGAGCAGGCGTCTCAGTTCGCCGCTTCGATCTTCGCGGATGTGGCGGGGCGCCGGGGCGGCATGCACGGGCGCATCGCACCGCTCGATCGCGCGAGCCGCTTCTGCGGGACCGCGCTCACGGTCGAAGTCCGTCCGGGGGACAACCTGATGATTCACGCCGCCATGGCGCTCGCAAAGCCAGGCGATGTGATTGTGGTGGACGGCAAGGGCGACCAGTCTTGCGCGCTGATGGGCGCCATCATGACGAACCAGTGCAAGGCGCTTGGCGTGGCAGCGGTGGTCCTGGACGCGGCATCGCGCGACGCCGATGAGATTCGCGAGCTGGGCTTTCCGATGTACTCCGTGGGCACGAATCCCAATGGTCCCACCAAGCTTGTGCCCGGCCGCGTCAACCATCCGATTCAATGCGGCGGCGTCACGGTCAGGGCCGGTGATCTTGTCATCGGCGACGCCGATGGCGTGGTGGTGGTCGAGCGCGAAAAGGTGGCCGAGCTGATCGGGCGGGCGGCCGGGAAGGTGGCGGCGGAGCGAAAGCGGATCGACGGCATCCGGTCCGGCCAGGCGTTGCGCCCGGCGTGGCTCGACGCTTCCTTGCAGGCGGCAGGCGTGCTCAAGGCGGGCGAGACGCTCTGAGCGTAGCTGGTGCTCAGGGCCTGTCTCAGGCCCTGGCCCTTCCGATATAAATAAAAGTAACAAGAATTGTTATCAATATCTTTCTTGTCTGATTGACGTACCCCACCTTGTCCCCACGCCATCAGCGATCTTTCTAGTGGACGAAATAACTTCTGTACGTCATATTTCCCCTTAATACTTCCTTAAGTATTTACGCTATACCGTACAACTTTAGTCAAAACCTTAATTTGAGGACTGGCCGAAATGACGTTGGGTGGGCTCGCTGGTCCGGCAGTGGCATGGCTTGCGGCAGGATATGCGGTGATGGCGGCGTGGCTCAGCCGGCGCTCCTCGCCCGGCCCGGCGCCCGCCTGCGTAGCCCCGGATAGCACGAGCGTTCACCCGGTGAGCGTGCTCAAGCCACTCTGTGGCGCCGAGCCCCGGCTCTACGAAAACCTGGCCACTTTGTGCCGACAACAGCACCCCGCCTACCAGATCGTGTTTGGCGTACGCGCTGCCGACGATCCCGCCATTGGCGTCGTGGAGCGCTTGCGCGCCGACTTCCCCGCCTGCGAGATCGACCTGGTCATCGATCCCCGGGTGCATGGCAGCAATCTCAAGGCGAGCAACCTGATCAACCTCTGCGCCCGCGCGCGCCACGCATGGCTGGTGGTCGCCGATAGCGACATTGCCGTGGCGCCGGATTATCTGGCACGCGTTACCGCCCCCCTGGCCGATGCCCCGGTCGGTGTAGTGACCTGCCTGTATCGCGGCCATCCGGTCGGCGGCTTCTGGTCGCGCCTGGGGGCGGGATTTATCGACCACTGGTTCGCGCCTTCGGTGCGGATCGCCCACGCGGGCGGCTCCCGCAGTTTTTCCTTTGGCGCCACCATTGCCCTGCGGCGTGACGCGCTGGCCGCAATTGACGGGTTCGAAGCGCTCTCCAACCGTCTTGCCGACGATTTCTGGCTGGGCGAGCTGGTTCGGCGCCAGGGGCTGGAGACGGTGCTGTCGGATGAGATGGTCACCACCGATGTGACGGAATCCAGTCTTGGTGATCTCTGGGCGCATGAATTGCGGTGGATGCGCACCATCCGCTCGCTCAATCCGGCTGGCTTCGCCTTCACCTTCATCACGTTCACCTGGCCGATGCTGGCGCTGGCCGCCTGGCTTTCGCCACAGCCGCTGGTGCTGGCCGCGGTGGTGTTGGGCGGCCTGGCACGCAGTTTCCTGGCTGGCGGCCCCGGCGCCGCGCTGATGGCGCCACTGCGTGATATCTTGCTGCTCGTGGAGTGGGCGGTTGCCCTGGCCGGATCGCAGGTACGTTGGCGCGATCGGATATTGCCGGTGCGAGACCCTCCCACAGCCGAGGCGCCGCTGCAGCCGCGCGCGCCGGCGGCGCGTGCGGGCATGGAACCTTACCAGGGGGCTGGCGTAACGCTTCGCCCCCTTCCCTTGATGACGGAGGGGACGGACAATGGCGTGCCGGAACGCCAGTCGTCCCTTTCGACAAACGGCTTGAATCCCCCGAGGCTGCTATGAAAACCCTCTTCCTCCAGGTGCCTTCCTTCGATGGCTTTGACGGCGGCGCCGGCTCGCGCTATCAGGCCAAGCGCGAGATCAAATCGTTCTGGTACCCGACATGGCTGGCGCAGCCCGCCGCGCTGGTGCCGGATAGCCGCGTGCTCGACGCGCCCGCCGACGGCCTGGGTGTGCAGGAAACGCTGGATATCGCCGCCGGCTATGAACTGGTCATCATCCACACCAGCACGCCGTCCTTTCCCACTGATGCCAAGTTCGCGGAAGAACTCAAGGCACGCCACCCAGGGGTGATGATCGGCATGGTAGGCGCCAAGCCCGCCGTCGACCCCGGCGGCACGCTCGGCGCCAGCCCCGCCATCGATTTCGTGTGCCGCGAGGAATTCGACTACACCTGCCAGGAGGTGGCCGCCGGCAAGCCACTCAAGGACGTGCTTGGCCTGAGCTATAAGCTGCCCGATGGCTCGCAGGAGCATAACGGCCCGCGCCCGATGATCGAGAACATGGATGAGCTGCCCTTCGTGGCACCCATCTACCAGCGCGACCTGAAGATCGACAACTACTTCATCGGCTACCTGAAGCACCCCTACGTCTCGATCTATACCGGGCGCGGCTGCCGCTCCAAGTGCACCTTCTGCCTGTGGCCGCAGACCGTGGGCGGGCACCGCTATCGCACGCGCTCCCCGGAGAACGTGATCGCCGAGGTCAAATGGATCAAGGAGAACATGCCCGAGGTCAAGGAGATCATGTTCGACGACGACACCTTCACGGATTTCAAGCCGCGCGTGGAGGAGATCGCGCGCGGGCTGGGCAAGCTGGGCGTGACGTGGTCCTGCAATGCCAAGGCCAACGTGCCCTACAGCACGCTCAAGATCATGAAGGAAAACGGCCTGCGCCTGCTGCTGGTGGGCTACGAGTCCGGCGACGACCAGATCCTGCTCAATATCAAGAAGGGCCTGCGCACCGATATCGCGCGCCGCTTCACCGAGGACTGCCGCAAGCTCGGCATCATCATCCACGGCACCTTCATCCTCGGCCTGCCCGGCGAGACGCGCGAGACGATCGAGAAGACCATCGCCTACGCCAAGGACATCAACCCGCACACGATCCAGGTCTCGCTGGCAGCGCCCTATCCTGGAACCACGCTATACCGGCAGGCGGTGGAAAACGGCTGGCTGGAAGACAACAAGGTCATCAACCTGGTCAACGACAAGGGCGTGCAGCTGGCCGCGATCAGCTATCCGCACCTGAGCAAGGAAGAGATCTACCACGGCGTGGAAACGTTCTATAAGCGCTTCTACTTCCGCCCGAGCAAGATCTGGGAGATCGTGCGCGAGATGCTGGGCAGCTGGGAAATGATGAAGCGCCGCCTGCGCGAAGGGGTGGAGTTCTTCCGCTTCCTGCGCTCGCACGAGGCCTGACCCTGGCTAGCGATCCTGTGGTGTCTGATCCTGCGCGGCGTGCCCTGATCATCACCGCCGACGATTTCGGCCTGCACGGCGGTGTCAACGAAGCGGTGGAGCTGGCGCACCGCGATGGCGTGCTGAACGCCGCCAGCCTGATGGTGGGCGCGAGTGCGGCCGCCGATGCGGTGGCGCGCGCCAGGCGCCTGCCGCGCTTGCGCGTGGGCCTGCATGTGGTGCTGGCCGACGGCCCTGCCGTGCTGGCCCCGGCCGCCATTCCGGCGCTGGTGGATGCGCATGGCCGCTTCGGCTCGGCCATGGCGCGCGACGGCTTCCGCTTTTTCTTCCTGCCGCATGTGCGGCGCCAGCTGGCCGCGGAGATCCGCGCCCAGTTCGAGGCGTTCGCCGCCACCGGGCTGACGCTGGACCACGTGAACACCCACAAGCATTTCCACTTGCATCCCACCGTGCTGTCCCTGATCTTGCAGATCGGCCGCGAGTTCGGCCTGCACGCCATGCGCCTGCCCAGCGAGCCTGCGGCGCCGCTGCTGCTGCGGCCCTGGCTGGCTTTGTTGCGCAGGCGGCTGGACCTGGCCGGCATTGCCCACAACGACTACGTGCTTGGCATTGCCAATAGCGGCCGCATGGACGAAGCCGCCTTGCTGGCCGCGCTGGTGGAGCTGCCGGCGGGCGTGGGCGAGATCTACCTGCATCCCGGCGTGGTCTCCGGCGCCGAGGTCGCGCCCAGCATGCGTGGCTATCGCCATGCCGACGAGCTGGCCGCGCTGCTGTCGCCCCGCGTGCGCGAGGCGCTGGAGCGCGCCGGTGTGCGTCGCGGCGGCTTTACCGACATCTTTGGCGCGCCCGGTGCCCTGGCCCCCGCATGAAGCGCCTGATCTACCTGACCGGGCTTTTGGGCATGCTGGCCCTGACGGCACTGGTGCTGCACGAAGGCGCGTCCGACATTGGCCGCATCGTCGGCCAGGCTGGCTGGCCGCTGCTGCTGCTGGTTCCTTTCCACGCCCTGCCGCTGCTGCTGGACGCGCAAGGCTGGCGGGTGTTGCTGACGTCAGCCGATCCGGATGAGTCCGCCGGCCTCGCCTTCCTGTGGTGGGTGGCCACCGTGCGCGAGGCGGTCAACCGGCTGTTGCCTACCGTGGGTGTGGGTGGCGAGCTGGTCGGCATCCGGCTGACCCGCCTGCGCATCGCGGATACCACGGCAGTGACCGCCAGCATCGTGGTGGAAGTCATGGTGACGCTGTTCGCGCAGTACCTGTTCTCCGCGCTCGGTGTGGTGCTGCTGCTGTTGGCGCTCGGTGGCGGCGATGGTCATGCCTGGGTGATCCTGGCTGGCTTGCTGCTGTCCTTGCCGGTGCCAGTGTTGTTTGCGCTCTCGCTGCGCCATAGCGCGCTGTTCGAGCGGCTGGAGGGCGCCGCGCGGCGCTTGTTCGGCGCGGACCACCGGGTGGTCGCGCTGATCGACGGCGCCCGGCTCGACGCGCAGATCCGTGCGCTGAATGCGCGCCGCGGCGAGTTGCTGGCCGCGCTGTGCTGGCAGTTCGCCGGCCTGGCCTTGGGCGCGGCGGAGATCTGGTTCGCGCTGTGGCTGCTGGGCCATCCCGTCCCGCTCTGGCAGGCGCTGGCGATCGAGTCGCTGACGCAGGCCGTGCGCCATGTGGCCTTCTTCGTGCCGGCCGGCCTTGGCGTGCAGGAGGCGGTGATGATGCTGCTGGGCCACCTGCTTGGCGTCGACCCGCAGGTGGCCTTGTCGCTGGCACTGGTCAAGCGCGCGCGCGAGGTGCTCTTCGGCATCCCGGCGCTGCTGTCGTGGCAGTGGGTGGAGCTGCGGCGCTACATGGCCCCCAAGGCCGGGCCGGCCAAGGGGGCGCATCGGCACGCAGCGCCGGAACTGCCTACTTCAGGTCGCTGAACTTCTTGCCCTGCGCAACCAGGTCCTCGAGCAGCTTGGCCGGCTTGAAGTCCGCGCCGAGCGTCGCCTCGAAGTGCTTCATGGCTGCAAGTACCTTGTCCAGCCCGATCGTGTCCGCATAGCACATCGGGCCGCCCCGGTACACCGGCCAGCCGTAGCCGTTGACCCACACTACATCGATGTCGGAGGCGCGGATGGCCTTGCCTTCCTCCAGGATCTTCGCGCCTTCGTTGATCATCGGGTAGATGCAGCGCTCCAGGATCTCCTGCTCGGAGACCCCGCGGCTGGTCTTGCCCTGCCTGGCGGCAAAGTCGCGGATGATCCCCTCGACCACGGGCGAGGGGATGGCATTGCGCTTCTCGTCGTAGTCGTAGTAGCCCGCGCCGGTCTTCTGGCCGCGGCGGTCCATCTCGCACAGAATCTCGCGCAGCGTGGAGCTGCTGGATTTCTCGCGGATCCAGCCCAGGTCCAGGCCGGCCAGGTCGCTCATGGCGAATGGCCCCATCGGGAAGCCGAAGTTGTACAGCACGCGGTCGATGTCCCACGGCAGCGCGCCTTCGAGCACGAGCTTCTGCGCTTCGCGCTGGCGCTGGGCCAGCATGYGGTTGCCGACAAAGCCCGGGCACACGCCCACCAGTGCGGCAATCTTGCCAATCTTGCGGGCCAGCTCCATCGATGTGCGGATGACGGGTTTGGAGGTCTTGTCGCCGCGTACCACTTCCAGCAGCTTCATGACGTTGGCCGGCGAGAAGAAGTGCAGGCCGATCACGGATTCCGGGCGCGACGTGGCGCGGGCGATCTCGTTGACGTCGAGCGCGGAGGTGTTGGTGGCCAGGATGGCACCGGGCTTCACGATCTTGTCGAGCTTGCCGAAGATGTTCTTCTTCACGTCCATGTTTTCATAGACGGCTTCGATGACCAGGTCGGCATCGGCCAGCTGGCCGAGTTCCAGCGTCGGGGTCAGCAGCGCCATGCGCTTGTCGACATCGGCGGCGGTGATGCGGCCCTTTTTTGCGGTGTTGTCGTAGTTGGCGCGGATGGTGCGCACGCCGCGGTCCAGCGCTTCTTGCGCGGTTTCCACGATCACGACGGGAATGCCGGCGTTGAGCATGTTCATGGCGATGCCGCCGCCCATGGTGCCCGCGCCGATGATGCCGACCTTCTTCACGTCGATGACCGGCGTATCGGCTGGCACGTCGGGCAGGTTCCAGACCTGGCGCGAGGCGAAGAAGTAGTAGCGCTGCGCGGCGGATTGCGTGCCGTTCATCAGCTCCAGGAAGAGCTTGCGCTCCACCTTCATGCCTTCGTCGAAGGGCAGGTTGACCGCGGCCTCGATGCAGCGGATGTTGTACTCGGGCGCGTCGAAGCCACGGAACTTGCGGGCATTGGCGCGGCGGAAGTCGGCGAACAGCTCCGGCTTGCCGCGCGCGGCTTCCACTTTCTCGTTGAGGTCGCGCACCTTGCGCAGCGGGCGCTGCTCGGCGTTGACCTGCCTGGCGAAGGCAATGGCGCCGGCGCGCAGCGCGGCGTCTTCGGTCACCAGGTCGAACAGGCCCATCTCCGCGGCGGCGGCCGCGCCGATGTGGGCGCCCGAGGTCACCATGTCGAGCGCCTTGGCGGGGCCGACGATGCGGGGCAGGCGTTGCGTGCCGCCAGCGCCGGGCAGCAGGCCGAGGTTGACTTCCGGCAGGCCGCATTTGGCGGACCTGGCTGCCACGCGATAGTGGCAGACCAGCGCGACTTCCAGCCCACCGCCCAGCGCGGTGCCGTGGATGGCGGCGACCACGGGCTTGGGCGAGCCTTCGATTGCGGCTTGCACGTCGGCCAGCGACGGGCCAACCGGCGGCTTGCCGAATTCGGTGATGTCGGCGCCGGCGATAAAGGTCTTGCCCGCGCAGGTCAGGACGATGCCCTTGACGTTGCTGTCGGCGATGGCGCGCTCGACGCCATCGAGGATGCCGGCGCGGACTGYGGCGGACAGTGCGTTTACCGGCGGCGAGTTGAGCGTCAGGATGGCGATATCGCCTTCCACGGCGAGATCGGCGACTGCGTTGATAGCGGTCATGGGTGTGGACTCCAGTGCGTGGGTGTGTCGGTGTGTCGGTTCAGGCGGCTTGATGCGAGGGCTGGCGCCCGGCTCAGAAAATCTCGAACAGCCCGGCCGCCCCCATGCCGCCGCCGATGCACATCGTCACCACGCCGAACCTGGCGCCACGGCGCTTGCCTTCCAGCAGCAGGTGGCCGCTCATGCGCGCGCCGGACATGCCGTACGGATGGCCAATGGAGATCGCTCCACCGGAGACGTTCAGGCGCTCGTTCGGAATGCCGAGCGTATCGCGGATATGCAGGACCTGGCTGGCGAACGCCTCGTTCAGTTCCCAGATGCCGATGTCGCGCATCGACAAGCCATGCTGCTTGAGCAGCTTGGGAATGGCGAACACCGGGCCAATGCCCATCTCGTCCGGATCGCAGCCGGCAACGGCCATGCCGCGGTACGCGCCCAGCGGCTGCAGGCCGCGGCGTTCGGCTTCCTTGGCTTCCATCAACACCATGGCGGAGGCGCCATCGGACAGTTGCGAGGCATTGCCGGCGGTGATGAAGCTGCCCTCGGCCACGCGTTGCCCGTTCTTGAAGACCGGTTTGAGGGCCTGCAGGTCGGCCAGCGTGGTGCTGGGGCGGTTGCCCTCATCCTTGTCCAGCGTGACCTGCTTCTCGCTCACGGCGCCGCTGGCCTTGTCGGTGACCAGCATGGTGGTGGTGATTGGCACGATTTCCGCGTCGAAGCGGCCGGCTTGCTGCGCGGCGGCCGTGCGCTGCTGCGATTGCAGCGAGTACGCGTCCTGGGCTTCGCGGCTCACGCCATAGCGCTGCGCCACGATCTCGGCGGTCTCCAGCATCGTCATGTAGATCTGCGGCAGCGTGCGCACCAGCTGCGGATCCTGCGCGCGGTAGCGGTTGATCTTGTCGTTCTGGACCAGCGAGATCGACTCCAGCCCGCCGCCCACGGCAACCTGCATGCCGTCGACGATGATCTGCTTGGCGGCCGYGGCGATCGCCATCAGGCCGGAGGCGCACTGGCGGTCCATCGACATGCCCGACACCGTGACGGGCAGCCCGGCGCGCAGCAGCGCCTGGCGCGCGACGTTGCCACCCGTGGAGCCTTGCTGCACCGCGCAGCCCAGGATCACGTCTGCGATCTCCGCCGGGTCGATGCCGGCACGCTGCACGGCGTGCGAGATGGCGTGGGCGCCGAGTTCCTGCGCCTGCGTGTTGTTGAAGGCGCCGCGATGGGCCTTGCCGATCGGCGTACGTGCGGTGGATACGATAACTGCTTCACGCATGGGAAGTCTCCTGCAGTGTTTTGAGTGAATGCCTAACCGTGGCGGTGCGAAACGTCCTTGGCGATGGCCAGGAATGTCTCCAGGTCATCGCGGATCTGCTTTTTGTTGTACTTGCCTACGCTGGTCTTGGGGATGTCCCGCGTGATGGCGACGAGCTTGGGCAGCATCCACCTGGTGATCTTGCCGGTCTCGACGCCGTGCACCTTCAGGAAATCGATGACGCTGTCCTCGCTGGCCTCAAAGCCGTTGCGCACGCTGACCAGCGCCAAGGGCTTCTCGCCCCATACCGGATCGGGCACGCCGACCACTGTCGCCTCGTGCACGAAATCGGCCATCGCGATCAGGTTCTCCAGCAGTACCGTGGGCACCATTTCCGCGCCGCTGCGGATCACGTCCTTCATGCGGTCGGCGATGGTGATATAGCCCTCGGCATCCACCTTGGCGATGTCGCCGGTGTGCAGCCAGCCGTCTTGCCACAACTCCGCGCTTTTCTCGGGGTTGCGGTAGTACTGACCGGTTGCCCAGGGCGCGCGCACCACGATCTCGCCGACCGTGTGGTCGTCCTGAGGCACCGGCTTGCCTTTGTCGTCGATGACCTCCACCTCCACGCCAAGAATCGGCAGGCCGGATTTGACCAGCACCGCATCGGTCTCGTCCCGCTCCAGGTGGACCATGGTCTTCTTGATGAACGAGCCAACGATGGTGGGCGCGGTCTCGGTCATGCCGTAGCCCGAACTCATGCGGAAGGTGGGGATCAGGGCTTCCAGCTTGCGCTTGAGCCCGAGCGGCAGCGCGCCGCCGCCCACGCTGACGCGCACCAGGCTGCTGAGGTCGTACTTCTTCAGGTCCGGGTATTCGAGCAGCATGGCCGCGATGGTCGCCACGATGCCCACCGACGTCACCTTCTCGCGCTCCACCAGCTCGCAGAAGCCCTGTACGGTAAAGGTCCCGTGCAGCACGATCTTCTGCGCGCTATAGACCGCGACGAAAGGCTGCCCCCAGCCGTGGATGTGGAACATCGGCGTATTCAGCAGCGGCACCGCGCCTTCGCCCAGCCGCGTGCCCAGGCCATCGGCGATATCGTGGTCCGGCGTGTTGCCGATGGCGAGCTGTGCCATCATGTGGATCGTCAGCAGGTAGAGCTGGCGATGCGTGAAGGTGGCGCCCTTCGGCTGGCCCGTGGTGCCGGTGGTGTAGCACAACGTGGCGTTCACGTCCTCGTGCAGGGCGGGCCACTCGATGGTCTCGGCCTGGCGGGCGATCAGCGTTTCGTACTCGATGATGTTGGGGATGCGGGTCTGCGGCAGCCCCGGCTTGTCCGACATATAGACCACCAGCTCGACCACATCCTTGATCTGGTCGTAGATGCCCTCCAGCAAGGGCATCAGGGTGTCGTCGACAAACAGGATCTTGTCCTGCGCGTGCCGGATGGTGTAGACGATGTGCTGCGGGGACAGGCGGACATTGATCGGGTGCAACGTGGCGCCAATGCCTGTCACGCCGTAGTACAGCTCCAGGTGGCGGTGGGTGTTGAGCGCCATCGTGGCGATGCGCTCGCCAGGTTCGCCAGGCATGCCGGCTTGCACCTTGAGCTCGCCGCGCAGGCCGTTGGCCAGCTGGGCCACGCGCCGGTACCACTGCATCCAGGTAAAGCGGAAATACTCGCCGGTGGCGTGGTTGCGGTAGACGACGCCGATCTCGTTGGGATACATCCGCACTGGGCGCTTCATGATCGTGGTGAGCACAAGCGGGTAGTGCGTGCTGAATTCCGGATAGGTCCTGAATGTCATCCTGTCTCCTGTTGATCCCTGATCCTGTTGATCCCGATGATCCCGATGTTGGCGCTACGCGTTGCCCTCGCGCTGCGGCCGCGGGCGGCGGCGCGGCTCCTCCACCCGCAGGGCGAGCACAAAGGCGATGCTCATGACCACCATGGCCGCGACGAACACCAGCGAGAAGCGCACCCCCTGCGCCAGCATGCCGCCGAGGATCGGCCCGCACGCCATCATCGTGTAGGTCGCAGTGTCGGACACCGCCAGCAGCATCGGGCGATCGCGCCGGTTGCCGAACTCCAGCGCAAAGTTGTCCGCGGACAGGAAGTAGCCGCCAAAGCTGGCGCCCAGCCCGCAGAACACCAGCAGGAACGCGCCCAGGCCATCGCAAAGCAGCAGCGCGGCGGTGGACAGCACCCACAGCCCGATGCTGCACAGGAACACCAGCCGATAGCCGTGGCGGTCGGCCAGGCGGCCCCAGATCAGGTTGCTGGTGGTCTGCGCCAGCAGGTAGGCAATGCTCAGGTAGCCCAGCGTGGCACCCGAGAGCGGCAGATGGCTACCGACATAGATGGCATAGAACGGCACGGCCATCATGCTGAACGCCACCAGCGCGCGGGCCACGAAGAAGCGCACGTAGTGCTTGTCCGCGCGCAGCAGCGCCGGCACTTCGCGCAGGCGCTGGCGAAAGCCCGATTGCACGCGTACATCGTGCAGCACCGGCTCGCGCATGCGGGTCAGCGCGGAGATGCCCAGGCTGGTAAGGACGAAGGCGGCGAGGAAGGTGGTGGCGTAGCCATTGCCGAACACATTGCCGCCAACCAGGAAACGGCCGCCCAGATAGGCCACCGCCGCCGCGATCAGCCCGCCGAGGAAATTGCGGAACGCGCTCAACGCACCCCGCCGCTCCAGCGGAATGATCTTGGACGTGAGGTAGTTGAAGGTGACGTTCTGCACGCCGTTGAACAGGCCGAACAGCAGCAGGAACCCGGCGGCGGCGGCCAGCGCGCCGTCGCCCGAGAGCAGGAAGGCGGACAAGCCCAGGCCGAGGATCTGCAGGCGCACCAGCCAGCCCACCAGGTAGATCAGCGGCATCACGCGCTGGCGATGCTCGATCTGCGTGGCGCCCCAGATGGAGGACATCGCCATGCCGGCGTACTGCGCGCCAAGCACGCACCCCACCACCAGCTTGGAGCCGGACAGCAGGTAGATATAGGCCGGCACGAAGGTGGGGGCGGTCACCAGCCGGAAGCCGGTCATGCCCAGCATGCCGTGGACCAGGTAGGCGCGCGCGTTGCGTGGCAGGTGCTGCTGTACGTGGGCGCGGAAGCTGTCCTCGGCCAGTGCGTGCGCATCGCCATGTCCGGCATTCGTGCCACGGGCGGCTTGCGTGGCGAGTTCCGCTTTCATGCCTGAGCGTCTCCACGCATCGCCGCTTGCGCCGCGTAATGTTGCAGCGCCTGGTCCAGCTCGGCCTTCTCCAGCGAGAGCAGCTCTGTCACCGCTTTCAGCCAGTCCGGGCGCTCGCGCGTGCACACGGAGATCGGCTGCGGCGTGTCGGCGTGCTGCGCGGCCAGCATCGCGTAGTTGGCCGCGTAGCTCGGCGGGCGCACGTCAGTTGCCAGGTCGGCGATGGCGTACGGGTCGGGCGGGCCGGTGCGCGTGGTATCCACCACCGGAATATACGGATTGCGTGCGGCGGTGCCGCCACCGGCCAGGCCGGGGCCGTCGCGCAGGATGGCGCCGCGCACCTGCTCCGGGCGCGCGCCGGCCAGCAGCAAGGCGATATAGCCGCCCAGCCCGCGCCCCGCCACGGTTGACGGGCCCAGGTGCGCCAGTGCGATATCCGCGTCCGCCATCAGGAACTCGCAGCTGTAGCCACCGCCGCGCGGAATGTCCGAGAGCCCGTGCCCGGTGAAATCCAGCGCGTGCACCGTGCCGGGCCAGCCGGCGTACTCCGCCGGCAATGTGTCCGGCGATCGCTCGCCCAGCCCGTGCAGCAACAGCAGCGCGGGCCCGCTGCCGGTCTTGAGCGGATGCAGGGCAAGGCGCAGGCGATTGTGGCGCAGGTAGAGGGTCATGAACGGAGGAAGGGCAGGATGCGTTCCGCGGTCTCTCGCGGTCGCTCGATATGGATGAAGTGCCCGGTGTCGGCCATCACCTGTACCTGGGTCGAGGGCGGGAAGTACGGTGCCAGGTCGGCCGCGGTGGCATCCCAGCCCATCGGCTCGCGCTCCGTGCCGAAGATGGCCAGCATGGGAATGGGAAAGCCCGGCAGGCGGTCGGTCATCCAGCGCGCGCGCATGGGGCCAAAGCCGGAGGAGCCGATCACCGGGTCGAGCTTCCAGCGCCAGCCGTGCGCATCCTGCCGCGCGCCGAGCGCGGCCAGGTAGCACAGCCACGCATGGGCCAGCCGCGGGTTCA
This sequence comes from Cupriavidus sp. 05L411, assembly GCF_056398045.1. NCBI lineage: Bacteria > Pseudomonadati > Pseudomonadota > Betaproteobacteria > Burkholderiales > Burkholderiaceae > Cupriavidus > Cupriavidus sp. 05L411. The sequence continues at coordinate 121,161 of NZ_JBFTOQ010000005.1, read as the reverse complement.
TGCGGGCGCGCCGCCGGGCGAGTTCCTCAAGGGTGCCGGGCTTGCGTGCGAGGCCCGGGCTTTGCCGGCGCGTATCGAGCCAGTGCGTGATGATGGGCGCGGTCATCGATTTCTTGTCGCGCACGGCGCTGTCCGCGTGCGGATTGCGAAAGGGCAGGCCATCGATGGCGACAAAGCGGGTGAACCGGTGCGGCAGCGCCTGGATCGCATGCACCAGCAGCGAGCCGCCCTTGCTATGGCCGATTGCGATCAGCGGCTCGCGCGTGACCGAGTCGGCCACCGCCAGCAGGTCCCGCTCGTCCGCGACCCAGCTGTACAGGTCGGCATGCTCGGAGTCGCCGTGGCCACGCTGGTCGTAAGACACCACGCGGTAGCCGGCATCGGCCAGCAGCGGCGCGAAGACATCGAAGGTCCGCGCGAAATCCATGGCGCCATGCACCAGCAGGACCGGCGTGGCGTCGATCGCGCCCCACTCATGGACGGCGATGCGGATGCCGTCGGCGCTGACGGTGCGCGAGCGGTCCGGCGCCCGGGCTCCCGGAAAGGCAGGGATGGCACAGCGCGGCGCGCTGCTGGCTTTGGCCTCCACATTGTCTCCTGGTTGCGCCCCACGGGCGCCGACCGGCTTGGTGTGCTTGCCGGTTTAGTGGTTACGGTATGTTCCCGGGAATGCTATCACATTGGTGGAAAATGCATGATTGTCCGTAATGATGGGATGTTTGGTCATGCCATGGTTCCATTTTAGGAAACGGAGTATTGACGTTGCGGGGTCGGGCTTATATAACGAATCCAAACCAAAAAAAGACAAGCCATAAAAACAGGAGACAAGCGTGGATGACCTGGAAACCTTCCGGCAGGAGGTGCGTGCCTGGCTGGAGGCGCAATGCCCGCCCGAAATGCGGCAGCCCGTGCGCAACGAAGACGACATCTGCTGGGGCGGGCGCAAGTTCCGCTTCCAGTCCGAGGCGCAGCGCCTCTGGCTCGCGCGCATGGGGGGGAAGGGCTGGACGGTGCCGGAGTGGCCGCGCGAGTATGGCGGCGGCGGCCTCTCCCGCGAGCAGGCCAAGGTGCTGCGCCAGGAAATGCAAGCGCTTGGCTGCCGCGTGCCGTTGCAAAGCTTCGGCATCTGGATGCTTGGCCCGGCCTTGCTCCGGTTTGGCTCGGAGGCGCAGAAGCGCGAGCATCTGCCCAGGATCGCCCGCGGCGAGATCCGCTGGTGCCAGGGATATTCGGAGCCCAATGCCGGGTCGGACCTGGCCTCGCTGCAAACGCGCGCGGACGAGCGCGACGATCACTTTGTCGTCAACGGCCAGAAGGTGTGGACCTCGTACGCCGACAAGGCGGACTGGATCTTCTGCCTGGTGCGTACCGACTTTTCGGCACAGAAGCRCACCGGCATCAGCTTCTTGCTGTTCGACATGGAAACGCCGGGCGTGACGGCGCGGCCCATCGTGCTGATTTCCGGCAAGTCGCCGTTCTGCGAGACCTTCTTTGACGATGTAGTGGTGCCGCGCGCCAACCTGGTGGGCGAGCAAAACGGCGGCTGGGCCATCGCCAAGTACCTGCTGACCCATGAGCGCGAGATGATCAGCGGCATCGGCGGCCGCGGCCAGCGCCCGCCGATGGGCAAGCTGGCGCGCGACACGCTCGGCCAGAACGAGCGCGGTGAAGTCGACGCGCCCATGCTGCGCGCGCAGATCGCCACCTTCGAGATCGATGAAGCGGCATTCGCCCTGGCGGGGGAGCGCGCGCTGGACCTGGCCCGGCAGGGCGAGGGCATCGCCGCGTTCTCGTCGGTGCTCAAGTACTACGGGTCGGAGCTGAACAAGCGGCGCTATGAGCTGCTGATGTCCATTGGGGGCAGCGAGGCCCTGGAGTGGGAGAGCGAGCGCAGCAACGACGGTGCCACCGCGCGCGGCTGGCTGCGCAGCAAGGCCAACTCGATCGAGGGCGGCACGAGCGAAGTGCAGCTCAATATTGTTGCCAAGCGCCTGCTCGGCCTGCCCGGCGTCTGACCGCCCCAACTCCACGCTTGAATGCTCAGGGACCGACTATGGCAATCGTATTGAATCAGACCCAGGAGATGCTGCGGGACAGCGCCCTGGCATTCCTGCGCGAAAGCGCACCCATCCCGATGCTGCGCAAGCTGCGCGACACGCGGGACGACACGGGCTTCTCGCCCGCCCTCTGGCGGGAGTTTGCCGAACTGGGCTTTGCCGGCGTGCTGATCCCCGAGCAGTATGGTGGCAGCGAGCTCGGCGTGGTGGAGGCGGGCGTCCTGATGGAGGCGCTTGGCCGCACGCTGGCCCCCACGCCGTTTTTCTCCACCGCCTTGCTGGGCGCTTCGTTGATTTCCCGCGGCGGCAGCGCAGCGCAGAAGGCGCATTTCCTGCCCGCCATGGCGGCTGGCAAGCACCTGACCGCGCTGGCGATCGACGAGGGCGCGGCGCACCGCCCGGAGCGCCAGGCGCTCGCCGCCGTGCGGCAGGACGGCGGGTTCGTGCTCAATGGCGCCAAGGTCTTCGTCATCGACGGACATATCGCCGATACGCTGATCGTGGTGGGCCGCACCAGCGGCAACACCAGCGACCGTGACGGCGTCACGCTCTTCCTGGTGCCGCGCGGCGCCGATGGCATTACCGTGGAGCGCACCGTGATGGCGGATGCCCGCAATGCCGCGCGCGTGCAGTTCCGGGATGTGCGCGTGCCGGCGGACGCGGTGCTGGGCGAGGCCGGTAGCGGCGCGGCCATGCTTGAGCACGCGCTCGATATCGCCCGCGTGGCGCTGGCGTCCGAGCTGGTCGGTATTGCCGACGAAGCCTTCGCGCGCACGCTGCAATACCTGAAAGAGCGCAAGCAGTTCGGCAAGATCATCGGCGAGTTCCAGGCCCTGCAGCATCGCGCTGCCCATCTGTTCAGCGAGATCGAGATCACGCGCGCGGCGGTGCTGCGCAGCCAGCAACTGCTAGACGACGGCCCGGCACAGCCAATCGCGCTGGTCTCCGTGGCCAAAGCCCGCGCCGGGTCCACGGCGATGCTCGCGGTGCAGGAGGCCGTGCAGATGCACGGCGGCATTGGCATGACCGACGAGTTCGAAATCGGCTTCTACATGAAGCGCGCCTGCGCCGCGCAGATCCTGCTCGGCGACACCAACTTCCACGCCCAGCGCTGGGCGACCTTGCGCGGCTACTGAGCGCCGCAACGCACCATCTTCAACCGTGTTTGCAGGCCGTCCACGCGCAGGCGTGGCGCCTGCGCTCGCCCTCGCGTTTCCCGGCGCGCGTTTGCGCCGCACAAGCGGCCCGCCACGGCGGCGCCGACCTAGGTAAATCCACTAGACATTCAAGGGTCACTTCGGTTGTCATGAATTAGAACTCTGGGTATGCTGAATGGGCTATCTGCACAAACAGCAGCTCGGTGGAAGACTCCCAGGGATACATTCCTTGATCGCATCAGATATCGCTTTATTTACGTGTTAAGCGATGATTGTCTGGTGTGTTTGGCGACCACGCGAAGCACCGAACAGGAGACGGCATGCTCGGGGCGGCATTCTTTATCGTATCCACGGTATCCTTTTTAAGGGCATACGGCATGGCCCGGACTGGCGTCACGGAAGCGGGCGCGCCATGAGTGCCTACATCCTGCGCCGCCTGCTGGCGCTGCTGCCCACGCTGCTGTTCGCCAGCCTGATCGTCTTTGTGATCGTGCGCATGGTGCCGGGCGATGTGGTCGACCTGATGCTGAGCCAGAACGACATCAGCGCCGACACCAAGAGCCGCGAGGACCTGATCCGCGCGCTGGGCCTGGACCAGCCGATGTGGTTCCAGTACGTCCACTGGATCGGCAACATCGTGTTGCACGGGGATCTCGGCCAGTCGCTGTGGCAGGGTGAGCCGGTGCTGAAGATGGTGCTGGCGCGCATGCCCGCCACCTTCTCGCTGGGCGCGCTTGCCTTGTTCGTGGCGCTGTCGGTTGCGCTGCCCGTGGGCGTGCTCTCGGCGATTCGGCAAGACACCGCGGCCGACTACGTGGCGCGTTCGTTTTCCATCCTGATGCTGGCGGTGCCCAGCTTCTGGATGGGCACGATGGTCATGGTGTTTCCTTCGGTGTGGTGGGGCTGGTCGCCCGAGGTGCGCTACGTTCCCTTCCTGGAGGACCCGCTCCAGCACATCAGCAACATGCTGGTGCCCGCCATCATCCTTGGCATGGCACTGTCGGCCATCACCATGCGCATGACGCGCACCATGATGCTGGAGGTGCTGCGCCAGGACTACATCCGCACGGCCTGGGCCAAGGGCTTGAACGAGCGCCTGGTGATCCTGCGCCATGCGCTGCGCAACGCGCTGATCCCGGTGGTGACGCTGATCGGCCTGCAAGCGCCGCTGCTGATCGGCGGGGCCGTGGTGATCGAGCAGATCTTCGCGCTGCCGGGCATGGGGCTGCTCCTGCTGGACGCCGTGAACCAGCGGGACTATCCCGTGATCACCGGCGTGTTCCTGGTGGTCGGGGTGGCTGTCATGCTCATCAACCTGCTCGTGGACCTGAGCTACGGGCTGTTCGACCCGAAAGTGAGGCATCGCTGATGGCACGTCCAATCGCAAACGCCCCGGCGCTCAAGACGGCGCAGGCCGTTCCTGCCGTGCCCCCCACGTCTGGCCCGGGCCGGCTCGGGTCAGCCTTCGCACTCGCGGGCCGCCTGTTCCGCGAGAAGCCGCTGGGCGCCGCCGGCGCGGTGATTTGCATGATCTTCCTGTTCTGCGGCGTCTTTGCCGACTGGCTGGCGCCGTATGGCGTCAACGAGATCAGCATGATGAAGCGGCTGCAGCCGCCGTCGTGGGCGCACCCCTTCGGCACCGACAACCTCGGGCGCGACATGCTCTCGCGCTGCCTGTACGGCGCGCAGCTTTCGGTCATCATCGGGCTGTCGGCCGCCACGCTGGCTACCGCCATCTCGGTGCTGATCGGCATCCTGACCGGCTACCTGGGCGGCAAGTTCGACCTGATCGTGCAGCGCATGGTGGATGCGTGGATGAGCTTTCCCGACCTGGTGATCCTGATCGTGGTGGTGTCCGTGCTTGGCCCGGGCAGCTGGCAGATCATCGGCACGCTGGGCCTGCTGCTGGGCGTGGGCGGCTCGCGCATCATCCGCAGCGCGGTGGTCTCGGTGCGCGAGAACATGTATGTGCATGCCGCGCAGTCCATGGGTGCTTCCACCGGCCGCATTCTCTGGCGCCATATCCTGCCCAATGTGCTGCCGCCCATCATCGTGCTGTTCACCACGCGCGTGGGCACCGCGATCCTGGCCGAATCCGGCCTGTCCTTCCTCGGGCTGGGCGTGCCGCCGCCCGCGCCGACCTGGGGCGGCATGCTCTCGGGCAACGGCCGCACCTTCATGTTCCAGGGGCCCTGGCTGGCCTTGGCCCCCGGCATCTGCCTCACCGTTGTCGTCTATGCCATCAACGTCTACGGCGACGCACTACGTGACCTGCTCGACCCGCGCATGCGCGGGTCGCGATAACCAACAACGGAGGATGACGATGGAGGGACGCGGCTTGAACCGGACAATATCTTCAGTGGTGGCGGGCGTGGTGCTGGCGCTTGCCACCGGCGCGGCCTGCGCGCAGGCCGAGGCGCCGAAGTACGGCGGCAATCTCGAGATCGGCTCCATGTATCCCACCATCTCCGCCCTGTCGTGGGACCTGGCCGACTGGAACTGGAAGCAGAACTACGACACCGGCCAGGTCTACGAACAGCTCTTTGTCGCCGACCTTTCCAAGGCCCGGCGCAATGGCGGCAAGTATCCGTTCCAGGCCGATGCGTGGCTGCCGGAGGATGCAATTCGCGGCGAGCTGGCCGAGAGCTGGAAGTGGGTCGACCCGCTGACGCTCGAAGTCAAGCTGCGCAAGGGCGTGAAGTTCCCCGCCAAGGCGGGCGTGATGGAAGAGCGCGAACTGGTGGCCGACGACGTGGTCTTCAGCTACAACCGCCAGAACACCAGCGCCAAGAAGATCCCCACGTATTACGACCACCTCAACAAGGTGGAGGCAACGGACAAGTACACCGTGGTCTTCCGCTTCAAGGAGTTCAACGCCGAATGGGATTACCGCTTCGGCTGGGGCTACTACTCAGGCATAATGCCCAAGGAAGTGGCGGCGGCCGGGGCCGGCAACTGGAAGAATGTGAACGGCAGCGGGCCGTTCCTGCTGAGCAACTTCGTCCAGGGCACAGCCAGCACTTACACGAAGAACGAGCAATACTGGGATAGCGACAAGATCGCCGGCAAGGACTACAAGCTGCCCTTCGTCGACAAGGTCGTGCTGCGCACGGTCAAGGACGAGTCCACCCGCAACACCATGCTGCGCACTGGCAAGCTGGATGTGCTCGAGTCTGTCCGCTGGACCGCGGTCGATGAGCTCAAGAAGAATGCGCCGGCGCTCAAGTGGTCGCGCTGGCTGTCGACCAACGGCCAGTACGTGGCGCTGCGCGTCGATACCAAGCCGTTCAACGACCTGCGCGTGCGGCGCGCGCTGAACATGGCGGTCAACAAGCAGGAGATCGTCAAGCAGTTCTATGGCGGCAATGCCGAACTGTTCGCCTACCCGCAGCATCCGGATTACACCGGCTACTTCGAGCCGCTGAGCGCCATGCCGGACTCGGTGAAGGAGTTGTTCTCCTACAACCCGGACAAGGCGCGCAAGCTGCTGGCCGAGGCGGGCTACGCGAAGGGCTTCACCTTCAAGGTGCAGGTATGCGCCTGCCAGCCGGAGCACCTGGAGCTGCTGCCGCTGATCGGCGCCTACCTGGAGCAGGTTGGCGTGCGCATCGAGATCCAGCCGATGGAGTACGGCGCGTTCCTGTCGGCCATGACCACCAAGACCAATGCGCCCGGTTACCTGATGAGCAACGGCCATACCAACCCGACCACCACGATCCGCAAGAGCTTCGTGAAGGGCCAGGTCTGGAACGCCGCGCAGTGGGGCGACGCCAAGTACGAGCAGCGCGTGAACGAAGCCTTCCAGATGCGTGACCTCGGCCGCCGGCAAGAGGCCTTGCGCTCGCTGACGCGCGATGTGCTTGCCGATGCGCCGTATATCTGGTTGCCGACCCCTTACGTGTACACCGCATGGTGGCCTTGGGTGAAGAACTACAACGCCGAGCTGCGCGCGGGCGCGGTCCGTCCCGGCCCGATCTACGCGCGGATGTGGGTCGACCAGGACATGAAGAAGAAGATGGGGTTCTGATTTCCTTGCTCCCACCTTGCTCCAACTTTGCTCCATGCTTGTCCACACCTGTCCCACGCCCGTCCCTTTCAAGGAGGCCCGCATGACGCAGCCCATCCTGCAGGTGAACCAGCTGACCACGCGCTTTCGCACCGACCGGGGCGTGGTCACGGCGGTGGACCAGGTCTCGTTCGATGTCGCCCCCGGCGAGACGCTGGCCATCGTCGGCGAGTCCGGCTCGGGGAAAAGCGTCACCGCGCTATCCATCCTGGGCTTGATTCCCAGCCCGGCGGGCCGCATCGAATCGGGCGAGATCCTTTTTGACGGGCAGGACCTGCTCAAGCTCAGCCCGGCAAAAATGCGTGCGATCCGCGGCAACCGGATCGCGATGATCTTCCAGGAGCCGATGTCGTCGATGAACCCGGCGCTCACCGTGGGCAAGCAGATCGCCGAGCCGATCAACCTGCACCAGGGCATGCCCTGGAAGACCGCCCTGGGCATCGCCGGCGAGCTGCTTGGCAAGGTGCAGATCCCCGAGCCGCAGAGCCGGCTGGGCGCCTATCCGCACCAGTTCTCGGGCGGCATGCGCCAGCGCGCCATGATCGCCATGGCGCTGGCCTGCAAGCCGCAGCTGATCATCGCGGACGAACCCACCACCGCGCTCGACGTCACGGTGCAAGCGCAGATCCTTGACCTGCTCAAGGACCTGGCCAGCCAGTCCGGTACGGCACTGGTCCTCATCACGCACGACCTGGGCGTGGTGGCCCGCTATGCCGATCGCGTGGCCGTGATGTACGGCGGCCGCATGGTCGAGACCGCCACGGCGCGCGAGCTCTACGGCCATCCCGCGCACCCGTACACGCGCGGGCTGATGGCCTCGGTGCCGCGTATCGACGGCGATACCCGCCAGCCGCTGGTGCCCATCGACGGCCAGCCGCCCGACCTTACCGCGCTGCCGCCAGGGTGCGCTTTCATGCCGCGGTGCAAGCTCGCCACCGATCAATGCGGCCTGTCGCGCCCCGCGCTGCGTGCCGTGCGGCCGAATCACTTCAAGGCATGTTTCCTCCATGACCATGACCACCACTGAAGCACGGGCAGTGCCCGCTGCGCGCCAGCACGGCAAGATCGGCGACGAGATCCTGCGCGTCGAGGACCTCAAGGTGCATTTTCCCGTGACCCAGGGCGTCTTCATCAAGCGGCAGGTGGGCTCGGTCAAGGCGGTGGACGGCGTATCGTTCACCCTCAGGCGCGGCGAGACACTGGGCCTGGTCGGCGAAAGCGGCTGCGGCAAGTCCACGACCGGCCTCGCCATCATCAAGATGCTGGCCGCCAGCGGCGGACGGATCGCCTTCGACGGCGACGACTTCGCCACCTTCAGCAAGGCGCAGGAGAAGAACTTCCGCCGCAGCGTGCAGATGGTCTACCAGGATCCGTTCGGCTCGCTGAACCCGCGCATGAAGGTCTGCGACATCATCGGCGAGCCGCTCGAAGTGCACGGCATGGCCAACGACCGCGAGCACTATCGCGCCCGCATCGCCGAGCTGCTGCAGATGGTCGGCCTGCTGCCTTATATGGCGGACCGCTACCCGCACGAGTTCTCCGGCGGCCAGCGCCAGCGCATCGGCATTGCCCGCGCGCTGGCGGTCGAACCCAGCCTGATCGTTTGCGATGAACCCGTCTCCGCGCTGGATGTATCGATCCAGGCGCAGGTGGTCAATGTGTTCATGGAACTGCAGCGGCGGCTCGGGCTGACCTATATCTTCATTGCGCACGACCTGGCCGTGGTGCGCCACATCAGCGACCGCATCGCCGTGATGTACCTCGGCCGCATCGTGGAAATCGCCAGCCGGGACGCGCTATATGCGAATCCCCGGCATCCCTACACCAAGGCGCTGCTGTCCGCCGTGCCGGTGGCGAGCGTCGAAGCCGAGGAAAGGCGCCAGCGCATCGTGCTCAAGGGCGAAGTGCCAAGTCCGCTGAACCCGCCATCCGGCTGCCGCTTTCACCCGCGCTGCGCGCAGGCAACGCAGCGCTGCAGGGTGGAGGATCCGGTGCTGAGGGAACGGGGAGGTGGGCAGATGGTGGCTTGCCATCTGGAGGACCTTGAGGGATGACACGGGAAGCGAGGAGCCAGGCCTTGGTGCATCGAAGCGCATCCAGGCGCACCCTCGCGCTCACTGCCCTGAAAATATCCCCAGGAACAAAGGCCGGATAAACAAATCCGCCGCGTTTTCCCCGGATGCATCCGGCACCCACCGCCGCAACTCCACTGCGGCATTGATCATCCCATTTACCTGCAACGAAGCAATCGACTGATCCAGCGCCCGGATCGACCCGTCCTGCATCCCTTGCACCAGGAACCGCGCAAACCGCGCCGACAGCCGGTTCATCGTCAGCATCTTCTCCTTGCGCATCTCCTCGGGCAGCGCGCCGTAGATAGTCAGCCGCAGCAACGGCCCCTGGCTGGAAAACTGATAGCTGACCAGCGCGCGCGCGATCGCGCACAGCTTGTCCCAGCCGGTGCCCGGGCCGTCCTCCACCTTCGACTGCGCATCGCGGATCACCGCGAACATGCGGTCGAAGCAGGCGGAGATCAGGTCGTCCTTGTTTTCGTTGTGGTGATAGAAGGCCCCCTTGGTGAGATTCAGCCGCGCGGAGATGCGATCGGCGGAAGCGCCCCGATAGCCCAGTTCATTGAGCAGTTCCGTGGCGGCGCGCAGGAAGGCTTCCTGCGTGGTTTCGGCTTTGGAGATCGGCGGCGTCCCGGCCGGGGCGCTGTCCCATCGCGATGACGGTGACGCAAAGCCGTTGAGCAGGATATCCACGACGGTATCCGCCACCTTCGGATAGTCCTCTGGCTCATAGCGCTCCACCCATGTCATCGCGCCGCTGGTCAGCGACAGCAGCAAGTGCGCCGCCGCGCTCAGGGCGCTGCGTTGCGCCGGGTCCTTGGGTGTGTCGCTGCGCAGCACCTTGCGGATGCGCCGGAACATGTCCGTGTAGGCCGCGAAGGCGACGTCCGCGTGGGTGTCGGGCAGCGAGCGGATCTCGCGAAAGCTCATCAGCTCGGGGCGCTCGCCGGTTGCCGTCCTGGCCAGCCGCTGGAAGAAAAGCGCGATGAAGCGGCGCACCCTGGCCTGCGGCAGCGGCTCGCTGGCCGTGGCGTCGGCGATGCCCGCGATTTCATCGATGGTGCGCATCAGGCACGCCACCACAAGGTCTTCCTTCTTGCGGTAGTAGTAGGTGATGCTGTTGGTGCTCAGGCCGACTTCCTGCGCCACGTCCGAGAGCGTGGCGCCGCGCAAGCCCTTGCGGTTGAACAGCCGGGCAGCGGCATCGAGGATCGCCTCGCGTTTTTCCACGTACCGGCGTGTCGGGCGGGCTTCCGCTGTTTCCTTGAGCATGAGGCGAGATATCTGCGATGGTTGGCCGGGAGCGCGGATTATAGAGGTGGCCCGCGCGGGTTGAGGCTGTGCCGAGTCTACCATCGCGCCGGCCTGCCATTTCAGATGCTTACCCGTTGTCCGGCTCCGCCGCGATGCCGGCCACCTTCGTGCCATTGAGCACGGGTTCGATACGGTGCCAGATGGTGGCTTGCTGGAATGCGGCGCAGGCGTCAAGCAGGGTACCTTCGGCCCAAGGCCTGCCGATCAGCTGCAAGCCCACGGGAAGGCCGTCGGGCGTGAATCCCACTGGCAGCGACACGGCAGGCAGGCCGAGATAGCTGATGCAGCGGTTGGCGCGCAATAGCGAGGTTGTTACGCGCACCGCTTGCGCGGCGTCTTGCGCCACGGAGGCGATCCGCGGCGTTGGCACCGCAACGCTGGGCGCCACCAGCACATCGCATGCCGAGAAGACGTGATCGACAAAGCGCCGCAGCGCCAGCGGCCGGTAGGCCAGGGCGCGCGCGTAATCGTCGGGGCCGGCCGCCAGCGCCGTCTCCAGCCGCAGCCGCGTGGCACGGGCCAGGCGATCCGCGTGGTTGCGCAGGCGCTCGCCGTGGAGCGCTATCGCTTCGCGCCACGTCACCACGGTGGCCGCGGTATCGCAGGCCTCGACGCCGGGCACGGTCTGCTCATGCAAGCTGGCGCCCAGCGACTCGAACGCTAGCAAGGCGCGGGCAATCACCGAGGCGCCGTCGTCATGCGTTACCTCGAAGAACGGGTGCCGGGCAATGCCGATGCGCAGGCCCGCCAGCGGACTGCGGAGGTCGCCGATGCGATCGAACGTGTTGACCCGCGCGGCCGTTGGATCCAGCGCGTCGAGCACCGCCGCGCAATCCCTGGCGGTCCGGGCGATGATGCCGAGCGTGTCCTGCGACGGCGACAGCGGGACCGCGCCGCGCGTGCAGAGGCGGCCCCAGGTGGGTTTCAGGCCGACCACGCCGCACATCGACGCCGGAATGCGGATCGAGCCACCGGTATCCGCCGCGATGGCGAACGGCACCGCGCGCGCCGCGACCGCCGCCGCCGCGCCACCCGACGAGCCGCCGGTGATGTAGCGTGGATCCCACGGGTTGCGGCAGTGGCCGTAGTGATCGTTCAGGCCGGTGGCGCCGTAGCTGAGCTCGTCGAGCGCGGTGGCGCCCAGGCCGATCGCGCCGGACAGGTGCAGGGCTTCAAGCACGGCCGCCGGCCTTCGGGCCGCCGCCGGATCGTCGATCAGGTCGTCGAACAAGGAGCCTGCGCGCGGCGGCCGGGCGGGGTCGGACAGCACGTCCTTGTGTGCGAACGGGATGCCCCAGAGGGGGGGCTGGGCCGCGCCGGCCGCGCTGTGCGTCTCCAGCCGGATGGCGTGGGCGAGCGCGCCTGCGTCGTCCAGCGCGGTAAAGCAATGCGTGGCGGTGTGCGCCGCCGCGGCCCGCCGCAGGCAGGCTTGCACCAGCGCGGAGGGTGACAGGCGCCGGTGGGACAGCGCCATGCGCAACTCGGCGACGCTCAGGAGAGTGGGGTCGGTCATCGTCCTCCTAGCGCACGGTGGCGCACTGCCGCAGCCAGTGCGTGTACGGCCGTGGCTGCGCTGCGAGTTCCGCGTCGCACGCCGGCAAGGCACGGACGGCTTGCAGCACCGGCGCGGCCGCAGCCGCAATCTCGCCACAGCGGCCGCCATCCAGCCGCAGCCCGAGATCCGCCGCGCGCTGCATCACCTGCGCTGTCAGGGCTGCCAGTGCTGCCGGTGCTGCCAATGTCTCCCGCTCAGACATGCCCGTACTTGGCCAGCGCATCGGCCAGGCTGAGCCCCTGCTGCAGTTCCACGCGGATGCTGCGCTCCTGCTCGGTCAGGCGCTCCGCCTCGATCAGCACGGTGTCGACCACTTCGTGCGGGATCACCAGCACGCCGTCTTCGTCGCCCAGCACGAAGTCGCCCGGGCGCACCTGCACCCATTGCGAGGTGGCGCCACGGATGCTCACCGGCACCTGCCATCCGTTGACCTTCCAGCGGGCAATCGACTGCACCGGCGTGCGGTAGCGCGCGAATACCGGGAAAGCTTGCTCGGCGATCCACCGGATATCGCGAATGCCGCCATCGATCAGCGAGCCGACGCAGCCGCGCTCCTTCATGCCAATGGCGATCAGCTCGCCGAAGTAGCAGACGCCTTCGCCGTCGCCGCTCCAGACCGTGACGTCGCCGCCGGACACGCCCGCGCACGCCTTCATCTTGTCCGGGTCGCCGCCGAGCGCGTACGGCGACATCTGGCCGCGGATGGTGTAGGCCCAGCCGGCCAGCTTGCCGCCATTGGCGGGGAACGGCGTAAAGGCGGACGAGAGGCCCTGGTCGAACAGGCCGAGCGTGTCGAGCACGTCGGCAACGTTGGAGGTGTCGACCAGCAGGAATCGCTGGCGGATCGTCTCGCGCTCGGTGGCGCTGCGGGCTACGTGGGTGGTTTCCATGCTGTGCTTCCTCGGGAGATAGGTGATCAGATGCTCGGGATCATGCCGCCGTCGACGCGCACGACGGAGCCGGTGACAAAGGCGGCGCGCTCGCTGGCCAGGAACGCCACCACGTCGCCGTACTCCTCGGGCCGGCCGTAGCGCCGGGCTGGAATCGTCCCGGTGCTGGCTGCCACGATGTCTTCATAGGTCTTGCCCTCGCGCCTGGCGCGGGCTTCGTCCAGCGCGCGGATGCGGTCCGTGGCGATGCGCCCGGGCAGCACCACGTTGACGCAGATGCCGTCGGCGGCCACCTCGTTGGCCAGCGTCTTCGACCAGCCCAGCAACGCCATGCGCAACGTGTTGGACATGCCCAGGTTGGGAATGGGCGCGACCACGCCGGACGAGGTGCTGGTGATGATGCGGCCCCAGCCCTTGCGCTTCATGGCCGGCAGCAGCAGGTCCGTGAGATGCATCAGCGACAGCACCATCGATTCGAACTGCTTGCGCCACTGCTCCGGTGCGACTTGCGCGGCCGTGGAAGGGGGGGGGCCGCCCGAGTTGTTGACCAGGATGTCCGGGTCGCCCAGCGTGCTCCTGACCTGCTCCACCATGGCCGTCACGCTGGCCAGGTCGGCAAGATCGGCGCGCACGCCGAAAGCCTGCCCACCGGCTGCGCGGATGCGGGCCACCGTATCGTCCAGTGCCTCCGGGTTCTGGTCCGATACGGCAACCACGGCGCCTTCGGCCGCGAGCGCCAGCGCAATGGCCGAGCCGAGGCCGCCGCCCGCCGACATGACCAGCGCGACGCGCCCCTTGATGCCTAGATCCATGTTGTTGCTCCTTGATGGTTTTCAGGTGCCCACGCGCAGCGGGCTGCGCAGCTTGCGCAGTACGGCCAGCACGCTCTGCGCCGTGATGCGGCCGGTCTTGGGGTTTTCCGTGGGAATGTTCTGGATGCTCATGGAGAACGACGCGGCATCGGAATCCACCACGATCTCGTGGGTGTTGCGGGTCAGCGCCGGGTCCGCCCAGATTTCCAGGTGGGTCTTGTCCGGGCCGACGCCGGCCAGCGCCAGCGCAACCACCACGTTGAGGTTGGCGGGGAAGCCCTTGGCGGCCTCGCGGGCGGTGCCGGAGAAGATCTGGATCGGCGCCGTCACGTCGTCGATGTTGATGTTGTTCTCCACCAGGAACGGCGCCCCAACCAGGCCACGCACCGGCTTGCGCGTGATCATGCGCACGGAGTGGATGACGCCCTCCGATGCTGCCGTCACCGCATCCAGGCCCAGCAACGCGCCGGTCGGCACGATGATCTGGCCGCCGTGCTCGCGTGCCAGGTCCACCAGGTCCATGCGGTCAAGCAGCGCCCCGCAGCTGAGCACGATCATGGTCTTGCCCGCGCGCAGCACCGGCTCGGCGATCTCGCCGACGAGTTCCGCCGGCGCGCATTCGATCACCACGTCCGCCAGGCCGGCCAGCTCGCCGAGCCCGACGATGGCCACCTCGTTGCGCAGGCCTTGCAGCGCTTGCGCCGCCTTTTCCTTGTCGCGCACCGCTACCGCAGTCAGCCGCAGGCCGAAGACGCCGGCATCGAGTTGCTTGACGAGCTTCTTGCCGACCGCGCCGAGCCCGGCGATGCCGACCCGCAGTTCTTTGTCGAATGACATTGTGTGATCTCCTGTTTGATGAACTTGTTGTTTGGTTCGGCTCAGGCGTCTTGCGCCGGCAGGCCGATGTAGTGCTGCGCGATGGCGCCCGTGGTGGTCAGCCAGATCTGGTCGCGATGGCGCAGGATGTGCTCCATCGCCCGGCGGAACTGCCGCAGCCGGTAGGGCTGGCCGACCAGGAAGGCGTGGATGGAGATGCCATAGACGAGCGGCTGCTCCACGCTTTGCTCCAGCATCTCGTCGAAGTTGTCGATGATGATGTCGGCGAACTCGCTCGCGGTGGCGTCGTGCAGCGCGATGGCGGGGATATCGTTGACCTCGTGCGGGTAGGGGATGCTGAGCAGGCGCCCGCCGCGCGTGCTGATCCACACCGGCTGGTCATCCATCGGCCAGTCGAGGATGTAGCGGTAGCCGGCCTCTTGCAGCAGGTCGGGCGTGACGTTGCTGGGATTGACGCCGGGGCTGAGCCAGCCCGCGGGCGGCTTGCCCTCGTGGTGGGCGATGGCTTCGGTCACCTCGCGGATCAGCTCGCGCTCCTCGGCTTCGGAGAAGTTGTTCTGCTGCTCCGAGTTGGTGCGGCCATGGCCCAGGATCTCGTCGCCGCGCTTGCGCAGCGCGTCGATCACCTGAGGGCAATGCGCATAGCATTCGGCGTTGAGCAGCACCGACAGCGGGATGCCAAGCTTGTCGCACAGCGCGATGATGCGCCACACGCCAACCCGGTTGCCGTACTCGCGCCAGCCCCAGTTGTAGGTATTGGGGTGCGGGATGCCGGGGGAATAGGAGATGCCGCCGCCGGTGTTGTAGGCGAAGTGCTCCAGGTTCAGGCACAGATGCACCGCGAGGCGCTTGCCGCCGGGCCAGTCGAACTGCGGGCGATCGACGATGGGCGAATAGGGAAATCTGTCGTGAGAAGCAAGCATGGCGTTATTGACCTGGCTGGATGCGTGAATTTGAGTGGGGCGGAATCGAATGGCGGCGCTGCGTCACGGACGATAGTCCTTCGGCGCGGTCACCAGGGAAAGATCGAGCGTGGCGAGATTGTCGCGCGTGGCCAGGATGGATGGCGTGCGCACGACTGCTGTCGTGCTCTCCTTGCGGGCGGCAGCCACCGCCTGCCTGAGCGCCTCGCGGCCCTGCGTGACGATCTGCTGCACGGACGAGCAGGCCAGCTCGCCGTTCTGCAGCATCTGCTGGGCGGTGGGGCTGAGGTTGGAGGCGCTGATCTTGACGCCCTCGCGGTGGGCGGACTTGACTGCCAGCGCCGCGCCCGCCGCCGAGTCATCCACTGCGGAGTAGATGCCGTTGAGCTCGGGAAAGCGTTGCAGCCAGTCGTCCACCAGGTTGATGGCGCCGTTTCGCGTGACCGCGCTGCGCGACTCCGCCACCACCTTGATGCCGGGGTATTCCGCCTTGACGGTTTCCAGGAAGCCCTGGCGCCGCAGGTCGGCCCAGGTCTGCCCCTGCTGCTGGGAGATCATGCCCACCGCGCCCTTGCCGTTGAGCGCCTTGCCAAGGCACTGCGCCTGCAGGCGGCCCATGTCGTAGTGGTCCGCGCTGATCCTGGAGGCCAGCCTGTCGCTGCTGGGCACGCTGGAGAGGCCCACCACCGGGATGCCCTTGCCAATGGCATGCTCCACCGCACCGCGGATGGCATCGCCGTTGGTGGCGCCGACGACGACGGCGTCGACCTTGCGCTGTACGAGGTCCTGCAATTGCGAGATCTGGATGTTGACGTTGGCATCGCCGCCAGCGTTGAGCTTGACCAGCGCAACGCCGAGCTTCTTCGCTTCATCCTCCACGCCGTAGGTCATGGAGATCCAGAACGACGATGACAAGTCCGGCGTGGCGTAGCCGATCGTCAGCGCTTTTTGCGCCATGGCCGGCCCGCATGCCAGCAGGGCGCCTGCCAGGGCGACGGCGGCCCGCAGCCGGGGAATGCTGATTCGCTTCATGATTCAAGCTCCTGTTCGATATCGTTGCAGTGAAGGTAAGGGTTCAGCCCTGGCGCGATCCCACCCTGCGCATCAGGTATTCGAGCAAGCCTGCGGATACGATGACCGCGCCCAGTACGATCTCGGAGGCAAAGGGCGAGGTGCCGAGCAGGTTCAGCCCGTTGAGCAACGCCTGGATGAACAGGGTGCCCACCATCACCTGCCACACGGCGCCCTTGCCGCCGCTTAGCGCCACGCCGCCGATCACGCACGCGGCAATGGCTTGCAGCTCCATGCCCGCGCCGTCGACCGCGACCGCTGCGCCGCTGCGTGCCAGCAGGAACACCGCCGCCAGCCCGGCCAGCGCGCCGCACAGGCCATAGGCCAGCACGCCGGCGGTGCGCACGGGCACCCCTACCAGCAAGGCCGCATCGGGATGGCTGCCGATCATGTAGAACCAGCGGCCGAGTGGCAGGCGCGCGCACAGCAACCAGGCCAGCGCCGCCACCGGCGCGGCCAGCCACACCATCGCCGGCACACCTAGCCATGCCGCGTAGGCCAGCGACTGGATCACCGTTGCGGGCGGCAGCGGCACCGCATCGACGCCACCGGAGACGATGGTCGATATCCCGCGCACGATCAGCGTGGCGCCCAGCGTGACGACGATCGGCTCCATGCGGCGGCAGGCGATCAGGTAGCCATTGCAGAGCCCCACCGCCAGCCCGGCGCCCGTGCCCAGCAGGATGGCGGGCACTTCGCCGAACTGCGCGGCCGTCTGCGCGATCACGATGGACGACAGCACCGCCACGGCGCCCACCGAGATATCGAAGCCGCGCGTGACCACCACCAGCATCTGGCCGAGCGCGAGCAACAGCAGCACGGCACTTTGCGAAACGATGTTGGCCAGGTTGTCCGAGGTGGCGAATCCGGGCGAGATCACGCCCATCACCAGCCACAAGCCCGCGCAGGCGAACAGGCCGGTGGATTTGCGCAGCGCGGGCACGGAGCGCGGCGAGAAGGCTGAGAGGGCGGCGCCGGTGCGAGCCTGCAGGGACATTAGTCGTTGCGTGTTCATGTTCGTGCGCTCAAGATGCGTTGGCAGGAAGGCTGGGCAGCGGGCGCGCGCGCAGTGAGCGGCCGCGCAGTTGCTGGAGCAGCACGGCCGCGAGGATCAGCACGCCAAGCAGGACGCTCTGGATATAGCTGGGGAAATTGATCAGCACGAGCGCATTGCCCACCATGGCCAGGATCAGGCAGCCAAACAGCGCGTGCAACGGGCCGCCCTTGCCGCCGGTGAGCGGAATGCCGCCGATAGCGCACGCGGCAATCGCCTCGAAGGGCAGGTTGGGATAGAGATTGGGCTGGCCCGAGCCGAGCCGCGAGGTCAGCACCGCGCCGGCTATCGCCACCAGCACGGCATTGGCCAGATAGGCCTGCAGCACGCGTGGCTTTACCGCGATGCCCGCCAGGTGCGCGGCCTCCGGGTTGCTGCCCACCAGATACCATTCGCGGCCCGGCGCCGTGTAGCGCGTGAGCGCACCCACAACCAGCAGCGCGGCGCCGGCCAGCCACAGCGGCAGCGGCAGGCCCAGCCACTGTCCCCGGCCCAGCGCGGAGAAGTCCACGCTGGACGGGGCATCCAGCGGCACGCCGCCCACCAGCACGCCGCACAAGCCGTGCACCGCAATCATGGTGCCGAGCGTGGCAAGAAAGGCGGGGATGCGCAAGACACCAACCAGCGTGCCATTGAGCACGCCCAGGGCCAGCACCGCCAGCGCGCCGGCGGCAAACGCACCACCCACGCCGATGGCCGGCATGCTCAGCACGGCCACCACGCTGAACAGCGCCACCCCGGAGCCCACGGAAAAATCCAGCCCACGCACCACGATCACCAGGCCCTGGCCGATCGCCACCAGCAGCAGCACCGCCAGCACGCGCGCCAGGTTGAAGATGTTGCCGCTGGTGCCAAAGCGCGGCACCGCGATCACGCAGGCCACGAACAGCGCCAGGCAGACCCAGGCCGATGCCGGCCACTTCCTAAGCCAGGCCATGATGTGCCTCCTCGCGCGCGGCTTGCGCGCTGTCATCGCCATCGCTGGCGCCTGTGGTGCACGCAATCACCTGCTGCAACGCAACCCCGCGCGCAAACACCCTGGCCATGCGGCCGTGGCGCATCACCACGATGCGGTGCGACAAGGCCACCACCTCGTCGATGTCGCTGGACGCCACGATCACGCAGACGCCACGGCGCGCCGCGTCCACCAGCGCATCGTGGATGGCCTCGCGGGCGTTCACGTCAACCCCGCGCGTGGGCTCGATCACCACCAGCACCTTCAGCCCGGGCAGCAGCAGGTTGCGGATCACGAGCAGCTTTTGCTGGTTGCCGCCGCTCAGCGCGCTGACGTCCAGTGCCGGATCGCCCGGGCGCACCCGCAGCGACGCGAACAAGCGCTCGCTGGCGCCCACCTCCATGGCATCGGAGACAAAGAGATGATCGGAGATGGATGCGTAGGTGGAGGCCACCGCGTTGGCGGCGCAATTGAGCCCCGGGAAGATGCCGTCGCTGCTGCGGTCAGCCGGGATCAGCCCGACGCCGCCTTGCTTGAAGCGCCGGCGCGACATCGCCGTCAGGTCCTGCTCGTCGACCCGGATGGTGCCGGCGCTGGGGGGGCGGCTGCCGCTCAGCACTTCGCCCAGCTCGATCGCACCCGAGCCGATCAGGCCGGCCAGCCCGACGATCTCGCCTCGCCCCACCGACAGCGTGACGTCGCGCAGCAGATCGCCGCAGGCGACTCCTTCAACCCGCAGCCGCGTGTTGCCCACGGCGGGGAGCGCGCGCGCGGGCCGCTCGGCCACCGGCCCCACCATGGCCTCGACGATCTCGTGCGGCGTCATGGCGGCCACCGGCGCCGCATCCACCACGGTAAAGCCATCGCGCAGCACGGTGATGGTGTCGCAGACCTGCTTGATCTCGCCCAGCTTGTGGCTGATGAAGAGGATGCCCTTGCCTTCTTCCTTGAGGCGCGCGACAGCGGCGAACAGGCGGTCGGCTTCATGCGCGTTAAGCGCGGCGGTCGGCTCGTCGAGGATCAGCACCTCGCACTTGCGCGCCACGCCGCGCGCGATCTCCAGCAACTGCCGCTCGGCCATCGACAGGCCGGACACCAGCTGGCGCGGGTTGAGCGCCAGCCCGATGCGCCGCGCCGTGTCCAGATAGCATTGCAGGGGCAGGCGGGCACCAGCGTGCAGCGCGCCGGCCCGGGCCACGTCGAACGCATGCAGGTTTTGTTCCACCGTCAGGTCCGGGAACACGGTGGCATGCTGGTACACGGGAATCACGCCGGCCGCGATGGCGTCGCGCACCGAGCCAAAGGCAACCGGCTGGCCGCGCAGCGCGATGGTGCCCGTATCCGGGCGCAGCGCGCCGACGAGCATCTTCACCAGCGTGCTTTTGCCTGCACCATTTTCGCCCATCAACGCATGCACCTCGCCGGGGCGCACGGTGAGATCGGCGCCGCGCAATGCGCAGGTCGCTCCAAATCGCTTGGAAAGACCGGATACCGAGAGCAGGGGGCGCTCCTCGCCGGGCGTGGTTGTCATGTGGGCTCCTTTTTTTGGCTTTGTCTTTTGTCTGGGTCTTTGTTTTTTGCAGATGCTTTTTTTCTTGCCTGAGAGGAATACTCGGCGTCGCGGATCTTTTCAGCAAACGACTTGATTGCACATACGCATGACTTATACTTATGCGTCCATCGCCCTCGCCCCCAGGTGCCGCATGAAACGTTCGCTTCCTCCGCTGGTTTCGCTGCGCGCTTTCGAGGCCGCCGCGCGGCACATGAGTTTCACGCTGGCCGCGGACGAGCTGTGCGTGACCCAGAGCGCGATCAGCCGGCATATCAAGAACCTGGAAACGCACTACGGGCTCAAGCTGTTCAACCGCCTGACGCGCGCCATCGAACTCACCCCGCAGGGCGCGCGCTTGTTCGACGTGGTGACGCGCTCGCTCGACCAGATCGAGACCGTTGCCCGCGAGCTCACCGGGGCCAGGAGCTCGCGCAGCCTGCTGGTCAGCATCCTGCCCACGCTGGCGTCCACCTGGCTGATGCCGAGGCTGGTCAACTTCACGCAGGCGCACCAGGCCATCGAGATCCGGCTGATCACGTCGATCGATCCGGTTTCGTTCGATCGCGACAAAGTGGACGTGGCCATCCGTGTGGGCAAGCCGCCTGGCAAGCGGGCACGCAAGGGTGCGCCGCGCATCGACCTGGTGATGACGGATGAGTGGAAGGGCGTGGCCACGGAGCCGCTGTTTCCCGACAGCCTGGTGCCGGTATGCAAGCCTGGGCTGGTGAAGGGCCGGCTGCCCGCCAGCCCGGCCGCGCTGGCGCGGCTGCCGCTGATTCACACCGACTCCCGCGCGCATGCCTGGCCGGACTGGTTCGCCGCGCTGGACGTGCCCTACGCGGCCGGCGCGCAGGCCCTGCATTTCGGGCATTTCTTCATGTCGGTGCGGGCCGCCATCGAAGGCCGCGGCATCGCGCTGGTGCCCGATGTGCTGGTGGCCGAGGAGATCGCCTCCGGCAGGCTGGCCGTGCCGGTGCGCGAGCGCATCACCAGCGGCGGCGACTACTGCTTGCTGTACCGCAAGGAGCGGGCCGACGACTACGCCATCGCGGCGTTCCGCAACTGGCTGCACGCCGAGGTGGCGGCGATGCCGTCGATCTGAGCTGTCATTGGCATTGTCGTTGGCCCCACGCATGACCTCAGGGCATGCATGCGGCGCAAGGAGTCATTTGTCCGCGTATAGGGGCGGCTACTAGCATGGTGTCGTGACAATCGCGAACGCGTTCGGTGTTCCGTGTTCTGCGTCCCGCGTTTGCACGGTCCGGCAAGGCAACGCCGCGTTGCCCGGATCCTCCTTCCTTGCTTCTACCGACAGGCCCCCCATGCGCGCAACACGCTTGCTATCGTGTATTTCCATTGCCACCCTCGTCGCTCCGGCACTTTGCATCGCCACGGCCAACGCCGCCGAGCAGATCGTCCGGCATCGCAACCCGGCGCACATGACCGAACCCTGGGCGCGCGAGTTTGCCGAGGCGATCGAGATTCCCGCCAGCGCGGAGCAACTCGTGCTCAGCGGCGTGGGGCCCACGGTGGCGAATGCCTCCGCGCCGCCCGATACCGCGGCCTCTTATGGCGACACCGCAACCCAGACCCGCAACGTGCTCGGCCAGATCGAGCACATCCTCAAGGACCGCGGCTACCAGATGGGCGACATCGTCTCCATGCAGGCGCTGATCGTGGCGGACCCGGCCACGGGCAAGCCGGATTTCACCGGTTTCTCGGGTGTCTATAACCAGTACTTCGGAACCGGCAAGCAGCCCAACGTGCCGGTGCGTACGCGCGCCGAAGTGTTGCGGCTGGTGCCGCCGGGATGGCTGGTCGAGGTCACCGTCACCGCGAGCCGCGTGCCGGCGCGCCCGGCAAGGTAGACGCCGGGGCCGCTTGCCATCTTTTGCCGGGCCGCAGCATAATGCAACAATGTTGCATTATGCTTGGCGAGGTTCTGGATGGCGGATGGTATCGGCGAACATGGCGAGCCCGGCAAGGCGGGCGGCGATGCGGTCATCGACCTGCGGGACATCGCATTCACCTGGCCCGCGCAGGCCGCGCCCGGCCTGTGGCTTGGCCGGCTCCGGCTGGGCGCGGGCGAGCAGTTGTTCGTGTGCGGCCCCAGCGGCAGCGGCAAGAGCACCTTGCTGTCGATGCTGGCCGGCGTGCTGCTGCCACAGCAAGGCACCGTGCGCGTGCTGGGCACCGTGCTCGGCGCGTTGTCGGCCTCGCAGCGCGACCGCTTCCGCGCCGATCATGTTGGCCTGGTCTTCCAG
This sequence comes from Cupriavidus sp. 05L411, assembly GCF_056398045.1. Classification (NCBI taxonomy): domain Bacteria; kingdom Pseudomonadati; phylum Pseudomonadota; class Betaproteobacteria; order Burkholderiales; family Burkholderiaceae; genus Cupriavidus; species Cupriavidus sp. 05L411. The sequence continues at coordinate 98,582 of NZ_JBFTOQ010000005.1, read as the reverse complement.
CAGTTCAACCTGCTGCCCTACCTGTCGGTCGTGGACAACGTGCTGCTGCCTTGCCGCTTCTCGCCCGCCCGGCGCAAGCGGGCGGCAGCGCAGGGCGAGACGCCGGAAGCCGCCGCGCACGCACTGCTCAGGCAGCTCGACCTGTCGCCGGCCCTGTGGCGGCGCCCTGTCACCCAGCTCTCGGTTGGCCAGCAGCAGCGCGTGGCCGCGGCGCGCGCGCTGATCGGCTGCCCGCAGGTGGTGCTGGCCGATGAGCCCACCTCGGCGCTGGACGCGCCACGCCAGCAGGCCTTCATGGCGTTGCTGCAGCGCGAATGCGGCGTCGCCGGCGCCAGCCTGGTGTTTGTCAGCCATGACGAGCGCCTGTCGGCGGGCTTCGCGCAGAGGTTGTCGTTGCCGGCGATCGATACGATGGACGCGATCCACGCGATGGAGCCGGCATGATGCTGATGCTATCGATGGCGGCGCGCAGCGCGTGGAACCGCCGCTTCAACCTGCTGCTGATGCTGCTGGCGATTGCCCTGTCCGTTGCCATGCTGCTGGGCGTGGAGCGTATCCGGCATGCGGTGCGGGCGAGCTTTGCGCAGTCGGTGTCCGGCACCGACCTGGTGGTCGGCGCGCGCACCAGCCCGATCCAGCTGATGCTCTACACCGTGTTCCACCTTGGCGGGGCCACCAACAACATGCGCTGGGACAGCGTCGAGCGGCTGGCGCGGCATCCGGCGGTGGCGTGGACCATTCCGCTGTCGCTGGGAGATTCACACCGCGGCTTTCCGGTGCTGGCGACCACGGCCAGCTACTTCACCCACTATCGCTACGGGGATCGCCGTGCGCTGGAACTGGCGCAGGGCAGGATCTTCCCGTCGCTGTTCGATGCGGTGCTTGGCGCCGAGGTGGCGAGCCGGCTGGGCTACCGCGTGGGCGACCGCATCGTGCTTAGCCACGGCGACAGCGGTGGCGATGGGCCACATGCCGATCCTGCCGGCCATCATGACCATGCCGACAAGCCCTTCGTGGTCAGCGGCATCCTGGCGCGCACCGGCACGCCGGTGGACCGCACCGTGCATATCGGCCTGGATGCGATGCAAGCCATCCACCTGGGCTGGGAGGGCGGCGTGCCGCTGCCGGGCCTGGCGATCCTGCCGGAGCAGGTGCGCAAGTTCGACCTGGCGCCGCCAAGCGTGACGGGCGTGCTGGTCGGGCTGAAGCTGCGGTCGCAGGTGTTTGCCGTGCAGCGCGAGATTGCCGAGGACCCGCACGAGCCGCTGATGGCGGTGCTGCCGGGCGTGGCGCTGGACGAGCTGTGGCGCGTCATCGGGCTGGCCGAGCGCGCCATGCTGCTGGTGTCGGCGCTGGTGGTGGTGGTCGGGCTGGCGGGGCTGGCGTCCTCCATCCTTGCCGCGCTGGGCGAGCGGCGGCGCGAGCTGGCCATCCTGCGTGCCGTCGGCGCCCGCCCGCGCGACCTGCTGGCCATGCTGGCGCTGGAGGGGCTGGTGGTGATGGCCGCCGGTGCCCTGCTCGGGCTCCTGTTGTTGAGCGCGCTGGCAGCGGGGCTTGGGCCCTATCTGGAAGCCACGTACGGCGTGGCCTTGCAAGCGGCCTGGCCCACACCGGGCGAGTGGCCGCTGCTTGTCGCTGCGGTGGCCGCCGGCTTCTGCGTGAGCCTGGTGCCCGGGTGGCGCGCTTACCGCCTCAGCCTGGCCGATGGGCTGAGGCCGACCACATGATGATGAAGATGATGAAGAAGCCCGGCGTGACCTCACGCGTGCGGCGTGCCTTGTTTGCGCTCGCCATCATCGGAGTGGCCATGGCGGGCGCCGCGTATGTCTCCCGCCCGCCGCCCCCGCAAGCCCAGGCGGATCCAGGCGCTGCCGAGCCGCCCGCCTATGCGATAGGCGAGGCGCTGCAACCCGTGCCCGCCGCACCCGACTCCGCCTTGCGCGAGATCGGCTGGCAGGCCTTGCTGCCCAAGGGCTGGGATCCACTGGCGCCGTTCAGGGGCCTGCGGCTCGATGAACTGGAGGACGCCGACCCGCGCGCGCAGATCGCCCTGTACAAGGCCCGTCAGTACTGGAAGAACGCACCGGTGGAGCCCACGCTCGATGGCGTGGCGGTGCGCATAGCCGGCTTTGTCGTCTCGCTCGATGGCGAGGGCGAGGCGATCCGCGAGTTCCTGCTGGTGCCGTACTTTGGCGCATGCATCCATATGCCGCCGCCGCCCGCCAACCAGGTCATCCATGTGCGCACGGACAAGCCGCTGGCGGGGCTGCGCAGCATGGATACCGTGTGGATCAGCGGCGCGATGCGGGTGGAGCGGGCGGACACCATGATGGGCTATGCCGGCTACGCCATGCCGGCGGCAAGCGTGCGGCCTTATCTAGCGTCGCCGCGCCGTTGATCGGTGGCGATGATCCGTTCCCGGCCTGGGGCTAAGCACGGCAGCGCAGGCAGCGCGCGCCACATTTCGCGTGCGCGCCGCCCATTCTTGCGCCGGAATCAAATATGTTCTGCACGCCGCACGGTTTTTCTCTGCATGGGTAGCGCGGATACTCGGGTCCTGTTCATCCGGCCATGGCCACCGCCTCACCGCCTCACGGCCCCGCCCCAATCCGGCTCGCCTCGCGAGCCCGCATCCAGGAGCATCCCATGCAAATCTTCATCACCGGCGCCGCCGGCTTTATCGGCGGCTCTGTCGCGGCGCACCTGATCGCCGCCGGGCATAGCGTGCGCGGCCTGGTCCGCAACCCGGCGCAAGCCGCACAGCTGGCCATGCGCGGCGTCGTGCCCGTGCAGGGCACGCTCGACGACGCTGCCCTGCTGACGCGCGAAGCCGCGCAGGCCGATGGCGTGATCAACGCCGCCAGCAGCGACCACCGCGCCGCGGTAGACGCGCTGCTGGCCGGATTGCGCGGCTCGGGCAAGCCGTTGCTGCATACCAGCGGCTCCAGCGTGATCGGCGACGACGCCGGCGGCAATGCCTTGTCGCCGCGCATCTTCGACGAACAGACGCCGTTCGTGGTGGAGCCGGGCAAGCAGGCGCGCCGCGCCATCGACCAGATGGTGCTGGCGGCCGCCGAGCAAGGCGTGCGCAGCGCCGTGCTGTGCAACAGCATGATCTACGGCGTTGGCGACGGGCTGCATGCCGACAGCGTGCAGATTCCGCCGCTGGTGGCGCAGGCCAGGCAAAGCGGCGTGGTGCGCATCGTCGGCACAGGCGTGAACCGCTGGTCCAACGTGCATATTGCCGATGTGGTGGACCTCTATGCGCGCGTGCTCGACAGCGCGCCCGCGGGCGCTTTCTATTTCGTCGAGAATGGCGAGGCTTCGTACGCGGAGATCGGCGCTGCCATTGCCCGGCGGCTCGGCCTCGGGGCCGTGCAGTCCTGGTCGGTCGAAGAGGCCACGCCCATCTGGGGCGAGGGCCAGTCGCGCTACTCCTTCGGCTCCAGCAGCCGCGTGCGCGCCCGGCGCGCGCGCTCGGAGCTGGGCTGGCAGCCCCGGCATGCGTCGGTGACGGCGTGGATCGAGAACGAGATGCCGCTCGCCTGACGCCCGCCTGAAGCGCGGATTCATTCAGGCCATGGCCGCAGCCGGCCGTGGCCGCCAACGCATGACCTGACATAGGAAAACACAATGTCCATTCCCGCCATTGGCCTCGGYACCTTCCGCCTGMAAGRCCAGACCGTSATCGACTCSGTGCGCAACGSSCTKGACGTCGGCTACCGCGCCATCGAYACCGCGCAGATCTACGGCAACGAGGCCGAGGTCGGCCAGGCCCTCGCCGAGAGCGGCGTGGCGCGCTCGGCGCTGTTCCTGACGACCAAGATCTGGACCGAGAACCTGTCGCGCGACAAGCTGGTGCCTAGTCTCAAGGACAGCCTTGCCAAGCTGCGTACGGATCATGTCGACCTGACGCTGATCCACTGGCCGTCGCCAGGTGATGGGGTGCCGGTTGCCGAGTTCATGGGCGCGCTGGCTGATGCTCGCGAGCAGGGGCTGACGCGTCAGATCGGGGTGTCCAATTTCACGATCGGGCTGATGCAGCAGGCGATCGACGTGGTGGGGGCGGGTGCCATCGCGACCAACCAGATCGAGTTGCATCCGTTCCTGCAGAATCGCAAGGTGGCTGACTTTGCCCGCAGCCAGGGGATTCCGATCACTTCGTACATGACGCTGGGTTACGGCAAGGTATTGCAGGATCCGGTGATGCAGGCGATAGCGCAGCGCAACGGGGCTACGCCCGCGCAGGTGGTGCTGGCTTGGGCCATGCAGCTTGGGTATGCGGTGATTCCTTCTTCTACCAAGCGTGCAAACCTGGAGAGCAACCTGGGTGCGCTTGCGGTGCGGCTGTCTGAGCAGGACATGGCTGCCATCGGTGCGCTGGATCGGGGCGGGCGCTTGACCAGCCCGGAGGGGTTGGCGCCTGTCTGGGACTGAGGGCGATGGGCGGGTTGCCGTAGTTCCCGTAGTCGCCGGCTTAGATCAGCGCGCCCGGATAGATTGCAGATTGCGCGCAACACTTGCCTGAACGCGGCCGGCATCGCCGGCCCGTCTTCCCCGTCCCCTTGGCGCTATGAACGTTGCCCGCGCCAAGGCGGTCACAGCCTGAACCACTTCCTTCAGAATGCGCGGCCGGGTACTGCCGCCATGGCGGCGATACCCGGCAAGCCATCGACCTTGCATTTGTCTCACGACCACCTATGCTTTGTAAATCGGTTTAGTAAATCGTTTTACGGAGACGCTTAATACTTGATGCCAAGTACCGGAGACCAAGTACGGAACGGCAGCAATCATGGCCTCAGACGAAGTGCAGCGCGACGCGCCTCCCCGCAGGCTGGTGCCATCCTCCCCGGACGTTGCCGCCTGCGCTGATCCTGTTCGGCCGGCTGCTCGTGCCCGCTGCTCATGTCCATTGGCCAGCAGGCCGGCGTGCATCCGCTACACTTCGGCACGGTGATGGTGATCGCCATGGGCTTTGGCCTGTGCATGCCGCCCTCGGGCCCGGGGCCGGTCGCCACTTGCGCGATGGCCGGCACGCGCAGGGCGCAGTGGCGGGGCCGATGCTGAAATACCTCGCCTTACTGTTGCTGATCATGCTGTTGTTGATCCTGTTGCCATCGCTGACGCCATGGCTATCCCGCCTGATGACGCTGGCATGAGATCCCGATAATGGCAACCATACAAGATGTCGCCAGACTGGCGAACGTATCCGTGAGCTCCGTTTCCAACGTGCTCAACGGACGTACCGAACGGCTCAATCCCGCCACGTTCGAGCGGGTGCGGGAGGCCATCCGCACGCTCGGCTTCCGGCCCAGCCAGGTCGCGCGCCAGCTCAAGACCGGCCAGACACCGATGCTGGGGCTGCTGGTGCCATCCACCGCCAACCCCATGTACGGCCAGCTCGCGCTGAAGATCGAAGCCGAGGCACAGCGCCAGACCGGCTACCGGGTGCTGCTGGGCAATACCAACCGGGACCGGGAGCAGGAGTCGCGCATGCTCGACGACTTGCTCTCGTTCGGCGTGCACGGCGTGATCATCGTGTCGTCGCTCACCGGCGAGCAGCATTTCGAGGTGGCGACCCGGCAGGGGCTGGCCATGGTCAGCTACGACGGCGGCGCCGACCCGAACATGCCGGCGCGCATCGATCATGTGGCGCCCGACAACTTCCAGGCGGGCCACCTGGCGGCGTCGCACCTGCTCGAGCTTGGCCACCGGCGCATCGCCTTTGTCATGCCCGCCGGGCGCACGGTGAGCCGCGCGAGCAAGATCGCCGGTTTCCAGGCGGCGGTGAAAGAGGCCGGGCTGGGCGACGCGGTGGTGATAGAGTGCCCGCCCGCCGCGCATTACGGCGATGCCGAACTGGCGGAACTGGGCCAGGTCCTGGCGGGGCAGCTGGCGCAGGCCAGCACGCGCCCCACCGGGCTCGTCGCTGTCAACGACATGATGGCGATCGGGCTGATGTCCGGCCTGCACCAGGCTGGCTTGTCGGTGCCGGCCGATGTCTCGGTGATCGGCATGGACGACATCAGCATGTGCTCGTACACCAATCCCGCGCTGACCTCCGTGGCCATGCCTTTTGGCGAGATGGCGCAAGCCATGGTGCGGCGGGTCATGCTGCGGCTGGCGCAACCGGACGAAGCGCCGGTCCGCCTGTGCTTTCCCAGCGGGCTGGTGGTGCGCCAGTCCACCGCGAAGCCGCCGGCCGCCACCCGGCTGGCCGGCGCGAGCGCACCAATGCAAGGCTGACGCACGCGTTGCATGCCCATGGCCGCGTCGGGAGCCAGCAGTCATGGGCGGATGGAACCACGCACGCCGTGCGTGGCCGTGGTTGTCACAAATCGACCTGAATCGTGGAGGAACGAGATGGTGCTCGACAAACCGGAACGCCGGCTGGCAGGCCCGGCCAGGACGTATATCGAGGCCGGATATGCCATCGAGGTGGATATCCTGAAGGTGGAGGATGGCAGCTGGGGAGCGCTGGTCCGCCTGTCAAAGCTGGCCGACGGCCAGGTGCCTGCCGCGCACTTCATGCTCAACCGCACGTTCGAGGACCGTGCCATGGCGTTCTCGTACACGCTGGCACTGACGCGCTCCTGCGTAGCGCAATTCGCACCGGCCTCCGCGATCGAGATTGCCGAGATGCTCAAGACCGGAAAGGCGGACCAACAGGCTGGCCGATAGTCAAGGCTAGCCACCACGCACCACGCACCACGCAGCAGACGCGGCGCACCACCAATGCCCGGAACGATTCAGCGCCAGCCCCGGCGGGCGCGGGATATCCGGCGAACGATCGCAACGGCACGCGCGGCCCCACGGGCGCCGGCACGCTGCGGCAAGAGCTGAAGAGGGGACCCACCAGGCAATCAGGGGGGCAGCATGGAAAACACCACGGTGTTCACAAGAGAGGAACTAGACACTTACTTTGCTTCATATGTGGGGATGGAGGGGGGCAATCCGCGGGCCTCGGTCTGGTTTTGCGACAGGAGCCCGCATCCCTGGTCCGAGCACCTGCGTGCGCCACTCAAGCCGCGCCTGGCGCCGCTGGCCTGGGACGCGGCGTTTCGCGCCGCGCACCGCGCCAGCATGGGCAAATGGCTTAGCCACCAGCGCATTGCCCGCATCATGGCCGCCGCCCGCGCCGAGGTGCTGGGCTTGAGCGATACCGATGCCAATGCCGACTGGAAGCCCTACTACGAGCACCACCTGTACGCCGCCTGCGGGGCTGAGTTCAAGCTCAACCTGTTTCCCCTGCCCATGCAGCTCGATGGCCTGACCCCCTGGTCCACGGTGTTCCGCGGCCAGCCGGCCCTGGTGCCCAAGGAACGCTACCTGGATCTGTGCCGGCACGGCGGACGCTTCCGTTTCCTGGCGGAGATGTGCGCGCGCTGGCGGCCCAAGGTGGTGGTGTGCCTGGGCCACCGGCATATGGACGATTTCGTCAACGCGTTCGCCCTGGACTACGCGGCGGTGCGGGACGAGAAACTGCAGCCCGCCGACCTGGTGAAATCACTGCGGATGTTCACGCGTGACGACACCACCTGGATCATCTGCCCGGCCCTGGCGGGCCCCTCCGGGCTGACCTCCGATGTCTTGCTGAACGCCTTCGGCAAGCTGCTTGCCGCCAGCCTGGACGCGAGCGACTTCGGCGCTGTGCAGGCAGGCCGCAAGGTCGTGGGCTTCAGGCCATGGCCGCAGGCCGCGGCTTACCTGCAGGCCGAGCCCTTGTGCTGAGGTCGTCCTTTCCTTGCATCGATTTGCATCAGTCAGCCTTGAGGCCGATCCGCAGGGCCAGCTTGGTCCATCGCGCGATATCGGCGTTCACCACCCGCTGGAATTGCGCTGGCGTGCTGTGGGTGGTGGCGAATCCCAGGTTCGCCAGGTTGGCCCTGACCTCCGGCCTGGCAATGACCCAGGAGAATTCCAGGTTGAGCTTTTGCACGACCTCGGGCGACGTGCCCGCTGGCGCCAGGATGCCGAACCACTGGTCGACGTCGTAGCCCGGCAGGCCAAGCTCGCTGACCGCCGGCACCTCGGGCAGGAACGGCGAGCGGCCACGGGACGTGACCGCCAGCCCGCGCAGCTTGCCGGTCTTGAGGTAGGGCAGGGTGTTGGTGAGCGTGTTGATGCTGACATCCGCCTGGCCGCCCAGCACGTCGGTCATGGCGGGAGCGCATCCCTTGTAGGGAATATGCAGCAGATCGGTCCTTGCCGAGATTTTCAGCAACTCGCCCGCCAGGTGCTGCGGCGTGCCGTTGCCGCACGACGCATAGCTGGGCGGCTTGCCCGAGCGGCCCGCAGCGATCAGGTCCTTGACGCTATGGATCGGAGAATGCTCCGGCACGGCGATCACGGACGGCACCGACGCAAACGCGATGACCGCGCTGAAGTCCTTGCCCGGCTCGAAGGGCAGCTTGCGGAACACGCCGGGATTGATGGCGAAGCTGCTGTTGACCACCAGCAGGGTATAGCCATCCGCCGGGCTCCTTGCCACCAGCTCCGCGCCGATATTGCCGCTGGCGCCGGGCCGGTTGTCCACCACCACGGCCTGCCCGAGGCTGCGCCCGAGTTCCGTGCCGATCACCCGCGCCAGGGTATCGGTGCCGCCGCCCGGCGGAAAGGTCACTACCAGGCGAATTGGCCGCTGCGGGAAGTCGCCGCCGGGGGTGGCACCGGCACCGGCACCGGCATTTGCATTGGCCCGGGCCGGCATGCCTGCCAGGGCCGCCCCAAGCAACGAGATCGCCGCGAGGCAGCGTACGACGGATGAGAGTTTCATGTGAAGCCATCTTCGGATGACCAACATGATAGAGCAGCGTGCGCGCACACACGGCGGCAGGGTTATTGCCGCAGCCGTGCGGCTTCGGTTCCCTTCGTCCTGGCCCGCGCCGCATCCTACAATCACATGGTGTGACGCCGTCGCGGCTCGTGGCCGGCAGGACGGTTGGCGGCGCGGGCTGTTCCGGATTTGCGCCTTTGCGCCTTTGCGGGTTGGCACCTTACCTATCAAGGGGATGGATCGATGGCATCGAGAAGCTCGTACCCCGGGATCTCCCGCGGCAATGGCCTGTCGCGCACTGGGTCCGTCATTGCGTGGATAGGCTTGCTGGGGCTTTGCGCGGCCTACCTGCAGGGCGGCATCAACAAGGCGCTGGATTTCCCCGGCGCCGTGGCGGAACTGGCCCACTTCGGCCTGGCGCCCGCCGCGCCCCTGGCGGCGGCCACCATCGCGCTCGAACTGGGGGCTTCGCTGATGATCCTGCTCGGCTTCTATCGCTGGGCCGGCGCGCTGGCGCTGGCGGTGTTCACCGCCTTTGCCACTTTTCTCGCCAACCGGTTCTGGCAGATGGCGCCGCCGGAGCGCTTCATGGCGGCCAATGCCTTTTTCGAACACCTCGGCCTGGTTGGCGGCTTTGTGCTGGTGGCCTGGTACGACCTGCGTCACCGGCGCGATCGTGGCTAGCCGTGCCGTGCCGGGCCGCCCGCGTCACTGGAGCTGGAGTTGAGATGAGTCAGGAACTCCCCGGCGCCGCGCTGGCAGCGCCTGCGAGCGGGCCGTGGAGCCCCTTGCGCAACAAGGTGTTCCGGGCCGTCTGGCTAGCCACGCTGGTCTCCAATATCGGCACCTGGATGCATGATGTGGGCGCCGGCTGGATGATGACCTCGGTCAGCCCGTCGCCGCTGATGGTGGCGCTGGTGCAGGCCGCCACCACGCTGCCGATGTTCCTGTTTGCCCTGCCGTCCGGCGTGCTGGCCGATATCGTGGACCGGCGCAGATACCTGCTGTTTGCCCAGGCCTGGATGCTGATGGTGGCGACGGCGCTGGGCCTGCTGGCGCTGGCCGGGCTGGTAACGCCTGCGGTCTTGCTGGCCGCCACTTTCCTGCTAGGCACCGGCGCGGCGATGAGCGCGCCGCCATTCCAGGCCATCGTGCCGGACCTGGTGCCCAAGGCGGAGCTGCAGTCGGCGGTGGCGCTCAACTCGCTGGGGGTGAATATCAGCCGGGCGATCGGGCCCGCCCTGGGCGGCGTCGTGCTGACCCTGTTTGGCCCACCTGCCGTGTTCCTCCTGAATGCGGTGTCGGTGGTGGGCGTGCTGTGGGTGATCTACCAATGGCAGCCCGCGCAGGCCACACGGCGCTTGCCGCCCGAGCATTTCTTCCCGGCCGTGCGGGCGGGCCTGCGCTACGTGCAGGCGGCACCAGTGCTGCAGGTGGTGCTGGTTCGCGCAGTGGCGTTCTTTGCCTTCGGCAGCGCCGGTTGGGCGCTGTTGCCGCTGGTAGCGCGCAAGGAGCTGGCGGTGGGTCCCGGCGGCTATGGGCTGTTGCTGGCATGCGTGGGCGCCGGTGCGATCGGCGGCGCGCTGATGCTGCCGCGCCTGCGCAAGATCCTCTCGCCCGACCGGCTGGTGCTGGGCGCCAGCGTGATCTTTGCGCTGGCGTTGTTCGCCATGTCGCGCATCAGGAGCTTCACTCTGATCGCCTTTGTGCTGCTGTTCGCGGGCCTGGCCTGGATTGTCGTGCTGTCCGTGCTCAATGGCGGTGCGCAGCGCAGTGCCGCCGGGTGGGTCAAGGCGCGGGCGCTGGCGGTCTACCTGCTGGTGTTCTTTGGTTCGATGGCGGCCGGCAGCGCGGTATGGGGACAGGTTGCCTCGCTAGAGGGCACCGCGCCGGCCCTGCAGGTGGCCGGCGTGGGCATGTTGCTTGCCGCCGCGCTGGCCATGCGCTGGCGGCTGGCCGATTCTCCCGACCTCGATCTCACCCCGTCGCCGCATCTTGCGGGCGCGCCGGTGCTTGACGAGGCCGCGGGCGACCGCGGCCCCGTGATGATCAGCGTCGAGTACTACGTCGACAAGGCCAATGCCGCTGCGTTCCATGCCGCGGCCCGCGAGATGCGGCGCGTGCGTCGGCGGGGCGGGGCGCTGTCATGGAACCTGTTCGAGGACATGGACGAGCCGGGGCGCTATGTGGAGACGTTTGTCATCGAGTCGTGGCTGGAGCATCTGCGCCAGCATGAACGCTTCAGTGTGAACGACAAGGCGATCCAGGCCCGCGTTCATGCGCTGCACCTGGGCCCGGCGGCGCCCAGGGTCCGGCATTTCGTGTCCCCGCCTTAGCGCGCACGGCAGGCGCCGAGGCATGAAGGACATCATGCCTTCCAGGCGCAGTTTGCCGGTCCTTGGGGTTTGCGTCGTGCTGTTCTCCAGCAACTACGCGCACCACTGTGGCGCGCCAACGCCTCGTTGCTTCGGGACGTCCTCCCGCGCGCGTCGTAGAATTGCGCCATATACCGCACAACCTACTTTCCCGCCCGGCTTGCGCCGCAAGCGCTGCACCGCGCAGTGCAAGGATGATTGACATGACTGACACGAAGAACCCGTTCCTCAACATCTACGCCCATGGCTTTGCCCGCGTGGCCGTGGGCGTGCCGGTGTGCCGCGTGGCCGATCCGGCCTTCAATGCCGCCGAAACGATCGCGCTGGCCAGGGATGCCGCCAGCCAGGGGGCGGCGCTGGTGGCCTTTCCGGAGCTGGGCTTGTCCGCCTATACCTGCGACGACCTGTTCCATCAGCGCGCCTTGCTTGACGCCTGCGAGGCGGCCCTTGCCGCCATCGTCGACGCGTCGAAGTCGATTGCCGCGACGCTGGTGGTGGGGCTGCCGCTGCGGGTCGAGCATCAACTGTTCAACTGCGCGGCAGTGGTAGCCGGCGGGCGCATCCTTGGCGTGGTCCCCAAGACTTACCTGCCGAACTACGGGGAGTTCTACGAGGCGCGCCAGTTCAGTTCGGCCGATAGCGCGGTAGCCACCGAGGTGCCGCTTTGCGGCAGCAAGGTGCCCTTTGGCGCCGGCCTGCTGTTCGAGGCGCAAGACGTGCCGTTCTTGCGCTTCCATGTGGAGATCTGCGAGGACGTGTGGGTGCCGATTCCGCCGTCGTCGTTCGCGGCGCTGGCGGGCGCGACCGTGCTGGTGAACCTGTCGGCCTCCAACATCGTGGTCGGCAAGGCCGGCTACCGGCATCAGCTGGTCAGCCAGCAGTCGGCGCGCTGCCTGGCGGCGTACCTGTACAGCTCGGCGGGCAAGGGCGAGTCGTCCACCGACCTGGCGTGGGACGGGCAGGCGCTGATCTACGAGAACGGCGAGCTGCTGGCGGAGTCCGAGCGCTTTGCGGACAGCTCGCACCTGACCTTTGCGGATGTCGACCTCGAGCGCCTGTCGCGCGAGCGCATGCACCAGACCACGTTCGGCCACTCGGTGCGGCGCCACGGCGCGGAGGTGGCGAAGTTCAAGGTGATCCCCTTCGCCATGAACCTGGCGCTGGACAAGCCATTGCCGCTGCGCAGGACGGTGGAGCGGTTCCCCTACGTGCCGTCCGACGCCCGGCGGCGCGACGAGCGCTGCAGCGAGGTCTACAACATCCAGGTGCAGGCGCTGGTCCAGCGGCTGTCGTCCAGCGGCATCTCCAAGGTGGTGATCGGCGTCTCCGGCGGGCTGGATTCCACGCACGCGCTGCTGGTGTGCGCCAAGGCCATGGATCGGCTGAAGCTGCCGCGCACCAACATCATCGGCATCACCATGCCAGGCTTTGCCACCAGCGAGCGCACGCTGCTCCAGGCGCGCAAGCTGATGGAGGTGGTGGGCTGCGTGGCCAAGGAGATCGACATCCGGCCAAGCTGCGTCGAAATGCTCAAGGACCTCGAGCACCCCTATGCATCCGGCAAGCCTGTGTACGACGTCACGTTCGAGAACGTACAGGCGGGCGAGCGCACCAACCATCTGTTCCGCTTCGCCAATCACAGCCATGCCATCGTGATCGGCACCGGCGACCTGAGCGAGCTGGCCCTGGGCTGGTGCACGTATGGCGTGGGCGACCACATGTCGCATTACAACGTGAACGGCAGCGTGCCCAAGACGCTGATCTCGCACCTGGTCCGCTGGGTGGCGGAGACCGGGCAGATCGGCAATGCCGGCTCGGACGTGCTGCTCGACGTGCTTGGCACGGAGATCAGCCCGGAACTGGTGCCGGGAGACTCCGCCGACGCGCCCCAGCAAAAGACCGAAAATTTCATCGGTCCGTATGAGCTGCAGGATTTCAACCTGTACTACACGCTGCGGTTCGGCTTCACGCCGACCAAGATCGCCTTTCTTGCCCTGAGCGCATGGGGCGAGCGCGACAAGGGCAACTGGCCTGACGGGCTGGACGTGGTGCGCAATGTGTACAAGGTGGCCGACATCAAGCGCAATCTGCGCATCTTCCTCGACCGTTTTTTCCGGACCAGCCAGTTCAAGCGCTCGTGCGTGCCCAACGGGCCCAAGGTGGGGTCGGGTGGCTCGCTGTCGCCGCGCGGAGACTGGCGGGCACCGAGCGATTCGGAGTCCGTGGTGTGGATGAAGGACCTGGACCGGGTACCGGACGAGATCTGACGGGGCCGGGGTGGCTCCGGGCTCTGGGCTTTGGCTATCGCGCGAAGCGGCCCGGCAGGTCGATGCCGAGCACCTCGATCTTGAGCCTGCCGCCCGGCGGCAGCTTGCGCTCCGCCAGGATTCAGCCTGCCATGGTCGCCGGCACGCATTGCCGCATCGTCTCCACAAAGCGGCGCAGCTTGGCGGGATAAAAGCTCGCATAGGGATAGATCAGGTACATCGGCAGCGAGGATGCCTGCCACTCGGGCACCAGGTGCAGCAGCCGCCCCTGTGCAATATCCTCGGCCATCAGCCAGGCCGACGCCACGGCCACGCCCAGTCCCAGCGCTGCCGCGCTGCGCAACGCATACAGGCTGTCGGTGCCCATGCGCGGGCGGAACGTCAGCCGCTGGCTCTCGCCTGTCACCGCATGGGTCAGCGTCACCTCGTTGCGATAGAAGGTGCGCAGGGAAAGCCAGGGCAGCATGGCTAGCTCGTTCGGGTGCGAGGGCATCGCCAAGCCATCCAGCACGGCAGGCGCGGCAACGACAATGCGGGGCACCTCGGCAAGCCGGATCGCCACCACCGACGGGTCGCTCACCTCGCCAACGTGGATGGCGCAGTCGATGCCGTCGGCAATGAACTCCGGTGTCCGGTCATACAACAGCCACTCCACCGTCACTCGCGAGTGACGGCGCAGGAACTCCGCCAGCGGCCCCACCAGCTGCTGCTGCCCGAAGGCATGCGGCACCACGACCCGCAGCGTGCCTTCGGGCTCGTCACCGGCGCCGCGCAGGTCCGCTTCGAAAGCCTCCCATCCCGCTACCAGCTCCTTGGCGCGCCCAAAGCAGCGCTCGCCATCCTCGGTGAGCTTCATCGCATGAGTCGAGCGCTGCAGCAGGCGCAGGCCAAGCGAGCGCTCCAGGCTTTGCAGGCGGCGGCTGATGGTGGGCTGGGTGGTGCCTAGTTGCGCGGCCGCCGCCGACAGGCTGCCGGCCTCGACGATCCGCACGAAGGTCTGCATCAGCTCGACGCGGTCGGCGGAAGGCGTGGAGGAGGTGACCGGAGCCACTGGTGCGACTGGAGCGACTGGGGCGGAGGGCTGGGTTTTCATGGTTTCCGGCATGGCGGCTGTTGGTCATGCGTCTGGCGTATAGCCATTGTGCGAAGTGTAGTACTACCACGTGCCATGGGCCACCGGCAAACTCCAGCCATGTTTTCCAACTGAGGGTTAACGCAATGTCTTCCATTCAAGCCGTACCTACCACCGCTGCCGCGCGCACAGCGCACACGGCGGATTCCCCTGCCACCGGCCTGCCCGCACGGCTGGTCCTGCTGCTTGCCGCGGGCGCTGGCCTGGCGGTGGYGTCGCTGTACTACAGCCAGCCCATGCTCGGCGTGCTGGGCCCGGACATCGGGGCGTCCGATGCGGCGGTCGGCCTGGTGCCCACGCTCACGCARCTCGGTTATGCGCTGGGCATCCTGCTGTTGGCCCCGCTGGGCGACCGCTATGACCGCCGGCGCATCATCCTGGCCAAGGCTGCCGTGCTCAGCGTCGCGCTGCTGGCCAGCGGCGCCGCCTCCGGCATCGGGCTGCTGCTGGCCACCAGCCTGGCGATCGGGCTGGCCGCGACGATGGCGCAAGACATCGTGCCGGCCGCCGCCACGCTGGCGCCCGAGTCGCACCGGGGCAAGGTCGTCGGCACCGTGATGACCGGGCTGCTGCTCGGCATCCTGCTCTCGCGCGTGCTCAGCGGGTTTGTGGCCGAGCACTTCGGCTGGCGCATCATGTTCGTGATCGCAGCGGCCAGCATTGCGCTGATCGGCGTGGTGGCCGCGCGCGGCCTGCCGCGCTTCAAGCCCACCACCCATCTTGCGTACAGCGCGCTGCTGGGCTCGCTCGGCAAGCTGTGGCAGAAGCACGGCGCGCTGCGCCGGGCGACCCTGTCGCAGGGGCTGCTGTCGGTTGGCTTCAGCGCATTCTGGTCGACCCTGGCCGTGATGCTCCACGGCGCGCCGTTCCACCTGGGCAGCGCGGCTGCCGGCGCATTCGGCCTGGCCGGTGCCGCCGGCGCGCTCGCCGCACCGCTGGCCGGCCGCCTGGCAGACCGCAAGGGCCCGGAGCTCGTCACCCGCCTGGGCATCGCGCTGACCGCGATCTCGTTCGCCGGGATGCTGCTCTCGCCGCTGCTCGCACCGCACGCACGGCTGTGGCTGATTGGCGCCAGCGCGCTGGGCTTTGACCTTGGTGTGCAAGTGACGCTGGTCGCGCACCAGACCATCGTCTACGGCATCGAGCCTGGCGCCCGCAGCCGCCTCAATGCGGTGCTGTTTGTCGGCATGTTCGTAGGGATGGCGGCCGGCGCCGCGCTGGGCAGCGTGCTGCTGGCGCGCTGGGGCTGGATGGCGGTGACGCTGTTGTCGACCGCGACGGCCATCGGGGCCCTGGTGGTGCGGATGTGGCCGGGGGCACGGCTGGCCCGGTGATGGCATCCGTGGCTTGACTTGACGACTCTCGACTCTCCTGCCGGAGCGCAAAGGAGCCCCGCCTGCCTGGGAAAGGGCATGGCGGGGCGAAGGTACGGTGCTAGGGGCCAGTCACGTACAGGGATGAGTCTGGGACCAGGAGAGGGCTGCGAATGTCTGCCGCCACACAGAGCGGGGCGGGTGTTGCCGGCCGGAGACGAGGTTGTCACCGGTTCTCGGACGGATCGCTACTCATGGCTGGCACTAAGTGGCAAGCAAAGGATGCCACGGCTGCCAGGAGAGGCCGGCATCCTCGATCTCCGCGATGCCCGGCTCGGCGACATCGAAGGGCTGCCACGCAGCGCCAGGCAACGTGGCTGGCTTGCCCGTCGTGGCAAAGCTGGATATGGCCAGGCGGAAGGCGGCGCCCACGTTCTCGAATATCTCCTCAGGGATATTTGCAATCATGGGCGCATCAAGCCAGTTGCCGCGGTTCCCGAACAGGAAGGGCAGTTCCAGGCAATGCGGGCTCATGAGGTTTGGCACGCGGCTCTGCACGCTGAACCGGTACGGATAGACCGGTTTGGCCGCGCTGGCGAGAGCGCTGGAGATCTCGCGCGCCGCGGCACCGAACAGGCCGTATCCGCTTGCATCGACCAACTGGGTGTACGGCGTGTGGGCAGGGCGCGCGGCGGCAAAGGCCGCGTAGTGTTCCATTGCGGCCGCCCCGAATTTGTTCTCGAACCAAGCCATGACCTGCTGCGCCGAGGCTTCCACCACCTCGGGCGCCGCCGCCATGAAGGCGGTACTCTCGTCAGCCGTAAAGCCGAGCAGGGACGCTGACACGTGCGCTTGCCTGGCCGCGCGCGGCAGGTCGAAGAGCCAGTCGGGGACAAGGCCTTCTTCTGCCACCGGCCGGAAGCCGACCGAGACTTCACCGAAACTGGCGCGCGAGCGCATCAACTGGCTCTGCGCGGCAAGGATCTCATTGACCGACAACGCGCCGATGTCTTGCGCGCCTGCGGCGTCGAGCAACGCGCGGCTCGTGCGATACGCGTCGTCCGGCGACAGTGGCGGCAGGGCTGGCAGGCTGAACATGGCGTTGCGATGGAGCAGCCCCTTCGATGCAGGGCTGACGCCAAGCAACCAGGCGTAGTAGGCCCCGGCCGACTGGCCGCCCACCGTGACGCGCGCCGGATCGCCGCCAAACCGGCCGATATGCTCCTGCACCCACTCCAGGGCGCGAATCAGGTCGCGAACGGCGCGATTGGCGCCGCGCGCATCGCTGGCATCGGTGAAATGGCCCAGCGCGCCAAGCCGGTAGTTGACCGTTGCCACCACCATCCCGCTTTCCCTGGCCAAGCGTTCGCCGTCATACCAGGCAGCGGTGCCACCGCCGGTGAGAAAACCGCCACCATGAATAAACACCAACACTGGCCGGCGCTCCGCATCCCGCGGCGCCCACACATTGAGGAGGAATGCGTCTTCGGATTGCGGGTTGCGGTCGATGCCGTTGCCCATGACCGTAGCCAGGCGCGAAGGGGCTTGCGGAAAGACCGCGCCGAGCGCGGTGGCATCGCGTTCGCCGGTCCATGCGGACGGTGGCATCACTTCGGATAGCCGGCTCCCAGGATGGGCTCGCTCGCCATAAGGCACCCCGCGAAATGCAAAGACGCCATCGGACGCCTCGCCACGGATGGCGCCGATGGACAAGGACACCACAACGGATTTCTCTTTGACAGGCATTGGATCAGACTCCAGGTTCACGC
Source organism: Cupriavidus sp. 05L411 (assembly GCF_056398045.1). Taxonomy (NCBI): domain Bacteria; kingdom Pseudomonadati; phylum Pseudomonadota; class Betaproteobacteria; order Burkholderiales; family Burkholderiaceae; genus Cupriavidus; species Cupriavidus sp. 05L411. The sequence goes on along the minus strand of NZ_JBFTOQ010000005.1, from coordinate 80,950 downwards.
AACTTGCGGATAAGGAACGGTACGATCACGGCGCACACCAGCACCGCGGCGCTGACAGCGGCGATGATCTCGGGCAGCCCCACGCCGGACTTGATCAATAGCCCGACAGAGCCCGCGCCGACGGAACGTATCTGCGTGGGGTAGGCTGCAACCGCGACGGCGTTGAGCACGACGATGGGCCCGCTGATCAGGAAGCCCGAGCAGAACACGGCGATGGCGTACCCTGCCGTGGCATCGGGCGCGGCGATCAGAAGCGGGCTGGCGGCACCGATCAGCAAGGCGATCCCGACGAAACGCAACGGCGCGACGCGCCGGATGGCGAAGGCGCCGACCACCGCGCCGACCAGGCCGCCAAACTGGAACAGGGAGGCCGTTCTGGAAGCCATGGCAACGCTTTCCCCGGTACTCTTGATCAAGGTCGGGAGCCAGCTCGCGATGACATAGAAGCTGCCCAGTATCAGGAGCATCAGCAGCCAGAGCAGCACCGTGGTTGACCGGTACTGCGTACTGAAGAGCTGCGCCACGCTGCCCTTGGTGATCTCGGCCGGCTGCGCGGGGGCCTTGAACAACGCTGCGCCAGGCTGGGGCGCGCCCAGCTTGGCCAGAGCGGCGCATACCCGGCCCGAACCGGCCCCGATCTGCACCAGGAATGCTGGTGATTCGGGCAAGAGAGCAAGGATGGCGGGAACGAGCAGCAGCGGCCCGATGCCTCCGAGGAGAAACAGCCCCTGCCAGCCGATGCCATCGATCAGGTGCCCCGTCAGGAAGCCCGCCGCGGCAGAACCGAACAGGAATCCGCAGAACACGCCGGAGAGCGCCGATGCGCGCCGGCGGGCGGGCAGCAATTCCGCCAGCAGTGCGGCAACGGCGGGCATCGCCACACCGACGCCCACGCCGGTCAGGCATCGCCATGCCACCAGCTGGAATAGCGACGCGCTGAACGCAGAGGCGAGGGTGGCTAGCGCAAACGCGAGCGTGCCGGCCACAAGCACAGGCTTTCGTCCTCGTGTGTCAGCAACGCTTCCCGCGGTCACATAGCCGAGCAGCAGCCCGAACATGCCCGCTGCGATGGCAGCGGAAATCTCGGCAGGCTTCGCGCTGAAGTGCGTAGCGATCTGCGGCGCAATGAATCCAATGATGGCCGCATCGAAGCCCTCGAGCGCAACCACGGCAAAGCAGATGGCGATGATGCGGCGGCGGTGTCGATTGGGCGGGATGTTGTCGATCACCGCGGAGATGTCCAGGGGATCGGCACGCAATGGGGGATTCTTCATGGTAGTCGCTCGTCCCGCTCAGAATGCGTGCTCGACAAAGAGCCCGGACAGTACTTGCTTGTTGCTGTCCGACGGGCCGGCAGCGCCGTTGATAAAGGCCTTGGCGTCCGCGGTGCCCCCCGCCTTCTGGAACGCGGCTTGCAGGTAGACATGGGTTCTCAGCGACAGCGCCTTGTCCAGTTTCAGCAGGACCTGATGCGCGTAGCGATCCTGCAGCGCCGCGTTGCCCTTCATGTACTGGTAGTGAAGGTTGATCGTGTAGCTATCGCCCACAGGCACTGTCGAGCCCGTGCCGAACGTGTCGATCGCGCCATTGGTGAGCGCGTTTCTCACGCGGGTGTAATACCCGGCAATCGTCGACTCGCCGATGTTCCACTTTGCCCCCAGCCCCATCGTCTGGAAGTGCGCGCGGCTGGTCGGCGTGCTGCTGTCCCTGAAATCCGTATAGGCGACGGCGGCGCCATAGCGCGGGGTTTCGTAGAGTGCGCCGAGGCTATAGGTGCTTCCGTCGTTGATCGAACTGGTGCGCTCGCCGAGGGCGTACATCGCGCCGAGCTTGAGCGGCCCGAACTGCTTGGTGTACTTGGCCGCGTTGGCCAGCGCTTCGCCGTTGGTCCGGTCGGCGTCGAACGAACCCACGCGAGCCGGGCTATAGACGCCGCCAAAATTGAGGAACGGCCCCTGCGGGCTGCCCCAGATGCCGCCGAACCACGAGCCGCTGAAGCCCGGGATCGTCAGGAAATCGAACATGAAGTCCCGCGTGTATCCCAGGGCGAGGTCGCCCAGCGAACCGCGCAGGCCAACGATTGCATTGGTGTTGAAGAGCTGCCCGACCGTCTGGCCGTTATCCGCAAAGAACCGGCCGGCCAGCCTGAAGTACGCCGCCATGTCCGGCGACAACGTCTCGGAACCGTTCATGGCGATGTAGTTGGGCCGGTACGGGCCGGAGTCGACGCCATAGCGGGAAGCCCCTCCGACATTCGACGTCACCGTGGGGCCCGCCGTTACCAGGCCGCTGAGAGCGACGCCGTCGGGCTGCGCGGCCGATCCATTGGCCGCCATGCCCAGCGCGGTTGTCGCCAGGCTTGCCAGGCAAAGCCGGCGCAGCTGAATTCGTGGAGATGCACTTCCCGTGATGGCAGACCTGCAGCCTTTCGTCCTCATTGTTTCCTCCTTTTGTGGTTTCGGTTGGAGCGCTCACGCTCAGCAGTACAAGGTGGCGATCTCTCTGATATCCGGCAACGACTTGCCGCGTGGGCGATGTCATTGGCCTGTGACCGATACCGATGGTAGAGCGAAGGTGGCGCGGCAAGGCATGACGAAATTGAGAAGCGTCATGCGTAGGTCGCATGGCCTGTGCCGGTGCTTCGAGGCAGGTGAATAAGCATGGCGGACGCGGGCCACGGCACGGGAACACGCGGTGACGCCAGCGCGGTGCGGACGGCTTTGAAGGGGTGTGTGATTGCCCGCGAATGGGGCAAGCCGCAGGCTCAGTGGCTGCCGGCGTCCCAGGAGGATTCGACGACGCGCCGCAGGCTGAGGATAAAGCTGCGCGTCTGCCGCGTGCTGGTCCGGTCGCGCCGCCAGATGGCCGATAGCGGACCAAGACTGAGGTTGAACGACAGCGGGAGGATGCAAACCTCGCCGCGCGCGGCCATGAAGCGTGCGGCACTTTCGGGGAGCTGCCACAGGAAGTGGCCGCGCGACATCAGTTCGCGCCCCAGTTCCAGCGAGAGCGCGCCCACGATTTCCGGCGCCGGGAGACCGGCTTCCCGGATTTCATGCACCAGCATTTCCCGAAGGATGCTTCCTGGTGGCGCGGAGATCCAGGGGTACTGGACGCACGTCGCGATATCGACATCCTGCCTGGCCAGCGGATGATCCGGAGCGCACGCAAGCACGATGCCGTCATGCACCAGCGCGGCGGTCCGGTAGGTTTCCGCGCTCTGGCTTCTCGGGGCGCGGCTGATGAGCAGGTCGATAGCGCCCGTATCCAGTTTCTCGATCAGCGCCTCGTGCGATCCGACTTCCACCGTGATCTCCACGCGCGGATTTGCCTGGCGGAACTGGAGAATGGCCTCCGCCAGCGGCCACCGGCTGAACATCGAGAAGCAGCCCAGGATCATGTTGCCGAGATCGCCCCTGGCGATGGCACCCAGATCCGCCTCGGCCTTGTGGAAGTCGCTCAGGAGCAAGGCCGCATGGCGGCACATCGCGGCTCCGAGCGCGGTGGCCATCATGCCCTTCGCGGATCGCTCGAACAGCTTCCCGGCAACGATCTCCTCGACCTCGGCAACCGCCCGCGAGAGCCCGGACTGCGTCATGTGCAATTGCTCGGCGGCCTTGGACAGGTTCCCAAGTTCCGCGACGGAGAGAATGATCTCCAGATGGCGCGTCCGAAGCTTTCCGCGAAATGGGGTCATCGTTTGTGGATTTGAATGAACTTTCGGGATGCGCCCGTCGACCGGGCAGGTCGGAGCGAACCGCGATCTTACCCGTAAGTGCATGCGTGGCGGCGCCTGCGCCGCACGCCCCTTTACGATGTTGTGTGTGACCCCGCCACCAGCGCGATGGGTGCTGCATGCCCCGTCTTGCCCTCGGCATGCTGCGCCGAAGCCGAGCGCCGATGATCGATCAGCAACACCGCCATCATCGCAATCACCGCCGGAATGGCGATGGCCACGAAATTTTGCTGCAGCGGCAGCGACATGCCCACCAGCGCGCCGATCACGATCGGCGCCAGGATGGCCCCGCTGCGCCCGATGCCCGACGCCCAGCCGATGCCGGTCGCGCGGACCGCCATCGGATAGAACTGCCCCACATAGGCGTAGGTGACGATCTGCGTGCCGATGGTCGAGGCGCCGGCCAGCGCCACCAGCACGAACAGCAGCGCGGTGGGCACGGGGTAGCCCAGCAGCGTGATCGATACCGCGGCCAGGGCGTACATGCCCACCAGCACGTACTTGATATTGAAACGGTCCGCCAGCCAGCCACCGCCGATGGCGCCGATCATGGCGCCGAAGTTCAGCACCAGCACGAAGGTGAGCGCCGAGCCCAGGCTATAGCCTGCGCCGGCCATCATCTTGGCCAGCCAGGAGCTGAGCGCGTAGACCATGAACAGGCACATGAAGAACGCTACCCAGAACATCACCGTGGAAAAGCCGCGTCCATCCTGGAACAGCTTGCCGATGGGCGCGTCGCCCGCTTTCTCGCCGGCGGGCAGCGCGAACTGGTCGCCGGGCTGGGGCTGGTAGCCTGGCTCCAGGCGCGAGGCGATGTGCTTGAGCGCGTCGATCTGGCCCGATTTGAGCAGGAAGGGCATCGACTCCGGCAAGGACTTCAGGATGACCGGGATCAGTAGTGCCGGCAGGCCAGCGGCGAGGAAGACCGATTGCCACCCGTAGCTTTCAATCATGCCTTTGCCCAGCAGCGCGGCCAGCATGCCGCCCACCGAGTAGCCGCTGAACATCAGCGTGACCATGGTCCCGCGAATCTTGCGCGGGGAGTATTCGGTCATCTGCGCCACCACGTTCGGCATGACGCCGCCGATGCCCAGGCCGGCCAGGAAGCGTGTCACGCTGAACGTCACGGGATCGCTGGTGAAGCCGGCCGCCGCGGTGAAGACGCTGAACAGCAGGATGCAGATGGCGATGGCGCGGCGCCGCCCGATACGGTCAGCCACCGTGCCCATGAAAATGGCGCCGAACATCATGCCGAACAGCGCGGCGCTGACCATGAAGCCGGCGCTGGTGGCGTCCACGCCCATGCCCCTCATGATCGACGGCAGCGCGATGCCGACCACGGCGAGGTCGTAGCCGTCGAAGATGATGATGAGGGCGCACCAGAGGAGGATCTGGGCGTGGAAGCGGTTGAAGCGGGCTTCGTCGGCTAGTTTGTGGATGTCGATGTGGGGCATGGGGTGTCTCCTTTTGGGGTTTTGTTTTTGTTTGGTGGGGTTGCTAAACGTCAAAGGCAAAGGCTTAAAGTCAAAGGCGGTTTCACCACCCCTGCGGGGCGGCGACCTACTTTCTTGTCTTGCCAAGAAAGTAGGCAAAGAAGGCGCGCYGGATGGGGCGACTACCCCCTCGGGCTTCGGCGAAAAGAGCGGCCGGGACCCAAACTCACATCGCCTTAAGGCGATGCTCAGACATGGCCCCCTCTTTTCCGCTCTTTTTGCCTGCCGACGAGGCGCCCCATACGGCCAGGTACACCTTCACGGCTCGCTTCGCATCGCTTGGGGGGCTCGCTTCGCATTGCTCTTTCTTTTTGCCGTTGGGCGCTGGCGTGCTCCTGCTTTGCTTGTCAGGCCGGCGCGCCTTCCATCTCGCGTAGCCTGAAGCGCTGGATCTTGCCGGTGGCTGTCTTCGGCAGCGCGTCCATGAACTCGATGATGCGCGGGTATTTGTATGGCGCCAGCCGTTCTTTGACGAAGGCTTTCAGCTCCGTCTCGCTGACCTGCGCGCCGGGTTTGAGTACCACGAAGGCCTTGGTCTTGGTGAGGCCGGCGTCGTCGGGCACGCCGATCACCGCGGCTTCGAGTACCGCGGGGTGCTGGGCCAGCGTGGCTTCCACCTCGAACGGGGAGACATAGATGCCGCTGACCTTGAGCATGTCGTCGCTGCGCCCGGCGTAGCTGTAGCTGCCGTCGGCGTTGCGCGCGTATTTGTCGCCGCTCTTGGTCCATCCGCCGCGAAAGGTCTCGCGTGATTTCTCCCGGTTGCCCCAGTACATCAGCGCTGCGCTCGGCCCCTGGATATAGAGGTCGCCCACATCGCCGTCGGGCACGGCGTGGCCGTCTTCGTCGCGCAGTTCCACCGCATAACCCGGTACCGGCCAGCCCGTGGTGCCGTAGCGAACCTGCCCGGGGCGGTTTGACAGGAAGATATGCAGCATCTCGGTCGAGCCGATGCCGTCGATGATTTCGCAGCCGAAATGCGTGGTGAAACGTTCGCCCAGGTCGGCGGGCAAGGCCTCGCCGGCGGAGGAGCACAGGCGCAGCGAGACCTGCTCGCGCGTGGGCAGCCCGGGCGCGGCGAGCATGCCCGCGTAGCCGGTCGGCGCGCCGAAGAACACGGTCGGCTGATAGTCCAGCCAGCGCCTGAACGTGGCCTCGGGGGTTGGCCGCTCGGCCATCAGCACCACGGTGGCGCCCACGCTCAGCGGGAAGGTCAGGGCATTGCCGAGCCCATAGGCAAAGTAGAGCTTGGCGGCCGAGAAGCAGATGTCGGCCTCGCCCAGTGACAGCACGGGCTTGGCATAGAGCTCCGCGGTCCAGTACGGGTTGCCCTGGCTGTGCAGCACGCCCTTGGGGCGTCCGGTGGAGCCTGACGAATAGAGCCAGAAGCCGGGATCGTCGGGGCCGGTGCTGGCCGGCGCGGCTAGCGGCGTGTTGCGGTCGATCCACGCATCGAGGGCGATCATGCCATCGGGCAGCGGACCGGCGGGCTGCGAGACGATCACGGTCCCGGCTTCGTGGCCGCCCTGGGCCATGGCCTGCTGCAGCACGGGCAGCAGCGCGCCCGATACCAGCACGGCCTGCGCGCGGCTGTGCTGCAGCATATAGGCGTAGTCATCGGCGGTGAGCAGCGTGTTGACCGCCACCGGCACGATGCCGGCATACATCGCACCGAGGAAGCACACCGGCCAGTCGTTGCCGTCGTGCATCAGCAGCAGTACGCGTTCTTCGCGGTGGATGCCGCTGGCCTGCAGCGCGGCGGCAACACGGCGGATGCGCTCGGCCAGTTCGCCGTAGCGCATCGTGCCGTGGTCGTCGATGTAGGCGGTCTTGCCGGGGCGCTGCGCGTTGCACGCGATCAGGTGCTGGGCGAAGTTGAACGGCGTGCCAGGTGGCTGGACTTGTGGTTCGGCTGTCATGCTTGTCTCCCCCTATCGATGGATCGATGGATCGATGTTTTGGTGGGTCTGCCGTGGCGGTGCTGGCGGTGCCGGTGGTCTTTTAAAGCTGCGCCAGCACGCTGGTGCTTGCCTGCACGGCACTGCGCCGGTGATAGAAATTCAGCGCGCGCAAGCCGCCCAGTTCTTCACCACCGCCTGCGCGGCCCGGGCCGCCGTGCAGCGATTGCGGCATGACGTTGCCGTGGCCGGTATGCAGCTGGGCAACTTCGGGTGAGATCACGTGGACGCGGCCATGGCTGTCGGCCAGTTCCACGGCGGCTTTGGCCAGCGCATCGGCATCGCTGCCGTAGAGCGATGCCACCAGCGAGCCCTGGCCCCGGCGCACGAGCGCCAGTGCGTGGGCGCTATCGCGGTAGGGCACCAGCGTGGCCACGGGGCCAAACACCTCGGTGTCGTGCACGCGATCGGCAGCGTCCGCATCGCGCGTACCCAGCAGCGTGGGCCCGACGCAGCAGGCCACGGCCGGATCGGCATCGATCAGCGCGTGCGTCGCGCCGTCGTGCAGCACCTCGGCCTGCGCTTGCAAGTAACCCAGCCCTTCGCGCACCGATGCGAGTTGCGCCCGGCTGACCAGCGCGCCCATGCGCACCGCTTCATGGCGGGGATTGCCCACTGTGATCTTGGCCAGCCGCGCGCCGATGGCGTCGGCGGCAGCGCCATACAGCGCCTCGGGCACGAAGATGCGGCGGATGGCCGTGCATTTTTGCCCGGACTTGACCGTCATCTCCCGCGCGGCTTCCCTGGCCAGCAGGTCGAACGCTTCGCTGCCGGCGGCTTCGCCGGGCAGCAGCAGGGCCGAGTTGACGCTGTCGGCCTCGATATTGACGCGCACCGAGCGCTGCGTCACCGCCGCATGCGAGCGGATCAGCGCGGCGGTCTGGGCCGAGCCGGTGAACGAGACCACATCGAACGGCTGCAGCTGGTCCAGCAATCCGGCCGCGCTGCCGCACACTACCGACAGTGCGCCGGGCGGCAACACGCCAGCTTCCACCACGTCCCTGACCATGCGCTGGGTCAGCCAGGCGGTGGCCGTCGCGGGCTTCACGATCACGGGCACGCCCGCCAGCAGTGCCGGCGCTGCCTTCTCCCACAAGCCCCAGCTCGGGAAGTTGAAGGCGTTGATCAATAGCGCCACGCCGCGCGTGGGCACCAGTACGTGCTGCGACTGGAACAGCGGGTCCTTGCCGAGCCGCGCGGCATCGCCGTCGATCAGGTAGCGCTGCTCTCCCAGCGCGTCGCCGAGCTTGGCATAGGTGCCAAGCGTGAAGATGCCGCCATCGATATCCACGGCGGAATCGTTGCGCACGGTGCCGCTGTTGGCGGTGGCGATCTCGTCATAGGCATCGCGGTTGGCCTGCAGGATCTTGACGACGGCGGCCAGCATGGCGGCGCGCTCGCGGTAGGTCATGGCGCGCAACGCGGCGCCGCCTTGCTCGCGCGCAAAGGCGAAGCCGTCGGCAAGGTCGAGCCCGGTGGCATCCACGCGTACCAGCGCATCGCCCAGTACAGGGTCGGACAGCGTCGCGCCGGCACCGGAGCCGGCTTGCCAGCGGCCGCCAAGATAGTTGGAAAGCAGTTCGGTCATGAAGGAAATCTCAGCGGGTGAAGTCGATGCGGCCGTCGGGCAGCAGGTAAAGGACGAGCGCGCGGCCGTGGCTGACGGTGGGCCGGTGTGCGCTGCCCGGCGGGCAGACCAGCCAGCCAGCGGGGCGGCAGTCGAACTCGGCGGCGGCGTCAATTGGCACGATCAGGTCGATCTCGCCATTGGGGTGCGTGTGATGCGGCCCGGCGATGTCTTGCATGTCGACCACGTCGACGGAGAACCCGTGCAGGTCCTCGGCCGGCTTGAAGATGCGGCCATAGCGGATGCCGCCGCCCTCACGGTCGCACAGCCAGCCCTCGGCCACGCCGGCCTGGCAGGCCGCCTTGAGTTCGCTGTATGTGGTGCTGCCTACGCCATGCTCGGCATTCAGCCAGGTATCCAGGGCGGCATCGAGTGGGCGGCCGGCAATGCGGGCCGTGAGCCGCGCGATCTGCTCGCGCAATTCGGTGGGGGACATGGAAGGGGCTCCGTTAGACTCAGCCGGGTTGCATACCCGCGCTTCATGCATTATTGTGCATGTGTGAAACATAGAGCCACCAAGAAATCATGTCAAGCACTATATTGCATGTTCCCGGGTTAACGCGGGAGRCTGCCGACGAGCAGGACGCCGATGCCGCGCCAGGCAACGGTAGCGCCGCGGAAGCCGGCGGGGTGGAGAAAAACGCCTTTCTCGCCGCATTGGGCGAGCGCGTGCGTGAGCTCCGCTCGCGCCGGGGGCTGACCCGCAAGGCCACGGCGCTGGCTGCCGGGGTTTCGGAGCGGCACCTGGCCAACCTGGAATACGGCAGTGGCAATGCTTCCATCCTGGTGCTGCTGCAGATCGCCTCGGCGCTGCATTGCTCGCTGGCCGAATTGCTTGGCGATGTGTCCACCTCATCGCCGGAATGGCTGCTGATCCGGGAACTGCTGGAACACCGTGACGAAGGCACGCTGCGCCGCGTGCGCATTGCCGTCGGCGAGATGCTCGGCACCGGCGGCGGCAACGCCGCGCGCAGTCCGCGCGTGGCGCTGATCGGGCTGCGCGGCGCCGGCAAGTCCACGCTGGGCGGCATGCTGGCGGAAGACCTGGGCTTTCCCTTTGTGGAGCTCAGCCGCGAGATCGAGAAGTTCGCCGGCTGCAGCATCTCCGAAATCCAGGGCCTGTATGGCATGAACGCCTACCGCCGCTATGAGCGGCGCGCGCTGGAGGAAGCCATCCAGATCTATCCCGAAGCGGTGATCGCCACGCCTGGCGGCCTTGTGTCCGATCCCGCCACCTTCAACCTGCTGCTGGCCCATTGCACCACGGTGTGGCTGCAGGCAAGCCCGGAAGATCACATGAACCGCGTGCGCGCCCAGGGCGACTTCCGCCCGATGGCCGCCAGCAAGGAGGCCATGGAAGACCTGCGCCATATCCTGGCTGGCCGCGCGGCCTTCTATTCCAAGGCGGAGTTCAGCGTCGACACCAGCGCCGAGCCGCTGGAACCCACCTTCCTGGCGCTGCGCGAGCGCGTGCGCTACGCATTGCAACTGCCGCTCTGACTCCTTGGTGTATATGCACAATATTGCTTGACGGAGTTTTGATGCATGAATTATAGTTCTTTCACCAACACCCAATCCATGCACTATTGTGCTTCATCGCTGAGGAGACACAGCCATGACTACCGCCCCCCGCGTCGAATACCAGACTGATCCGTCCCAGTACAAGCACCTCAAGCTGACCTTCGACGGCCCCATAGCGACGCTGGCGGTAGACATCGATGAGAACGCTGGCCTGCGTCCTGGCTACAAGCTCAAGCTCAACAGCTACGACCTCGGCGTCGACATCGAGCTCAACGATGCGGTCAACCGCATCCGCTTCGAGCATCCCGAGGTGCGTACCGTGGTGGTCACCAGCGGCAAGGACAAGGTGTTCTGCTCCGGTGCCAATATCTTCATGCTGGGCGTCTCCAGCCATTCCTGGAAGGTGAACTTCTGCAAGTTCACCAACGAGACGCGCAACGGGCTGGAGGATTCGTCAAAGCACAGCGGCCTGAAGTTCCTCGCCGCGGTCAACGGCGCCTGCGCCGGCGGCGGCTACGAGCTGGCGCTGGCCTGCGACGAGATCATCCTCGTCGACGACCGTTCCTCCGCCGTGAGCCTGCCCGAAGTGCCGCTGCTGGGCGTGCTGCCCGGCACCGGCGGCCTGACCCGCGTGACCGACAAGCGCCACGTGCGCCACGACCTTGCGGATATCTTCTGCACCACCACAGAAGGCGTGCGCGGCCAGCGCGCCAAGGACTGGCGCCTGGTGGACGACATCGCCAAGCCCGCCGTCTTTGCGCAAAAAGTGCAGGAACGCGCCCAGGCCCTGGCTGCGCAGAGCGACCGCCCGGCCAACGCCAGCGGCGTGGCGCTGACCCCGCTTGCGCGCACGCTGGAGGCCGACGCACTGCGCTACACCCACGTCACCGTGGAGATCGACCGCGCGGGCCGCAAGGCTACCTTCACCGTGAAGGGCCCATCCGCCACGCAGCCGACGAGCGTCGCCGCCATCGCCGAGGCCGGCGCCGCCTGGTACCCGCTGCAACTGGCACGTGAACTCGAAGATGCCATCCTGTCGATGCGTACCAACGAACTGGATATCGGCACCTGGCTGATCAAGACCGAAGGCGACGCCGCCAACGTGCTGGCGATGGACGCCACGTTGCTCGCCAACCAGGATCACTGGCTGGTGCGCGAAACCATCGGCCTGCTGCGCCGCACTTTCTCCCGCCTGGATGTGTCCTCGCGCAGCCTGTTCGCGCTGATCGAGCCGGGCTCGTGCTTTGCCGGCACCTTCCTGGAGCTGGCGCTGGCGTGCGACCGCAGCTACCACCTGGCGCTGCCGGACGACGAGGCGCGCGCGCCCAGGATCACCGTGGCCGAGACCAATTTCGGGCTGTACCCGATGGTGACCGGACAGAGCCGCCTGGGACGGCGCTTCTACGACGAGCAGCCGGCGCTGGACGCGGTGCGCGCCAAGGCCGGCCAGCCGCTGGACGCCGACGCCGCATTCGCGGTGGGCCTGGTGACCGCCAACCCCGACGACATCGACTGGACCGATGAAGTGCGCATCGCGCTGGAAGAGCGCGCTGCCATGTCGCCGGACGCGCTCACCGGCATGGAGGCCAACCTGCGCTTCAATGGCCAGGAAAACATGTTCACCCGCATCTTCGGGCGGCTCACTGCCTGGCAGAACTGGATCTTCCAGCGCCCCAACGCGGTGGGCGAGAAGGGCGCGCTCAAGGTCTACGGCAAGGGCGACAAGGCCGCGTTCGACTGGAACCGCGTCTGACCTGATAGCGCCGATATCGCTGATATCGCACCCGAATCCGAACCCGTAGCTGAACCCGAACCCGAACACGCCGCATCCAACGCATAGCCAGCCCGGAGACCATGATGTCCAGCATCAACTACAGCGACAAGATCCCCAATAACGTCAACCTCAGCGAAGACCGCACGCTGCAGCGCGCGCTCGAGCAATGGCAGCCCAACTACCTGAGCTGGTGGAACGACATGGGGCCGGATGGCTCGCAGGACTTCGATATCTACCTGCGCACCGCCATCAGCGTCGACCCGCAAGGCTGGGCGCACTTTGGCCACGTGAAGATGCCGGACTATCGCTGGGGCATTTTCCTGAACCCCGCCGAGGCCAACCGCAAGATCCACTTTGGCGACCACAAGGGTGAAGACGCCTGGCAGGACGTGCCTGGCGAATACCGCGCTAACCTGCGCCGCATCATCGTCACGCAGGGCGATACCGAGCCCGCATCGGTGGAACAGCAGCGCCACCTCGGCCTGACCGCGCCGAGCATGTATGACCTGCGCAACCTGTTCCAGGTCAACGTGGAAGAAGGCCGCCACCTGTGGGCCATGGTCTACCTGCTGCACAAGTACTTCGGCCGCGACGGCCGCGAAGAAGGCGAAGCGCTGCTGGAGCGCCGCAGCGGCCAGCAAGACAACCCACGCATCCTGCAGGCGTTCAACGAGCAGACGCCGGACTGGCTGTCGTTCTTCATGTTCACCTATTTCACCGACCGCGACGGCAAGTTCCAGTTGTGCGCGCTGGCCGAGAGCTCGTTTGATCCGCTCGCCCGCACCACCAAGTTCATGCTGACCGAGGAAGCGCACCACATGTTCGTCGGCGAGAGCGGCGTCTCGCGTGTGATCCAGCGCACCTGCCAGGTGATGAACGAGCTCAAGACCGACGACCCGGCCCGCTTGCGCGCCGCCGGCGTGATCGACCTGCCGACCATCCAGCGCTACCTGAACTTCCACTACAGCGTGACCATCGACCTGTTCGGCGCGGATGAGTCGAGCAACGCCGCGACCTTCTACAGCACCGGCCTGAAGGGCCGCTACGAAGAAGGCAAGCGCGCCGACGACCACGTGCTCAAGGGCCAGACCTACAAGGTCCTGCAGGCCAGCGGCGGCCAGCTGATCGAAAAGGAAGTGCCGATGCTCAACGCGCTCAACGAAGTGCTGCGAGACGACTACATCAAGGACAGCGTGGCCGGCGTGGAGCGCTGGAACCGCGTGATCGACAAGGCTGGCATCCCTTTGCGCCTGAAGGTCCCGCACAAAGCCTTCCACCGCAATATCGGCGCGCTCTCCGGCGTGAAGATCTCGCCGGATGGCCGGGTGATTTCGGACGCGGAATGGAAAGCCAATGTCGACCAGTGGCTGCCTAGCGAGACCGACCGCGCCTATGTGGCCAGCCTGATGGGCCGCGTGGTCGAGCCCGGCAAGTTTGCCGGCTGGATCGCGCCGCCGGTAATGGGCATCAACCGCCAGCCGGTGGATTTCGAGTACGTGCGCTTCAACTGAGCGTCGCGAGTCGAAAGCCAGAAATCGAAAGTCAAGAATCGCAAGAAGGCAGGGGCCCGGCGGGCTCCTGCGGCAAAAGGCCCCGGCCACAGGGGTCGCATCACCCCCGGAGTTCGCCATGGACATGTCCGACATCCAGGTCATCAGGCAGCACCTGATCGACCCCGAGATCTGCATCCGCTGCAATACCTGCGAGGCCACCTGCCCGGTCGCGGCCATTACCCACGATGCGCGCAACTATGTGGTCGATGCGGACAAGTGCAACGGCTGCATGGCCTGCATCTCGCCATGCCCGACCGGCTCGATCGACAACTGGCGCACCATGCCGCGCGCCAAGGCCTACGGCATCGTGGAGCAGTTTGGCTGGAACACGTTGCCTGACGAACTCTCCTCCGAGCAGCTTGCCGCGCAAGGCGTGGCGGCGGATGCCGAGCCGGTTCTCGAGTCCGCCCCGGCGTCATCGCTGGCGGCCGTCACCGGCGAAGACGGTTTCAACAGCGCCCAGTACGGCGCCACCGTGCCGCCGTGGTCGGCCGCACACGCCTATACCAACCTCTACGGCGCCAAGGCCGCCGCCCGCTCTGTCACGGCCACCGTGGTTGGCAATGCGCGTGTYACCGAGGTCGGGCGCGACTACGATACGCACCATATCGTGCTGGACTTCGGCACCGCGCCGTTTCCGGTGCTGGAAGGCCAATCGATCGGCATCGTGCCGCCGGGCGTGGATGCCAGCGGCCGCCCGCACCATGCGCGCCAGTATTCGCTGGCCAGCCCGCGCAATGGCGAGCGGCCGGGCTACAACAATATCTCGCTCACCATCAAGCGCGTGCTGGAAGACCACCAAGGCAACCCGGTGCGCGGCGTGGCATCGAACTATATGTGTGATCTTCAGGTGGGCGACAAGGTGGAAGTGATCGGGCCATTTGGCGCGAGCTTCCTGATGCCCAACCATCCGCGCTCCCATATCGTGATGATCTGCACGGGCACCGGCAGCGCGCCGATGCGCGCGATGACGGAATGGCGCCGGCGGCTGCGCAAGTCCGGCAAGTTCGAGGGCGGCAAGCTGATGCTGTTCTTCGGCGCGCGCACGCAGGAGGAGCTGCCTTACTTCGGCCCGCTGCAGAGCCTGCCCAAGGACTTCATCGATATCAACTTCGCGTTCTCGCGCACCCCGGGGCAGCCCAAGCGCTATGTGCAGGACGTGATGCGCGAGCGCGCGGCCGACCTGGGGCCGCTGCTGGCGGACCCGAACACCTGCTTCTACGTCTGCGGGCTGAAGAGCATGGAGGAGGGCGTGGTGCTGGCCTTGCGGGACGTGGCGCAGCAGGCGGGTTTGTCGTGGGACACGGTGGGCGCCGCGCTCAAGAAGGACGGGCGGCTGCACCTGGAGACGTACTGATTCCCTGAAGATGCGCGCCGCGTCCCCGAGCCCTAGTGCGGGCCCGGTCCGGTCACGCCGCCAGCTTGCTCAGGCTTTCCACCGTCTTGATGCAGGCCTGCGCCGCCTCGCGGCCCTTCACGACGAAGTGCTCGCTGAAGAATTTGCGGTGGTCTTCGTGATCGTGGAAGCTTTTCGGCGTCAGCACGGCGGAAAGCACGGGCACCTGCGTATCGAGCTGCACGCGCATCAGGCCGCTGATGACGGCGTCCGCGACAAACTCGTGGCGGTAGATGCCGCCATCGACGACAAAGCCCGACGCCACGATCGCCGCATAGCGCCCGGTGTCGGCCAGCTTGCGTGCATGCAGCGGGATCTCGAACGCGCCAGGCACTTCAATCACGTCCACTGCCTCGCGCGCTACGCCGCGCGCGGCCATTTCAGCGAGGAAGGCGTCGCGGGCTTGATGAACGATATCCGCATGCCATTGCGCGTGGATAAACGCAAAGCGCCAGGCCGGATTGACGGGAGCGGTGTCCTGGAGGTCGCGGTGGTCGCGCTGGACAGGAGAAACTAACTGATTCATGGTCTTCTTCAGAAGAGTGGGTTACCAGAATCAGGGCGCACGAGTTTAGTCCCCCGGCCCGGGAGACGGGGCGGGGAACAGAAACATCGCGCTCTCTTTCATCCGGACTATGACCGTCGGCTTCGGATTTGCACCGAATCTGCTGACCCCGGCTCTCGGAGACTTCGAGGAGAACCGGGCGCTCGCGGGCTTATGCGAAAAAATCGCCATCACCGCCGGTGGGGACTTTCACCCCGCCCTGAGAACGCCGATGCAGGCGCGAAGCCTGCAACGCAGCCATGATACACCGTGATGCGATTGTGAGTTTGGCGTGGCTCAGGCCAGCCGTTTGGCCGTCATGCGCCCGACATTGTTTTTCTCAGGGCTGTTCGTTGACGATGCGCGGGCTTGCGGCAGGCGTCGATTTGCGGTTGCGGCGCGTCTTCACGTCCAGCCACCAGCGATCCGCGTTGTGCGCTTGCAGGATGCTGACGCCCTCGCCCATGCGCGGGGTGCTGACTGGAACGCCGCGCGCAGCGGCCAGCGCGATGATGCGGTCGAAGGGCTCGTGCCAGGCGTGCATGGCCAGGTCGAAGGTGCCGTTGTGAATCGGCAGCAGGCAATTGCCATTCAGGTCGATATGCGCCTGCAGGGTCTGCTCAGGCTGCATGTGCACGGCGGGCCAGTTCACGTCGTAAGCGCCGGTTTCCATCAGCGTGAGATCAAATGGGCCATAGCGCTCGCCGATACGCTTGAAGCCGTCGAAGTAGCCCGTGTCGCCACTGAAGAACACGCGCAGATCGGTGTGCAGAATCACCCAAGACGCCCACAACGTACGGTTGCCGTCAAACGGCGTTCGCCCGGAAAAATGCTGCGCCGGTGTCGCGACAAAACGCACGCCCTCCACCTCGGTGGTTTGCCACCAGTCGAGCTGCCTCACCTTGCCCGCGTGGATCCCCCAGTCGATCAGGCGATCCCCTACGCCGAGCGGCGTCAGGAAGTGCTCGGTCTTGTCCGCCAGTGCCATGATGGCCGCGCGGTCCAGGTGATCGTAGTGATCGTGCGAGAGGATCACCGCCTTGATGGGCGGCAAGGCGTCGATGCCAATCGGCGGTTGATGGAAACGCTGCGGGCCAGCCCACTGCACCGGCGAAGCGCGCTCGCTAAAGACCGGATCCGTGATCCAGAATGCGTTGCGTAGTTTCAGCAGCACGGTGGAATGCCCAAGCCGAAACACCGTGTTGTCTGGCGCGGCGAGCAGGTCAGCCTGCGTCAACGTTTGCACCGGAACCGGGCCGGCTGGCTGGGTGTCCGCGGGTTTGTCGAAGAGAAAGCGCCAGGCGATGCCGAGGGTCTTGAGCAAGCCGCCGTTGGGCGGCCCGGCCAGGGCGCGAGCCTGGCTCGCGCGCGATTCCGGCGACTGGGTGTAGCTCTGGCTGCTGACGGGGCGGGGCGAATGATTGGTCATGATGGCAATCAGGATCCAAGGTGGGGGGCAGGGCAAGCGGCGGGGCCGTTCCATCCCGCTTCGATTTGCAAAAACTGTACTGCACAGTGTAGTTTCCATTTTCTGGAAAGTAAACTTGTCGGTGTAAAATTACCCATTTCCCCAACGCCAAGGCCCCCCAGGAACGCCATGCCCCCAGCCCAACGCCTGACGGATCGCAAACGCGAAGCCATCATTCAGGCCGCCATCGCCGAGTTTCGCGACAACGGCTTCGAAGTCACCAGCATGGACAAGGTCGCCGCCCGGGCAGCGGTTTCCAAGCGCACGGTCTACAACCACTTTGCCAGCAAGGATGAGCTGTTTGCCGAGATCCTTTCCCAGTTGTGGGAGAGCAGCCAGGGCGAACTTGACACGGCTTACGCGAGTGACCAGCCGGTGGATGCGCAGTTGCGCGAGTTGGTGCGCCTGAAGATGAACATGCTCAACAACGCCAGCTTCATGGACCTGGCACGCGTGGCCATCGCCGAGACCATCCACTCGCCGGAGCGGGCGAGGGAAATGGTCGCCAGGCTGGGCGAGCGGGAAGAGGGCATCCATGTCTGGATACGCGCGGCGCAGGCCGACGGCAAGCTCAAAGCGGCGGATCCCGCCTTTGCCGCTTGTCAGCTGCAGGCGCTGATCAAGGCGTTTGCCTTCTGGCCGCAGATCACCATGGGACAGCCCCCGCTGGATGCGGCGATGCAGCGGCAGGTGGTGGATTCGGCGGTTGCGATGTTTCTTGCGCGGTATGGGGTGCAAGGGGCGAGAGAGGGCTGACGTGCCTGAAATGCCCGCGGCGCCCCGCCCGCGCCTGGCATCGCCAGTTCATCCGGCCACCAGAGTCTCGACGATGCCACTGCCGCCGTGGTAAGTAGCGTTAAATGCCTGCCCGCTCGCGGTCGGAAGACGGGCGCACATCCACATCGTGGCAAATCAACGGGTCCAGCTCATCCAGGATGCCGCCGCGGCAATCGCTCTCCCGGTGCAACGTGCCGCCCGTGGTTAGCCTTGAATTGGGCGCGCCAAGGCAATCTCTCCCGTGAACGGCATCCAGTGCGGCCCGCCTTGGCTATCGTGCCCGAGCTCCTGCTGGCTTCGCAGTAAGCCAGGCCGCCGATCTTCGCATCATGTTGGGTCCCCACCCGCCAAAATAAATCCCGATGGGCTGCATTTATTCCCGCCTGTGCACTCCATCATGATTTGAAATTTTAAAAATTGCCTCCCATTTTCTCGCAATAATTCACCTTGATCAATCGGACGTGTCCTAATTTGATGTGAATATTTTTGTTCTCTGTGATACGTACTTTCTATCCCGTAATTTTACGAAATCTTGGGGCAAGTGCGGCCGCCTTCTTATGCTCAAGTAAAGACGGCGCAAGACATAGGAGTGCGTGTTAGGAATTAGGAATGATGACTAGGAATAGTGGGAAAATTCTGAATTTACCCAATTATTTGAATTAGTTAACAATCATGAAGAACTCTTTGCGTATAAGATCGCGTTCTCCCCGCAACGAGTGTCTTGTCTGTATCGCGGTCACCTTGCGGCAATCCTTACTGCCAGGAGGCCACCCCGCATGGGTATTCGCGACAACCTGCCATTCCTCTCCAACCGGACGGTCACTGTAAAAGGAGCAAGCCTGCCACAGGTGCTGGGCGAGCCCGTGCTGGTCTTCTCGCGCCTCACTGGCACCGATGGCCTGAATGGCCTGTTCGAGTATCAGCTTGAACTCAGAACGCCGGATGCGCGCAACGCATCCTTTGGGCCGGCGGCCGACCTCGACAAGAAAGCACTGGAGGGCCAGGAACTGACCGTCGAGATCGAACTCGATGGCAGCGGGATGGGTCTCGATGGTGGCGTCGGGGCCGGCAAGCGTGAAATCACCGGGTTGGTGACGGAGGTGCGTGGTCCCATCCAGGCCGATCGCCATCTCATCTATCGACTGACGCTGCGGCCATGGTTGTGGCTGGCCACACTGAACGCCGGCTTCAAGATCTATCAGAACCTCACCGTCGTCGAGATCCTGGACCAACTACTGTCCAAGTACATCTTCCCAGTGGAGATGCGCCTGAATGTAGCGCAATACCCGAAGCGCGTGTTCCAGCAGCAGTTCGGCGAGACGGATTTCGACTACTTCCAGCGGCTGACCCAGGAATGGGGGATGTCGTGGTTTCACGAGCATTCCGAGGGGCACCACCGTCTCGTGCTCACCGACGGCAACGGCGCCTTCCGCAAATTCACCAGCCCCGCCTACCACACGATTCGATGGCACCACTCAGCGGACCGCGTCGATGAAGAGCATATCTATGACTTCGAGGTCATCGATCGTCTGGTGGCCGGAAAGTGGCGCAGCAACGATTACGATTTTGTGAAGACGCGGGCGGACCTCACGGTAGCCGCCAGAGATCCGCGCGACACCGCGCACTCCACGCAGGAAATCTATGAGTATCCGGGCGACCACGCCCAGCCCTCTACCGGCAATGACCCATGGGAGGAGGGCGCGCTCATTGCCCGCATCCGGATGGAAGCGTTGCGCCAGCATGGGCTGCGTGGCCGCGGCAAGGGCAACCTGCGCGGTGTGGTGCCGGGATGCACGTTCACCCTGGCCAAGTATCTGATGCTTGACGCCAACTGCGAGTACCTCACCTACGCGACCAGGCTGCTGATCGAGGAGGTCCCGCAGGCCTCGGGGCAGAGGCAGTCATGGTGCTGCGAGGTCGAGTTCGAGGTCCAGCCCACCAGTGAGGTCTTCCGCCCGGTACGCACCCAGAAGAAGCCATGCACGCAAGGCCCCATTTCAGCAACGGTGGTTGGCCCGAGCGGCCACGAAATTCATACCGACGAGTACGGGCGCATCAAGATCCAACTGCCCTATGACATGTACGGCAGCAACGACGAGCATAGCTCTTGCTGGGTGCGCGTCTCCAATGCCTGGTCTGGCGATCGCTTTGGCTCCACCCATGTTCCGCGGATCGGACAGGAGGTGCTGGTCGAGGGGCTGCACGGTGACCCGGATTGCCTGATCGTCACCAACCGTGTGCCAAACCGGCTCAATCTGCCACCGTGGGAGCTACCCGGCCAGCAAGCCATCTCCGGCTTTCGCAGTCAGGAGTTGACCGGCGGCAATGGCAAAGGCGGCGGGCGGCACAACAAGATGCTGGCCGACGACACGGCCGGCGAGCCGCAGGTGCAGATCGGCTCGGACTACCAGGCCTCCGAGCTGGCACTGGGCCACAACGTCAGCATTCACGACTTTACCGGCCGCAAAGGCAAGCGCGGCGAAGGCTTCGAATTGCGCACCGACGCCTGGGGCGCGCTGCGCAGTGCCATGGGCATGTTGCTGACGACCCACAAGCGATCATCTGGCGGCGACTATGCCATGAGCATGGGTGACATGGTCGACGCGCTGCAGCACGCCGAGAGCCAGACCGAACAACTGGCCGAAGCGGCGCAGACGGCCGGGGCACAGGACGGCGAGCAAAAGGCGGTGGCCAGGGCCATCGCCCAGCAGCATATGGCGCTCAAGGGCGACGGACCACTCAAGGAATTCACCGCGCCGCACCTGGCGCTCACCAGCCCGGTCGGCATTGCCACGGCCACACCGGGGCTGACACATCTGCAAAGCGGAACCCACGTTGCCATCACCACCGGCGAGCACATGTCGGTGACCACGGGCGGCGGGTTCCTCGCCAGCATCCGCAAGGCGTGGCGCGTCTTTGTCTACGAAGCCGGCATGCGATTTGTCGCGGCCGTCGGCGACATCGACGTGCAGGCGCTGAAGAACTCCATCCACCTGCTGGCCATGCTGGAAATCACCGCCACCGCGAACCGCATCGTCATCAAGGCCAAGGAAGAGTTGCTGCTCGATGGGGGCGGCAGCTATATCAAGCTGATCGGCGGGCGGATCGAACACGGCACCGACGGTGCCTGGGTCGTGCATGCCGCGAGCAAGAACATGACCGGGCCGAGCAGTATCCCGGTCGACCTCAAGCCAAAGCAGGTCTGCATTGAATGCCTGCTGAAAGCTGCCGCACGAAACACAGCGCTGGTGCCACGCTAGCCGATGGAGGCCCATCATGACCAAAGAGAGCAACCCGATTCATATCTATGCGCTGGTTGACGGCGCGCAGCATCCCCTTCCGATCCGGGACGCCCTCCAGGGGGCGCCGGATATTCGCAATGTCTACGCCGGCCTGCCCGAGGACGCCGCAGAAAACGCCTCGCTGTTCCTGGCCCGCATTGACAACGCGAAGGCGCAATGGCTGTCAACGCTCGACAGGCTGGATCACCTTGCCCCCTGCCTGACGCTGATATGGAGCCGCGCCGGCATCGGCGAGCTGGCCGCACACCTGCAGTCCTTCCTTCTGGCTGACATCGGCGATGGGATGACCGCCCTGGTCCGGTATTTCGATCCGCGCAATCTGGCCTTTGTGCTGGAAGTCTGGGGCAAGGACATCACAGAAGAACTGATGAAGCCAATCCAGCAATGGAAGTACCGCGGCTATGCGGAGGACTGGCAGCGCATCGACGGCCTGCTGGATGGCACCCAAACCGTGGCGTATCCCATCAAGATCTCGCTTAGTCAGGAACAGGTCGACATGATCACCACGCATTGCGAGGCAGATCAGCTTCTCGCGGCGCTCGTTGAAAACGGCGACGTCAACGGGGATGGGCCCTATTTGGAGCGTTTCGAGGCGTTCGAGGCGCGCTATCTGCGTGCGATCCAATGGGGCCTGGAGGAGCCGGCCGACCGCCTGTTGTATTGCCAGTACAGCTACCTGTATGGCGCGGATTTCGATAGCCATCCCGACGTGCGATCCGCATTTGAGCGGAGCACCCCAGACCAGTCCTTCGGAGAGCGGCTTGCCAGCGTATGGCCGACCGTCTGGGAGTCGTTGCTGGCCAAACAGCAAAAAAAAGCGCCCCGAGATTCGATCCTGCCCGCGCCTGACAAACCGCTACCCGGTTCCTAGGAGGCCATTTCCAAAAGATGCCGGCGTCGTTGCGCGGCCTTGGCCGATCCACTTGTACTGTCTGCGGCCGCGCGCCTGGCCAGAACCGCTTCGCTTCATTTTGAAGCAGCTTCTAAACATCAACCACCAACGCACCTCCAACGCACCTCCAACGCACCTCCAACGCAACTATCAATGCAACCATTCATGAACCAGCAATCTCAACAGCCATCCTTCGCCTTCGTCGCCGCTTCGTGGTCCGCACTTCTTGCAGGCTTTCTTGCCTTCCTGGTGGGACTCTTCAATGCCGACATGCAGCTCAATGAGCGTGGCTACTACTTTACGGTACTGGTCTACGGCCTGTTCGCCGCGGTGTCTGTCCAGAAGAGCGTGCGCGACCGGCTGGAAGGCATTCCGGTGACCGGCATCTACTACGGCTTGAGCTGGGTGTCGGTGATCCTGTCCGTGCTGCTGCTTTGCGTGGGGCTGTTCAACGCCACCCTGGCCTTGAGCGAGAAGGGATTCTATGGGATGTCCTTCGCGCTCGCGCTGTTTGGCGCCATCGCGGTACAAAAGAACACCCGCGACACGCAGGCAGCCCGACCGCAGGTGATCGAGCCCCAGTTTGTTCAGATCCAGGAAAGCGACGCCGCGACGCGCCAGGGCGACTAGCCCTTCCCGCCGGCGGCTTAACGATCAGGCGCCGGCTTCAGCGATCGCAACTTTGCAGCCTTGCGGATCCATATGCACAACACCACCACTGTTGCTCGACACCTCTGGCGACTCTGCGTCAGCCTCTCCCTGATCGCGGCACTGGGCGCTTGCTCCGATCGACTGTCGGCTTGGTTCTCGCCGGTGTTTTCCGATGCAGAAGTGGAGGCGGCGCCCATGCCAGATCGCATGCGTGGCGCCAGCGTGAGCGGATTCAATTACACGCCGGACTTCATCGGCTGGTTCCGCATCACCGGCCCGGATGGCATGCGCGGAGGCGGCCCCAATATCAGGCCGGCACCTCCAGGAGGGCGCTCCGGTGGCGGTGCGGAAAACTGCTGCATGAGCATCCCTGCGGTCTGGCGTCCCGGCATTGAGGTCACGGTCCACTGGCATGTGGAGAAAGTTCAGGACGGAAAAACACCGGGCGTGGTTTACCGTGCCACGACCACGTTGCCCGAGTACGGCGAACTATCCGGCAGCATGTGGGCCATCTTCTTGCCCGGCGATCGCGTCAAAGTAATGGTGAGTGATAGCACTAACGGGCGTCGGGCGGATATCCGTCCCGCCGACGATGACCCCTTTATCGCTCATGGTGTGCTGGATGATGAAGAGACCAAGGGCGTGCGCGCGCAGGCACGAATAGCTGACTGCGCCAGCGACGAGCGCGACTGTCCACCAGAGTTAAGAGAAAAGAACTATGAGAGCGGCCTGTGCAAGGTGGGCCTGCCATGCCCTCCGACATCCAAAAAGGAGAAGAGCCGATGAATATTCTGCGCTGGCCGGCCAAGATGCCGGAACGAGACAGTGGGCGCTTGCCGGAAGGGCGCGAAGCCTATCCTCTTGGCAAGGCAAAGATGATCGATCCGCTCGGGGCATGCGAACAGACGATCCATGTCAACCCGTTCTTCGACGGCACCAACAACAACGATGACAAACAAACTCATCGATGGAATGCCGCCAAGCATGACAACGGCGGTGTTGCGCGAATGCTCTGGCGACTCTGCGTCAGCCTTTCTCTGGTCGCGGCGCTGGGCGCTTGCTCCGATCGACTGTCGGTTTGGTTCTCGCCGTTGTTTTCCGATGCAGAAGTGGAGGCGGCGCCCACGCCAAGCCCCAGGGTTGGCGCCAGCGTGAGCGGATTCAACTATACGCCGGACTTCATCGGCTGGTTCCGCATCACTGGCCCGGATGGCATGCGCGGCGGCGGCCCCAATATCATGCCGGCTCCGCCGGGAGAGCGCTCGGGCGGTGGTGCGGAAAATTGTTGCATCAGCATTCCTAGGATCTGGCGCCCCGGCATCCAGGTCACGATCCACTGGTATGCAGGGAAGATCCATGACGGAAAAACGCCGGGGGTGGTTTATCGGGCTACGACCGAAGTGCCGCAATACAACGGAGAGGATACGGCTGGCATGTGGGCCATCTTTTTGCGGGCGACCGGGTCAAGATCATGGTCGCGGATGGGAATGCTAATGGCAGAAACAGCGTCGATGTGCGTCCTGCCGACGACGATCCCTTTATCGCTCATGGTGTGCTGGATGATGAAGAGACCAAGGGCGTGCGCGCGCAGGCACGAATAGCTGACTGCGCCAGCGACGAGCGAGACTGTCCACCGGAGTTAAGGGAAAGGAACTATGAGAGCGGCTTGTGCAAGGCATGGCCTGCCATGCCCTCCGACATCCAAAAAGGAGAAGACGCGATGAATATTCTGCGCTGGCCGGCCAAGATGCCGGAACGAGACAGCGGGCGCTTGCCAGAAGGGCGCGAAGCCTATCCTCTCGGCAAGGCAAAGGTGATCGATCCGCTCGGGGCATGCGAACAGGCAATCCATGTCAACGACGGCACCACCAACAACGATGGCAAGCAAACTCATCGACGGAACGCCGCCAAGCATAACAACAGCGGTGTTGCGCGAATTTTATGGCGAATCGGCGCGAGCCTTTCTCTGGTCGCGGCACTGGGCGCATGCTCCGATCGGGTGTCGGCTTGGTTCTCGCCGGTGTTTTCCGATGCAGAAGTGGAGGCAGCACCCACGCCTGGTCGCATGCTTGGCGCAGGAGTGAGTGGGCTCAATTACACGCCGCACTTCATCGGCTGGTTCCGCATTACCGGCCCGGATGGCATGCGCGGAGGCGGACCCAATATCAGGCCGGCGCCTCCAGGAGGGCGCTCCGGCGGCGGTGCACAGAACTGCTGCATCGGTATTCCTGCGGTCTGGCGTCCCGGCATTGAGGTCACGGTCCACTGGCATGTCGAGAAAGTTCAGGACGGAAAAACACCGGGTGTGGTTTATCGTGCCACGACCGAGGTGCCGCAATACGATGGTGCCAACTCCGGGGAAATGTGGGCGATATTCCTGCCGGATGATCGGGTCAAGATCATGGTCGCGGATGGGAATGCAAATGGCCGAAACAGCGTTGATGCACGTCCCGCCGACGATGACCCCTTTATCGCTCATGGTGTGCTGGATGATGAAGAGACCAAGGGCGTGCGCGCGCAGGCACGAATAGCTGACTGCGCCAGCGACGAGCGCGACTGTCCACCGGAGTTAAGAGAAAAGAACTATGAGAGTGGCCTGTGCAAGGCGGGCCTGCCATGCCCTCCGACATCCAAAAAGGAGAAGAACCGATGAATATTCTGCGTTGGCCGGCCAAGATGCCGGAGCGAGACAGCGGGCGTTTACCGGAAGGGCAAGATGCATATTCGCTTGGCAAGGCAAAGGTGATCGATCCGTTAGGTGCATGCGAACAGACGATCCATGTCAACCTCTTTTTCGACGGCACCAATAACAACGATGACGAAAAGAACCCCTGGCGGGACTCCAAGGGCTTTGCCCACACTAATGTGGCGCGCCTATATAACGTGACGAAGGAAAGGCCAGGAGAAGGGCACTTCAAATACTACATTGTCGGAGTCGGTACGCCGTTCCCCGAAGTCGATGAGCATACTTATTCCTCGACGGGAAAGGCGTTTGCCACTGGCTTCGGCACACGCTGTGTCTGGGGTTACACACGCTTATTGCACGCGGTCCATTGGGCTATCTCAGGGAAATTCGATGAAATTTTCATGGGGAATGAAATAGCCGCCAAAATCTGCCAACAGTTAAACCCAACCGTCACCGCGACCGTGTTCGGCGCAAGACCGTCATCCCCCCTGCTTGAGCAGAAGCTGAACGCCCTGGCCGGCCTGCAGCGCGCCATGGAGAGGGATTGCCAGCGCAACAAGGTGATCAAGAAGGTATGGGTCAACGTCTTCGGCTTCTCGCGCGGGGCGGCGTCGGCGCGTGTTTTCGTCAGCAAGCTGGTCAATGAGTGGGCCAAGGACGGCAAGCTCGCCGGGCTGATCCCCTACCAGGTGAACTTCCTTGGCCTCTTCGACACCGTGGCCTCGGTGGGGCCGCCCGACTCCACCGCGAGCGCCCTCGATTTCGACACCTTCGATGGCCACTTCGACTGGGCAGGGAGCGGCCGGCTCAATGTCCCGAAGTCCGTCCGGCGCTGCGTGCATTTCTTCTCGATCCACGAGCAGCGCATGAGCTTTCCGCTCGACACGATCCGTAAGGGCCGCAGCTATCCGGGCGGCMCGGACCAGCTCCTGGAAGTGCCCTATCCCGGTGTGCATTCGGACGTGGGTGGCAGCTATCCTCCCGGAGACCAGGGCAAGTCGGTGGTGAACGATGCGCACAAGCTCGGCAAGATTCCGCTGCATGACATGTATATCGAGGCACTCAAGGCCGGAGTTCCCCTGTTGCTCAAAAGCGAGATTGAGACCAACAGATTGCTTGTGCAAGACTTCGCGATCGCCCTCCCCGTCATCCAGGCCTTCAACGCCTGGCTCGACAGGCTGCCACAAGTGGACAGCGTGGAAGAGGCCATGGACCTCGGGCTGCGCCAGAACCTGATGTGGCGGTCCCTGCGGGCGCGCGTTGGCACCGGCGAGTACGTCAGCACCCAGCCGTTCTACAAAGCCTGCGTGAGCCGCGAAGGCAAACTGACGCCGCATCAGATCGAGTCGAGGATCGAAGCTGAGCAGGCCAATGACCCGGAGACGCAGCGGATGCGGGCCGAGCTGGAGGCGCTAAAACGGCAATTCACACAGCTTGGCAGCCGGGCCGCATCGATGGGAATCGGTGGCAGCGGTACCGTGGCGCAGCGCCAGGCGTTGATGAAGGAAGACGCTCTGCTGAGGGCCAGCATTGCCGCGAAGAAGGCGGAGATCCAGCGCCGCAAGGAGGAGCTGTATGCCAAGATCGCGGGCAAGAAGCCGGAAGACGCGCGTCCCGGCGAGGGCGCGGATGAAATCGTTGCCAATGACCAGCGCGACCTGCGCGAAGCCGCGGAGGAGTTTCGGCTGCTGTTGGGCTTTCTTCACCCGGATCAGCGTGAGGCGCTGGGTGTGCAGACGCATTTTGTCAGGCGTCCGCCCATGCCTGGCGATGTCTTCGGCACCCTGCGCGGCATCGTGGGCCGCATTCTCGCTGGGCCCATCGGCGACGCGGGCAGCCTGCTCTGCGTGCGGCGGGACAGGAACCCCGACTCGGCGGTGGTCACGCTGGTCCAGCGCGATCTGATGGTGTCGACCGCCGCGGTGCGGTCCTTCAATGCGGGGGACGACGTGCTGGTGCAGCCCACCGAGGAAATGATCGACTACCTGCGCAAATGGACCTCGCCGGCAGCCGTCGATCGTTTCGCCATTCAGGAGCGGGCAGCCATTGCCCTGTTCGACGATTTTATCCATGACAGCCGGGCGTGGTTCCGGGTCCCGCACTTCCACGAGTACTCGCTGGGCGGCTATGGTTGGGCACGTACGCTCTATATTGGCGACAACACACGTGTGCGGCACCTCGGCATGACCAAGCTCAGCACCTTCGATGCCATGATCGGCGTCAGCAAGGCGGCGGTCCAGTCGGCCAGGAAGGCGGCGCTCGATACGGCGGCCGAGGCAGCAGGCCGCGCCGCGGATGCGGTGCTGGACGCCGCCAAGTCACGTGGGAAGTCGTTGCTGGACGACATGATCCCCAAGGGGCCGCCATGGCCCCGCCTGTGATGGTGCTGCCCGCGTCCCCTTACTTTCCATGCCTTTCCATTTCATTCCATTCCATTCAATTTCCACTTGAGGAGACTGCAATGCCCCAATCCATGATCGTGCTCGGCGACGAAACCTCGCATGGTGGCCGCGTGATCACCGGCTCGCCCAGCGACATGATCGACGGCCGGCCGATTGGCCGCAAAGGCGATCTGGTCGACTGTCCGATGCGGTATCCGGACGGGCGGCCGCACGGCGTCAATCCGATCATCGAGGGCGACGATTCCCACAGGCTGGATGGCCGGCCGATTGCTCTGCATGGGCACCGCTCCGAATGTGGCTGCACGCTGATCGGCAGTACCAGCAGCTTTGTCGGGGGCTGACATGGGCGCTTCGGCAAAAGCGGAAAGTCATCCGCGCTCTCAAAAGGTGCCGCGGCAAAAAACCCGGGCACGGGTGAAGCCTGTCGCGAAGACGAAATCCGAGGCGACCGCGGCAGTCGCGGTCGAGGGGGGCACCGAGCCGCTACCGACACTTGGACCGGTGCCGGAGGAGGTACTGGCGAAGCGACTGGCCGAGATGAAAAAAACGCGGAATCCGCTGCTGACGGCCGCCGACCCGCTCATGCTTTTCTTGGCAAAGATCCCACTGGGCATCATCAGCTTCAGCCAGCGTGGCAAGATCGACTTGTTTCGGGCGCAGCTTGAGCAAGAGATGGAGGCCTTCGAGACGTTGTGCTGCCAGGCAAATATCCCGCCCGCGCTTGTCGTCGGTGCCAGCTATTGCCTCTGTACGGCGCTGGATGAGGCGGTTCACGATACGAAATGGGGTGGCGACACGGCACAGGGCCTGGGCGCCTGGTCGCAAAACGCATTGTCCGTCCGGTTTCATGGAGACCGGGATGGCGGCACAAAGGTCTTCCAGCTGGTTGGCCGGCTTGTCAAGGATCCCGACGGCAATCGCGATCTGCTTGAACTGATTTTTCAGGTCATGAGCCTCGGTTTCATGGGGCGTTACCGCGTCGACAGCGATGGTCGTCGCAACCACGAACACATCCGCCAACGCCTCTATAGGCTGGTGCAGGCTGGCCGCCCGCCAGTGCCAAAAGAGCTGTCCCGGAATTGGCGGGGCGAGCCGGCTGGCAAGATGAAGCCGCTATGGCATATTCCCGTGTGGATGGCGGCGCTCACCTACAGTGTGATCTTGCTGGTCATGTACGCCTGCTTTTCCTACCAGCTATCTGTGCGGACAGATGAGGTTGTAAAGGCGATTCTTGCGATTGGGGAAATGCGCCCCCCAAGCGAATCCGACCTCGAAGCCGAGCCACCGCCCGTCACGCCAGGTGAGGCGGGGCCGGTGCGGTAATGGAAAGTGTGGGCGCGTCACGGGATGAATGGATGCGCAGGACGTGCAGGTGGTCGCACGCCGTGTGTTAACTCCGCGCATCTTGCTGGGAGGGCCAATCGATGATTGACCCTCCCGCCAGCACCAAGGTCTGCTGAGGCCGAACGTTGGCGCCCGACGAAACCCGCCAAACTAAATTCTTGTCACCGCACACCACCCCCTTCCATCCCGCCAACCCTGTCCTATAATGATTGACTCCACAATCATTGATGGAACAACAAAATGATTTCGCAGCCTCACGAGGCGCATAGCAGCGGGCAGGTGCTGCCATTCCGCGAGTCCCTGCTGGCCATGCTGGGTATCGCGTTCGTGGTGATGTTGGTCGCACTTGACCAGACCGTGGTCGGCACCGCGCTGCCGACCGTGGTGGCGGAGCTGCAGGGGTTCGAGTACTACGCCTGGGTGGCGACGGCCTATCTGCTGATGTCGGTGATCACGGTGCCGATCTTCGGGCGGCTGGGCGATTACTACGGGCGAAAGCCCTTCGTGATGGTGTCCATCGTCGTGTTCACGCTGGCTTCCGCGCTGTGCGGCATGGCGACGAGCATGCCGTTCCTGGTGCTTGCGCGCGGCCTGCAGGGCATCGGCGGCGGCATGTTGGTGGGCACTGCCTTCGCTTGTATCCCTGACCTGTTCCCCGATTCGCATGTGCGCTTGCGCTGGCAGGTGATGATGAGCGCGGCGTTTGGCATTGCCAATGCGGTGGGGCCGTCGCTTGGCGGCGTGCTGACCGAGGCCTATGGCTGGCGCTCGGTGTTCTATGTGAACTTGCCCGTGGGCTTGCTGGGGTTGTGGTTTGCCTGGCGCTACCTGCCGCACTTGCGCCAGCAGGCTAATACCGGCGCGATCAAGGTGGATTGGCTCGGCGCGGCGTTGATCGGCGTGGGGCTGGGCGGCTTGCAGTTGTGCGTGGAGTTGATGCCCGAGCGTGGGTTCGGGCTGGTCACCGGCGGCTTGCTGGTGATGTCGGCGTGTGCCTTGGTTGGGTTATGGCAATGGGAGCGCTACACGCCGAACCCGATCCTGCCGCTGGAGATGTTCCGCAATCCCGGGCTGGCGCCGTTGTTCTTGCTGGCCGTGTTCGTCGGCTTCGCGATGTTCTCGTTGCTGCTGTACGCGCCGCTGCTGTTTCAGGGGGGCTTTGGCTATTCGCCGAAGGAGGCGGGCGTGCTGGTGACCCCGCTGGTGGTGTGCATCACGGTGGGCAGTATCATCAATGGGCGCATCATCACCCGCATCCGCCAGCCTAACAATATGCTGTATGCGGGATTCGGCATGCTGGCGCTGGCTTGCCTTGGGCTGTCCCAGGCAACGCGCGGGATGTCGCACCATTTGTTGCTGGGCATGATGCTGCTATGTGGCTTCGGGCTCGGTTTCATCATGCCCAACCTGACGGTGTTCGCGCAGCAGACCGCGGGCCGCGAGCATCTGGGCATTGCCACGGCGATGCTGCAGTCGCTGCGCATGGTCGGCGGCATGATCGGTACTGCCGTGGTGGGCACGTTGGTCACGCGCAGTTACCTCAGTGGCGTGCACGACGCGCTGCAGAGCGCCGGTGCCGGGCAGTGGCAGGCGCGCATGGCGGATCCGCAGATCCTGATCGACCGTGCGGCGCAGGCAAGCCTGCTGTCGCAGCTGGAGGCGGCCGGGCACAATGGCGCCCTGTTGCTGGAGCAGGCCCGGCTGTCGCTGGTTGGGGCCATCCATATGGGGCTGGCGCTGGCCGCGGTGATTGCGGTGCTGGGCCTGTGGCGTTCACGGCGGGTGCCGCCGATCAAGCTGGAGCGTGCCGTCAAGCCGGTCATGGCAACGGAGTAGGGCGGGACGCGGGGCTAGCCGATAATGTGGGGGAGGTTGCCCGTCGCGTGACGGAGCCCCAAGCAGGAGATTGGAGTGGAATTGGAGCGTCAAAGCCTGGCTGTGCTACAGCAGTTCGGGCGAACTTACCGGGCTTATGCCGCGGCTTTCGAGCAGCGCATCGGCCATCCCTTGCCGCGCTGGCGCATTCTGTCCGCGTTGTACGCCCATGCCGGGCCCATAGCGCAGAAGCCCCTTGCCGACCGCGTCGGCATGGACCCGGGCGCGCTCACGCGCCAGCTCAAGGCGCTGCAGGAGCTCGGCTGGGT
The DNA here is from genome assembly GCF_056398045.1 of Cupriavidus sp. 05L411. NCBI lineage: Bacteria > Pseudomonadati > Pseudomonadota > Betaproteobacteria > Burkholderiales > Burkholderiaceae > Cupriavidus > Cupriavidus sp. 05L411. The sequence continues at coordinate 49,682 of NZ_JBFTOQ010000005.1, read as the reverse complement.
AGAGCGCAACACCAGCGAGCGCGACAACCGCGTGACCAATGTCACGCTGTCGGCGCTCGGCCATGGCGTTGTGGAGCAGGCATTGCCGCTGCGCTCGGCATTTCTGCAGGACGTGCTGGAAAACGTCTCCGAGACCACCATGCGCAATCTGTCCAAGGGCCTGGAAGAGCTTGAGGGCGGCATTGCCGAAGCGGTGCTGCGCACACAGCAGGACAAGGCGGACGCCGTGTGAGCGCGGCATCCACGACGACCTTGATCCAACCGTCCTGACTAGCTCAGCCCTCCCTACGGCCGAGCCAGTTGCAGCCTCAAGGGCGCCGTCCATATCTCGGCCAGCAGCACGCCCAACACCGTGAGCACCCCACCGACCGCGTGATATGGCGCAAGCGATTCGCCCAGCAAGCCCGCCGCAATCAGCGCGGTGAGCAGGGGGATCAGGTTGAAGAACATGCTCGCACGGCTCGGCCCGATGCGGGCGACGGCGTGCATCCACACCAGCGGTGCAACCATCGACGCCATGAGCCCGGCGAACCCGACCAGAGGGAGATTGGCGGCCGAGAGGCCCATCTTTGGCGTGAGCAGGTAGAGCGGCAGCAACGCGATGACGGCGGCGACGATCTGCAGGTAAAGCATTTGCAGCGCCGGCACGTCCTTCATCTTCCAGCGCTTGAGCAAGATCACATAGACCGCGTAGGCCAGCATGGCCAGCAGCATCAGTGCGTCCCCGAGGTTGGCGCCGCTGGTCAGCAGGCTGCCCAGGTCTCCGGAAGATACGACCACCAGCACGCCGGCGATCGACAGCACGGACCCCGCCACGGCGCCGGCAGTCAGGCCCTGCCCCAGTAGCAAGATCGACAATGCCAGCACCATCATCGGCGTGAGCGAGCCGATGATGCCCATGTGCGTGGCGGTGGTCAGGTAGGCGGCATAGTAGGCCAGGCACTGATAGGCCACCATGCCGAGCAGGCCCAGCACGGCGATCCGCCCCAATCCGGGCCGGATCGCGGCCCAGTTGCGCAGCACGGGGCGCAGTGCCAGCGGCGTGAAGAGCACGGCGGCCAGGAGCCAGCGGTAGAAGCTGATCTCGGCCGGCGCGATGGTGCCAGCGGCCATTTTGCTGACGACGGTGTTGCCCGACCAGATCACGACGGCCAGGAGCGGAAAGGCGTATTGCCACATGAGCGCTTTCTCTGATGTGTATGGAACGCTATCATGAGCGCGTCTGTGTTGATCTATATAGCTCAATCAGGACATATCGACCGGAATTCCGGACTAATTCCGGACTCTGTGTAGCAACGGACCCAGCGAACATGGCTATGGCCGACAAGTGGCGTTTCCTGCCGATCCTGGATGTCGAAGGGATGGAGGGCCCCTTCTATTTGCGCTACGACGAGTTCGGCGCCGATACGCTGGCGGAGGCGCACAGCCATAGCTGGGGTCACCTGAACTACGCCGCGCACGGCTCGATGCAGATGGAAACCGAAGGCATGCGGCTGCTTTCCCCGCCGCAGTACGCGATATGGATTCCGCCAAAGGTGGTGCACAGCTGCACGTTGCGCCACGCGATCGTTTACCGCTCGATCTACATCGAGCCCGGCCTATGCGCGCAGCTGCCGGCCGAGCCTTGCACGGTGCGCATCAGCCCGATCATCAAGAGCGTGCTGGCGGACTTTGCCGCGCGCGACCTGCATGTGCCACGCACGCCGGCCGATCTTCGGCTGGCGCATGTGGTGGTCGACCAGCTTGCCGTGGCGCCGGTGCAGCGCTGCTACCTCCCGGCGGCAAGCACGCCCGCCCTGGCCGCCGTGCTGGAGGCGCTGCAGGCCGATCCTGGCGACCATCGCACGCTGGCCGAATGGGCCGCCAGCGTGCACATGACCGAACGCACCCTTGCGCGCCGTTGCCAGCACGAGCTGGCCATGTCCTTCGGCGACTGGCGCCAGCGCCTGCGTTTCCTGCGTGCTATCGATGCCCTGGAGGCGGGCCGCAGCGTGCAGGAGATCGCGTTCGAACTCGGCTACAGCACGGCCTCCGCGTTTATCGCGATGTTCCAGCGCGAGGCTGGCGCCACGCCGGAGCAGTACCGGCGCGAGTTTTGTGGCATTGCGTGATGTTTGCGCTTACCGCGCGCCGCTGAACAGCGCCGCGATGGCCAACGGGTTGGACGGGAAATACAGATGCGTGTACGACGCCGTCAGCGCGCCCTGCCGGAACACCGCCTCGCCCCGCGACCCGTCGCGCGGCACGGTGGCGTGGCAGTAGGGCGCCAGCGGGGTTTGCGCGCTGGAGTAGTGGAAGGTGTGGCCGCGCAGGGTGCCTTCGGGCAGTGCCAGTTGTTGATGGCCGAGCGCGGCAAGGCGGCGTTGCATTGTCACCGTGCCAGGCAGCAGGCCCGCCACGGCGTGGCTATCCCCGGCCTTGTCGACCAGCGTCTCGAACAACGCCATCATGCCGCCGCATTCGGCGAGGATCGGCAGGCCGTTGGCATGGGCTTGGCGCAGGGCGGCCAGCATGCCTGTGTTGGCCGAGAGGCGCGCGGCGTGCAGCTCGGGGTAGCCGCCGGGCAGCCAGAGCGCATCGCTGGCGGGCAAGGCAGCGTCGTCGAGCGGGGAGAAGAAGGCCAGCCGGGCGCCGAGTGCCTGGAGCGTATCCAGGTTGGCAGGGTAGAGAAAGCGGAAGGCGGCGTCGCGGGCGATGGCGATGGTCCTGCCGGCCAGCAGCGGCGGCAGCACGGGCAGCGGCGGCGCCGAGGCGATCTCCACGGCCGCGGGCAGGGCGCCGATGGGTTGCCCGGCGAGGGCATCCGCGAGGCGGTCCAGCCGCGTGTTGAGGTCGGGCAGTTCATCCGCCGCCAGCAGGCCCAGGTGCCGCTCGGGCAGCGATGCCGCGTTGTCGCGCGCCAGCGCGCCGGCCCAGGCGATATGCGCCGGCAGGCTCTCTTGCAGCATGTCGGCATGCCGCGGGGAGGCCACCCCATTGGCAAGCACTTGCATGGAGGCCAGCGGCTGGCCGTAGCCAGCGAGGCCGAAGGCCAGCGCGCCGAACGTCTGCGCCATTGCGCCGGCCTGGATCACGCTCAGCACGGGGAGGCCGAAATGGCGTGCCAGGTCGGCGCTGCTGGGGGTGCCGTCGTGCAGGCCCATGACGCCCTCCACCAGGATCAGGTCGGCTTCGGCCGCTGCCTGGGCAAGGCGTGCCGCGGCGTCTTCGGCGCCGGTCATCCACAAGTCGAGCGAGTAGACCGGCGCGCCGCTGGCAGCCGCGAGAATGGAGGGATCGAGGTAGTCAGGGCCGCTTTTGAAGACGCGGACGGTGCGGCCGGCCCGGCGGTGCAGCCATGCCAGCGCGGCCGTCACGGTGGTCTTGCCCTGGCCGGAGGCCGGCGCCGCCACCAGCATGGCGGGCACGCGCAGGGGCCTTGCCGCATCGGATTGGGTGCCTGGAACGGCGGGTGCGACGGTTGCGGCAAGATTGGGCATGGCGATGATGTTGGCTGACCAAGTAGCGGGACTGGCAGAAACGGCTGCCTGCGCGGCGCTGCGATTATATCCAGTCGGACTGGCCGGCCGGCTGGCTCTCCTGGGGACTATCCGGGTTCGGCAGCACCAGCCCCTGTTGCGCCGCGAAGTCGAACAGCTCGCGCTCATTGCTGGCCCCGAGCTTGCGCATGGCGCTGTTTTTCTGGCGGCTGATGGTCTTGACGCTGCGGCTCAGCTGCCCGGCAATCCCGGTGATCGAGTTGCCACTGAGGTAGAGCCGCATGACTTCGGACTCGCGTACCGACAGGCAGAGGGCGCCGGCGCGGCCGGGTGCGTAGTGGGCGCCGGACTGGTCCAGCACGCGCGCGGCGGAGTCGCCGATAAAGCGCAGCCCGCGTTCGACGCGGATGATGGCGGTGACCAGTTCGTCCAGCTGCGAGTCCTTGAGCAGGAGGCCATGGGCGCCTGCGTTCAGGATGGCGCGCAGAACCAGCGGGTTGGTGATCATGGTGAGCACCACCACGCCTAGCGCCGGAAAGTGCCGCCGCAGACTGGCTAGCAAGCGGATGCCATCGCTCGCATTGCTGCAGGGCATGTGGTAATCGGTGACGACGATATCAGGCCGGAATGCGCGCACGGCCTGCAGCAGCTCGGCGGAGCTGTGGACATCTGCGCAGACCTCCCAGCCCGTTTGGCTCCGCAACTGGCTCCTGACTGCGAGCGTAATGGCGGGATGGTCATCGGCAATCAATATTTTCAAAGGCATGGCAATGCTCCTGCACAAGCGCAGGCATGCACGGTGTCCGGGCCGTACATACCTGGCGCGAGCTGGAAGGGCTCACGGCACGGATGCCGCGAACATGAAAAGCGAGTGCTTCGATTCGCGCTGGGCGGCGCTTGCCGCAAGTGGATCGCGCCCTTGAAAAAACGCGCCGCACGGCTTTTCGCCGGCGGCGCGAACAGCACAGGAACAAAGCACCTCCAGGCGCATGCTTTGCTCGGACGAACAGGAAGCAGGAGGTGCCCACGAAGCATAAGCGCTGGCTTCGGCGTCAGGACTGAGACTATTCTCAATTTTGAGCGGAGGGCGCGGAAGCTCTCACGGGCCAGCGGGCGTGGCTAGCCGAAAGCCGACACACCGCGGCGCGGCGCGCTTCAGGGGCAGCAGGCTCAGGCTGCGTAGGCAGCGGTGCGCGTCTCGTGTGACAGATGACGGCGGTCGATGGTGCTGACGGGGTCATGCAGCACGGCGCTGCCGATCTCCATGATGCCGCGCAGTGCATTGCCGGCGCGGACCGGCGCCCAGAAATGTAGGGCTGCCCATTCCGGGAAGCTGCTGGGTGGCGCCAACAGGCGTGTTTTGTGTTTGCGTGCCACTAGTGGCACGTTGAAGTCCAGCAGTGGACAGATGCCGCCCGCGGCAAGCAGCAGCGCAACTTGCGTGTGCCAGGACGGCACCACGGTTTCCCGATAGGCGGGATCGTGCGCGAGCCGGTTCAGGAAGCCCTGCAGCGGGCTGCCGGGCTCGGTGTCTTCCTGCAGCAGTATCCACTCATGCCGGCCTTCGGCATCCTCGACGCCGCCTGGCCGCACCACGCTGACCAGGCGGCGCGGCGTGGCCATGATGTTGTGCAGCGCAACGTCCTCTGGCACAAAGTGGCTATCGACCACGAAGGCACAGTCCAGTTCGCCGCTGCCAAGCTGGGCAGCCAGCGCGGCGTCGGCAAAGACTGGCCGCGTCATGAAGCGGTCATCCGGGAACTGCTCGCACAAGGCCGTGAGGATCTCGGTGATGACCGGATCGCCGATCGACGGCGAAAACCCGATGGAGATGCGGCGGTGCGGGCTTGTCTCTTCGGCGACGGGGGCGAGCGGGCGTACCAGTTGCGCCCACTTTGACAAAATCTGGCGGGCGGTCTGCTCCAGCCGCAAGGCATGCGCGGTAGGTTCCAGCGTGCCATTGCGCTTGATGAAAAGGGGGTCACCGGTGATTTCGCGCAGACGCGCGAGGCTGTAGGCAATGGTCGGAACCCGGCCTTGCGTGCAGGCGGCGACGGCGCTCAGGTCACGATATTCCATCAACAAAACAAAAACGTGCAAGAGCTTGGTGCTGACATGCCGCATGGTGACTTCTCCCGATTCGAAACTTGTTTTTGTTTTCTTCTCTGTCTCTCCGCAGGTACGCCAAGGCCCCAAGGCCATGCCGCACCTGCCGTGCCGGGTAGTTGGCGTATCGGGTCCATTGCCGTGCCAGGCCGTCAACGCAGGGCCTCTCGCAGCGCCATTGCATCCGCAAGACATGACGGTTTTCAAAATCTCCCGGCTTACTTGGGAAATGACGACGCAGTGCTGCTTGCATGTGGCCCGGTATCTAGAAGCAACGCCGAAAAAACGACCAGCCGACCGGCTACGCGTTGCGCTTATCGTCGCCAGTCTGCGCCGGGGCGCGAGGCCCGGTTGCTGGAGATCGAAATTTAGTTAATGCCAGACAAGATTAATACAGAACTTTGAAACTTGCCAGTAGTCTTCTGGAAGTCATTTCATAAAACCAAGTCAAAAAGTGCTGTTTGTCATGACATAAAGACATTAAAAATATTTATGCCATTCGATTCATAACTTTGTGTGATTTGGTGCTTTGTGCGACGCAAAGTCGGCTTTTTTTCGCGTATCAGGATTTCTTTGCGGTTGTGTGACAGTAAAAAGAGAATCAGAGAATCGGGAAGTGGACTATCAAATTTTGGCAATTCGATCTAGTTTATTATGATTTTTTCCAGGTTGGCATGTGATGGCGCTAGATTTCAACATTGTTTTTATCGATAAATTAAAATGTTGAGTTGTTTTTTTGGTCATGGATGATATGCTCGCGGGTTTGCTTGCGTTGCCGTAGGTTGCCGGTCAGACGGGGGCCGCCTCGCGGCGGGTTGCCTCTCCAATTTGCTTAACTCGCGGCTTGAACACACTGAATTGCCTTTTGCGGTGCGGGTGGTAACTTTGCGGCAGGGGTAGAAATGGTCGAGCTCGGGCATTGGCACGAGCGGCCTTTGCTAGCGGAGGCAGTCAGTGAACAGACGTTTCTCGGAGGAGCAGATCCGCGGCTACCTGGCGGAAGCCGCTACCGGCGTGCCGGTCCGCGAGCTATGCGCGCGCTATGGTTTTAGCGACGCTTCCTTCTATGGCTGGCGCATCAAGTACGGCCAGGGCGCTGGCAGCGAAGCGCGCGACAGCCGCAAGTTGCGAGACCTGCAGGAGGAAAACACCCGCCTCAAGAGTATGCTTGCAGATGCGCTGCTCAAGCTTGAGTTGCTGCGCAATCGCACGGGTCGGGCTGGCAATGGCAAGGAACGAAGCTAAGTCTGGTTTGTTCCTGCATTGCCGGCGGCTGCCGCCACCTGAGGAGGGACATCGGAAACATGCGGTATTTCGGTATCAGCCGGCAGGGCGACCCCTGGAACATCGTCATGGGAGGCGCAATGCGTCCCCGCTGTGGAGAACTGAACATGAAACGGGCTTCGATCATCATGGCTGCCGCTCTGGGTCTGGGGCTGCTTGCGGGCCAGGCTGCCACCGCGGCCGAGCTGGAAGTGCCCGCGCCGATGGTCGCACCGCCGCCGCCGCGGCTCTTGCTGGATACCGCCACCGACAATGTCGGGCCGGCGGCGGACGGCACCCTCACGCCATCCCAGCGCACCCGTTGTCAGGGCTTGCTCGACAAGATCAACGCACTGCCCTCGGGAGCGCAATGGACCACCGGCAAAGCCACGGTGACCAGCGCGGATGGCAGCACCCATCCCAATATCGAGCGGCAGGCGGAACGCAAGAAGCTCGATGAGGCGTATCGCCAGGAATGCGCGCAGGAAAGAAAGTAAGCTCTATTTCGCGCTGCAGCGGTCTGGCGTAATCGTGACTTCTCCCAGCGGGCGGTTGCCGATTCCCGCGTAGCGATAGTTCAGCGTGACACCCAACTGGCCCAGCACCGGCACGTCCGGGTTGCGGCAGATGCCGCGCTCGAGCACGGGGCGGGCGCTTGCCATGAACGCCACAGTGCCCTCGCGGGTCGCATCCACGCCAACCAGGCTGAGGCGGAACTGCACGCGCTTGCCTGGCGAGACGCTGCATCCCTCCAGCCGCGTCGCGGCGTCCAGCGTGAATGGGCCGGCGCGAGTCAGTTCCTGGCAAGCCGTATTGAGTTCTGCGTCCGAGCTGGCCACACCGCCGGTAAGGCGTGTCACACCACTCATGCCGGTGCTCCTGCCATCTACCGTGCCTAGCAGCAGTCTGGCCAGCGTCGATAGCGAGGCCGGCGCGGCGGCCGCCGGCGTCAGTCCGGTCACCATCAGGAGGCCAAGCGGCGCCAGGCCCGCGCGCACGGCGAAAGGAAAGTCCCGCATAGAGATACAGGTAGATACAGGTACCGGAAGCGATGTCGAGTGCCAGCGGCATAGCCGCAGGGTGACTTCCCTGAGGGCAACCCCGCACACGGCGGCATAGTCTGAACATAGGCGCGTTTGCACGGCCTTGCTGTCGGCGTCTGTCCTACGCAACCGAGGCGCCCGCAATGCGGATGCCTCTGGTGGTGTCTAGCCGGGACTGGCTCGGAGCGGAGGCGGACAGGTTTTCCGTCGCCGGTTCGGGCGGGCGTAGCGGCACCCGCTCGGGGTCTTCATAGACGGAGCACAGCCCCGCCGGATCGACGATGCGCAATTGCCGCTGCCGCACGGTGATCAGCCCGACCGCGGCAAAACGCGCCAGCAGGCGGGATACGGTTTCCAGCGTCAGTCCCAGGTAGCTGGCTATATCGTTGCGGGACATCGCCAGGGTCAGCGCCGCTCCGGCATTGCCCCGGCGGCGCTGCTCGCCAGCGAGGTCGAGCAGCAGCATAGCCAGCCGCTGTGCGGCTTTCATCGACCCGATCGCGACCAGCAACGTGCGCTCGCGCTCGGCATTGCGGCGCAACGTGCTGAGCATCGGCTCGCGGTACTCGGCGCTGAGCAGGTGCGCGCGTGCCGTCTCCACCGGCACCACGCAGCAGCGCGTGTCCTGCATGGCCACTGCGCTGGTGCAATGGGCCTGGCCATCGAGATCCTCCAGCCCGAGCACTTCGCCCGGGTGCGCGAAGGCGGTTACCTGGCGCCAGCCAAGCGGGGACTCGAACACGGATTTGGCGCTGCCGTCGCGCACGGGAAACACGGCCATTACTGGCCGGCCCTGGCGGTGCACCGTTTCTCCGGCGCGCCAGAGCATGCTGGCCGGGGCCAGGCTGCGCTGCCGCCGATCGTTTGCAGCTGACGCTTCCGAGTTGCTGCAGATTGGCTGGAACAAGCACAGCGAGCAGCTTGGAAACGCTGCGTCGGGCGTGGTCATGACATTCTCCGTTTGCCTGCGATACACGCAAACGCAGTATAACCGCGCGCCTTTTTCCGCTATCTCTTAGTGATCTGCATTCTTTCGTCGGCTGTATTCAATGTTTTGGTAATTGTGGGAGCGAGCGGAAGTGCATCTGCGGGCGCATGCTGGATTAGACGAAAGAATCTAATGTCTTGCTTTCATAACATGTGATGGAAAAGCGACAGCAAGCGCCGGGTTGTCGTGTGCTATGCTGCATCGCAACAATATCGATAGCAGGAGTCTTCATGACCAAAAGCCTTTCGGCGGACTGGCATGCGCAGCTCCGGCAGATCAGCCGGGCGCAACCCCAGTCCGCGCACCATCTCAAAACGTGGTTCAACCGTATCGCTACCCTTAATCCCGCAGCGCCTCGTCTTCGGGCGCGTTCGCCGGCGCCGCTGCCTTTGCCGCCGCGCCACCCCTTGCCCGGAGAATGGGCTCCCCACCATCACCGCCTCGCGCCGCTGCCGGGCGAGCTGGTGCCTCGCTTGCCCTACTGGCTATACGTGCCTTCCGGCGCGCCCAAGCGGCCCATGCCGCTGGTAGTGATGCTGCATGGTTGCCGGCAGACGCCGGAAGATCTCGCGGCGGGCACGCGGATGAACGCGCTTGCCGAGCGCGAAGGCTTCATGGTGGCCTATCCCCAGCAGCCCCTACGGCGCCAGATGCAGCGCTGCTGGCAGTGGTTCGACCTGGGAGCCAAGGAAGGCGGCCGCGAGGCGCAGGCGCTGGCGGTCTTGATCGATGCGTTGGCGGCCAGGCGGGACGTTCGTGCCGACCAGGTGTATCTGGCGGGCTTGTCCGCGGGCGCCAGCATGGCGGCGGTAGTGGCCTTGCGTTATCCCGAGAAGATTGCCGCCGTGGGCCTGCATTCCGGGGTCGTGATCGGTGCGGGCCACACGGCCAGCGACGGCTTGCGTGCCATGCAGCACGGCACGCAAGCGGACCCGGCGATGTTGCTGGATGCCGCCGGCGTGACGCCGGGCGGACCGAAGATGCCGGCCATCGTGCTGCACGGCATGGACGACGGCGCGGTGCATCCCATCAACGCCCGCTTGCTTGCGCGCCAGTTCCTGGCCTACAACGGCATGAACGACCGGGTCGAGGAGCGGATGAACGGCGCCGCGGTGCGGCACCTCGCCGGCGCGGAGCAGGAAACCGCCGCGGCGGCGGATGCAGAGGAAGGTGTGGCGCAGGCTGACAGCGCAAACGGCCAGCCGGCCAGTGCCCTGCTGCCGGCGGGGGACTACCTGGAAGCCAGCTTTGGCACCTGGAACCGCGAACTGGTCGAGCTGTGCGAGGTTGCCGGCCTCGATCACGCCTGGAGCGGCGGCGATGGCGACTACCCTTACCATGCGCCGATTGGCCCCGATGCCAGCGCGTTGATGTGGGCGTTTTTCAAGCAGCATCGCCGCTAGCGCTGGCCAGCGCATGGGCGTAAAAAAAGGAGGGCGCGAATGTGGCCCTCCTTTTTTTCATGGCCGGCGTGTGGCTTGACGCAGGCGCAGCAGTTGCCATCAGGTTCAGGCGAGCGAGCGGTCCTTGACGAACAGCGCCGTCGCCATGCCCAGCAGGCACAGCGCCACCACGTAGTAGGCGGGGGCCAGCGGATCGTTCTTGAGCATCAGCGTCACGATCATCGGGGTCAGCCCGCCGAAGATCGCGTACGACAGGTTGTACGAGAACGACAGCCCGGAAAACCGTACCTGGGCCGGGAACGCCTTGACCAGCACATACGGCACCGCACCGATGGTGCCCACGAAGAAGCCGGCTACCGCGTACAGCGGAATCAGCAGGTCCGGGCGTGTGTGCAGGGTGCTGTAGAACACGTACGAGCTGATCGCCAGCAGCAGGCCGCCAACGAACAGGGTGACCCGTGGGCCTACCTTGTCGGCCATCAGGCCGGCCACCACGCAGCCGACCGTCAGGCACAGCGTGGCCACGCTATTGGCTACCAGCGCGGTGCGCGCATCGAAGCCATAGATCTTCTGCAGGAAGGTGGGCGTCATCAGAATCACCACCACGATGCCCGCGGACAGCATCCACGTCAGCAGCATCGATACCGCCACCGCGCCGCGGTGATCGCGCACCACCGTCTTGAGCGGCATTTCCGCGGCCAGCGCCTTGCGCTTCTGCAGCTCGGCGAACACCGGGGTTTCATGCAGCCAGCGGCGCAGGTACATGGAGCCGATGCCGAATACACCGCCCAGCAGGAAAGGCATGCGCCAGCCCCAGTCGACAAGCTCGGCCGGGGTGAAGATGGTATTGACGCCGGTGGCCACCAGGGAACCTAGCAGGATGCCGGCCGTCAGGCCTGCGGTCAGCGTGCCGCAGGCATAGCCGGTGCGGCGCGCGGGCACGTGCTCGGAGACGAACACCCAGGCACCCGGCACTTCGCCGCCAACCGCCGCGCCTTGCATCACGCGCAGCAGTAGCAACGCCACGGGCGCGAGCAGGCCGATCGCATGGTAGGTCGGCAGCAGGCCCATCAGCAGCGTCGGCACCGACATCAGCAGGATCGACAGCGTGAACATCTTCTTGCGGCCCAGCAGGTCGCCGAAGTGGGCCATGATGATGCCGCCCAGCGGGCGCGCCAGGTAGCCGGCGGCAAAGATGCCGAAGGTCTGCAGCTGGCGCAGCCAGTCCGGCACCGACGGCGGGAAGAACAGCTGCCCGATGACGGTGGCGAAGAAGACAAAGATGATGAAGTCGTAGAACTCGAGCGCGCCCCCGAGGGCGGCAAGGGCAAGCGTCTTGTAATCCTGTCCGGTCAGCGGGCGCGCTTGTTGGCTGTGCGCGCTATCTGCTCCGGCAGTACTGCTGATGGTAGACATGAGGAGACTCGCATGGAAATTGTTCGCATGCGAAGCGCGCAACACGGTTGACGTGGAGGGTTCTGGCCGGAGGATACAGCGCGGGAGAAGCAGGCACTAAGTGGCGGATAAGCCGCTGGCATGCGACAAGACGCTTCGCAAAGGCGTGACGATACCAGATCAGCGTTGAACCGGCTCCAGACGGCGCGCTTGAATTCCTTTTTGGACCCTCCTGAAATCCTCTTTAAATCCCTTTGAATGCCTTTGCTTTGCCCCCAAGCGTTGCGATAATGTCGTTAAAAAGTGAAATCCGGGCCACAAAGTGGCCGATCCGTTTGGCGACACCGTGTGGAATGCTTGCTACATCGTGCTCTCCGGCGGGTTCGCATAGCGGACGCGGGTAGTTGGGGTCGAATCTTCTGGGATCACATGGCAATCAAGTTCTCCATGCAGGCAGCAACTGCAACGCCACGTCGCCGGGCCGGCGTGCGGGTGGCCGGCGGCATTGTGGCCGCGCTGGCGGTGTTTGGCCTGGCCGGGTATTTTGGCGGGCCACCGCTGATCAAATCGTTTGCCGCCAAACAGGCCAGCGAAGCGCTGGGGCGCAAGGTCACGTTTGGGGGTGCCGAGGTGCATCCGTTCTCGCTGGCCGTCGACGTTTCCGACATTACCATCTACGAGCCCGACGGCACCACGCCCATGCTGACCGTGGGCGAAGCCAAGATCGATGGCGCCATCGCGTCACTGTGGCACTTCGCCCCGGTGGTGGATGCCGTGCATATCGACCGGCCCGCGCTGCATCTTGCGCGCGACGCCAACGGCCGCATGAACTACGCCGACATCGTGGAGCGCTTCGCGGCCAAGCCGCCTGCGCCAAAATCCGAGCCGGCGCGCTTCTCGGTCAACAATATCGCGCTGACCGGCGGCAGCCTGGTGTTCGACGACAAGCTGCTCAACCAGACGCAGCGCGTGGACAACCTGACCATCACGCTGCCGTTCCTGTCCAATCTGCCGCATGACGTGGAGATCGTCACCCGGCCCACGCTGAGCGCGAACATCAACGGCTCCGCGCTGGCGCTGGATGGCACCATGCTGCCGTTCGCGGCATCGCGCGAGACCCACCTCAATATCAACCTCGACGCCCTGGAGCTGGTGCGCTACATGCCGTTCGCGCCGAAGCTCAAGGATGCGGATATCAAGGGCGGGCTGCTGGATTCACGGCTGACGCTGGGCTTTATCCAGGACAAGGACAAGCAGGACGTCTTCCTGGCAGGCACCGCGGCGCTGCGCGACGCCGATATCCGCAAGCATGATGGATCGCCCCTGGTGAAGGCCGGGCGGGTAGCGGTGGACATCGCGCGCATTGAACCGTTGGGGCGGATGGCCCACCTGCGCAGCCTCTCCGTGGAGGGCCTGGCCGTGCAGGCAGTGCGGCGCGCCGATGGCTCGCTCGACCTGGCCGACGCGTTTCTGCCGGAAGCCGCCAAGGTCGAGAAGCCGGCCCACGCGCCGGCTGCAGCCGCATCGGCAGCCGCAGCGGCGCCCGCATCCGCGCCGGCCGTAGCCAAGGCGGGCCAGGCGTCCGCACCTGTCGTGGCCAAGGCCGGCCCTGCATCGGCACCCGCCGCCGCCGGCATTGCGCCGGTGCCTGAAAAGCCCTGGCGCTATGCGATCGACCAGATCACCGTCAAAGAGGCCCGCCTGGGCCTGCGTGACGACTCGGCGCCTTCCGGGCCCGGCACGCTCGCGCTCGGGCCGCTTGACGCCGACGTGGCGGGTCTTTCCGGCGACAGCGACAAGCCGGCCAAGGTGCAGGCCAAGCTGGCGATCGGCGAGGGCCAGACGCTCAGCCATGAAGGCGAGCTGTCCCTGCGTGGCGGCACCATGGACGGCACGCTGCAAGCCAGCGGCGTGAAGCCCCAAGGGTTTGCCGCATGGTGGCCGGCGGAGCTCCAGACCCGGCTTGGCGACACTGCCATCAACGCCGAGCTGCATTACAAGATGGCGTGGGGCGGCCCCGCTTTTGCCTTCTCGCTGGAAAAGTCCCGCGTCGAACTGGCGCCGCTCTACCTGAGCACCCGGGAGCCGGTGACGGTGGCGCAAGTGGCAGCCGCCACGACTGGCGCAAGCCAACCTGCCGCGGCCGATAGCGACCGCCGGCGCGACGCGCGCCGCGCGCGTGCCCGCGACGACAGCGACACCGCCAACCTGCCGGTGATGCTCGCCGAGCGCGTGGCGCTGGAGGACATCGCGTTCGACCTTGGCGCGCATTCCTTCCAGGCCGGCCAGTTGGTGGTCGCCAAGCCGCAGATCGCCATCACGCGTGACTTCCGCGGCGAAATGCTCGAAAGCGCGCGCCTGTGGGCTGTGCAATCCAGGCAGAAGTCCGCCCAACGCAGCACCGCCGTCCAGGCCAAGGCTGTCCAGCCCGAGAGCGCGGCTGCCGCCAAGCCATTGCCCTGGAAGGCACAGCTCGGCAAGTTCACGCTCGATGGGGGCAGCCTGCGCGTGACCGACTATGCGCCCGCGGCAGCCAACCGCGACCGTCCCGTGGTCCATCAATTCCGCAATATCAGCCTCGGCACGGGCGCGCTCAACTGGCCGATGGCGGCCGGGGCCATCCCGGTGAAGCTCAAGGCGGACGTGGGCCGGCGCGGCGCGATGGCGCTCGACGGCACCGTGCTGCCCACCGGGCCCGCGGCGCAACTGCAGGTCGACGTCCGAGAGCTGGACCTCGCGCCGCTGCAGCCCTACCTGGCCGACCGCTTCAACGCGGCGTTGCGTGGCGGCGCCGCTACCGTCAAGGGCCGCCTCGGCGTGGAGGCGCCCGCCGGCAAGCCAATCACCGCGCGCTTCACCGGCAATGCGCTGCTCGGCAATGTGCGCAGCGTCGACCGGGTGACCGGTGACGACTTCCTGCGCTGGCGCTCGCTCGCGGTGAACGGCATCGATTTCGCCATGGATGAGGCCAAGGGGCCGATGAAGGTCGGCGTGGCCGGTGTCGCGCTGTCGGATTTCTACGCGCGGGTGATCCTGAATGCCAACGGCCGCTTGAACCTGCAGGATGTGATGGCCGGCGGCGCTGCCAAGGGCGAAGCGGCGCCCACCACCAGCCTGACGCAAGCCAGTCCCGCGCCGGCGAGCGCCGCCGGCGCACCGGCCCCGGTGCCGGCGCCTGTGGCTTCCGCCGCGGCCAAGCCGCAGATCCGCATTGGCGGCGTGACGGTGGAGAAAGGCAACATCAATTTCTCGGACTTCTTCATCAAGCCGAACTACACCGCCAACCTGACCGACATGAAGGGCTCGGTCTCCAAAGTGTCTTCGACCGAGCCGGCGCCCGCCGACCTTACGCTGGCAGGCCGTATTGACGATGATGCGCCGGTCACGATCGACGGCAAGCTCAACCCGCTGGCCGACACGCTCTACCTCGATATTGCCGCCAAGGCCGCGGGCGTGGAGCTGACCCGGCTGACCCCGTACGCGGCCAAGTACGCCGGCTACCCGATCACCAAGGGCAAGCTCACGGTCGATGTGGCGTACAAGATCGAGAACGGCAAGCTGGACGCGCGCAACCACCTCTACCTGGACCAGCTCACCTTTGGCGACAAGGTCGACAGCCCTAGCGCGACCAAGCTGCCGGTGCTGCTGGCGGTCTCGCTGCTGAAGGACCGCAATGGTGTGATCGACATCAACCTGCCGGTGTCGGGCTCCTTGTCGGACCCGGAGTTCAGCATTGGTGGCGTGATCGTGCGGGTGATCGTCAATCTGCTCACCAAGGCCATCACCTCGCCGTTCTCGTTGATCGCCTCCGCCTTTGGCGGTGGCGACGAACTGGGCTACGTGGAGTTTGCGCCCGGCACCTCCACGCTCACGCCGGCGGCCACGCAGAAGATCGCGACACTGGGCAAGGCCCTGGCCGACCGCCCGGCGCTGCGCCTGGAGATCAGCGGCCGCATCGATCCCGCCACCGATACCGCCGGCGCCAAGCGCGCCTGGCTGGACGCGCGCGTGGCCGAGCAAAAATCGCGCGAGATGCGCGCCAGCGCGAAGGCGGGCGTCGTGGCTGAAGAGAACGAGGAGGGCGAGCAAGGCGCCAAGGTGACGGTGTCGCCGCAGGAGTACCCGAAGTACCTGGAAGCGGTCTACAAGCGCGCCTCCTTCAAGAAGCCGCGCAATATGGTCGGGCTGGCGAAATCCCTGCCCACCAAGGAGATGGAGGCGCTGCTGCTGGAGAATGCACCAGTGACCGATGTGGAACTCCGGCAATTGGCCGAGCAGCGGGCGCTGGCGGTCAAGCAGGCGCTGGAGCGCGATGCCAAGGTGCCGGAAAGCCGCCTGTTCCTGACCGCCTCGAAGCTCAGCGCCGATGGCATCAAGGACAAGGGCGCACCCAACCGGGTTGACTTCACCATTCGGCAGTAAATCGCCGGCAAACCTGGCCTTGCCCGCGCAGGGGGTGGCGTTGCCGTCCCCTGCGCCCTGCCGCTCGGCCCAATCGGCGAGGTACGAGCAAGAAACGCTGTATCATTTCGCCCGGAATCGATACAGGAGTGCGTTTTGCAGCAGGAAGCCGTTGTTTACAAGACTTGGGTTTGCTTGATTTGCGGATGGGTCTACGACGAAGAGCAGGGCTGGCCGGACGATGGCATCGCCCCGGGCACGCGCTGGGACGACATTCCGGAAGACTGGCGTTGCCCTGAATGTGACGTGGGCAAGGGCGAATTCGCGATGATCGAGATCTGATCGGCCGGGCAGGCAAACGCAGCCAGGCAAACGACCAGCCACCGGGCCCTTCCGGCCCGGATTACGAATACACCACAGAGGGCGGCGCGCTTAGTGTCGCTGCATTTGCCGGCAGATGCCGGCGCGCTTGCGCTGCTCGGCGCAGCGCCGATAGCGCATGCGGTAGGGGTGGCTACAGCGCCAGATCGCCGTGGCCACGGTGACCAGCAGGAACGCCGCCATCAAGACAGCCAACAGGCTCAGTGTCATAGCGGCCCCCTTTTTCACAAGCAAGCCGGGAACGCTCGAAGCGTTCAGATAAGCAACGGGAGCGCCTCCAGCAAGGCCACCGCCAGCAGAGCCCCGAAGATCGCACCCGCCGCGCGGCAACTGATGCGCAAGGCCCGGGCTGTGAAGGGGATCCCGCCGAAGGCAATCATGCCAACCAACGCCATCGGAATCAGGAACACAAGATCATGTGACGTGAAGTGCAGCATTGCCGTCTCCTGTCTCTCTGCTTGTGCTTCCAGTATAGAAAGTGTCGCAGGGAGGCCAAGGACGATGACATTGGGGTTGTCCCGTAAGCTGCATTTTGTCGGGACGCGTGCGCAAGCCGCCTCGCTACATCCTTTGCTGCACCCGCCACCCATGCCGTGTTGGCCGCTGGCGCGGGCGCCAGGGCAGCCACCGGCGCCGGCCTGCTGCAGCGCTGCATAAATTCCCCTTGTAGCGCGCGTAAAAACTTCCTAAAAATTGGTCAGGCCACTTTACCTCCTGGCCCAAATCACTTTCGGGATCGCGCGCCGACATGCCCCTGCAGCAGATCGAACCCCGCCGCCTTTACCGCCAGATTGCCGACCAGTTGCGCCGGTTGATCGAGAACGGGGAGTTTCCCGTGGGCGCGCGCTTGCCGCCGGAGCGAGACCTTGCGGCGCAACTGGGCGTGTCGCGGCCATCGGTGCGCGAAGCGCTGATCGCGCTGGAGGTGGAGGGGCTGGTGGAGGTGCGGATGGGCTCGGGCATCTACGCCTGTCCGCCGGAGCGTGCGCGCGCTGCCAGCGTGATGGCCGAGCCGCCGCTGGATGTGATCCGCGCGCGCCAGACCATCGAAGGCGAGATGGCGGCCAACGCCGCGCGGCATGCCACGCCGGCATTGCTGGACGCGCTGGAAGAATCGATTGCCATCATGCAGGAGGAGGCCGGCGCCGGACAGATTCCGGTCAAGGGCGATCGCCTGTTCCATTTGCGGATTACCGAAGTCTCCGGCAATGCCGTGCTGCAGCGCCTGGTGGCCGAGTTGTTCGACGAGCGTCATAACCCGCTCT
This sequence comes from Cupriavidus sp. 05L411, assembly GCF_056398045.1. NCBI lineage: Bacteria > Pseudomonadati > Pseudomonadota > Betaproteobacteria > Burkholderiales > Burkholderiaceae > Cupriavidus > Cupriavidus sp. 05L411. Next base: position 31,958 of record NZ_JBFTOQ010000005.1, on the reverse strand, counting down.
TTGCCCGCTTCGGCAGCCACTTCGAGAACGCGTCCAGCTGGCACGCGGCCATTGCCGAGCACCGCGCCGTGGTGGCCGCCATCGCCTCGGGCTCGCCGGATGCCGCGCGCGACGCCATGTGCCTGCACCTGGAAGCCTCGCACAGCCGCTTCTACGCGGCGTGGCCCGCAGGCGCGCCAATCGAGCCCACCGAGCCCACCGAGCCAACCCCAACGCGGCGCAAGCCGCGCAAGCTTGCCGAGGAGTCATGATGTCCCTGGTCTGCCATATCCATGCGAGCGAAGACCTGCGTTTCACGCAGGTGGAGCCTGCCGCTCCCGGGCCGTTCGAGGTCGAGGTGCGCCTTGGTGCGGCCGGCATCTGCGGCTCGGACCTGCACTACTACTTCCACGGCAAGGTCGGCGCCTTCGTGATCCGCGAGCCGCTGACGCCGGGCCACGAAGCGGCCGGCATCGTCTCCCGCGTTGGCAGCGCGGTCACGCGCGTCGCCCCGGGCAACAAGGTGGCGATCAATCCCTCGCATGCGTGCGGGCAATGCGACTACTGCCGGGCCGGGCGCGACAACCTTTGCCGGAACATGCGCTTTCTCGGCAGCGCCAGCATCTATCCGCATGTGCAAGGCATGTTTCGCGAGCACTTCCTGATGCACGAGCGCCAGCTGACGCCGGTGGACAGCGATATCTCGCTGGGTGAGCTGGCGTTTGCCGAGCCGCTCTCGGTGGCGCTGCATGGCGTGAACCGCGCCGGCGAGCTGCTGGGCAAGACCGTGCTGGTCACCGGCGGCGGCACCATCGGCAGCCTGGCGGTGATGGCCGCGCGCCTGGCCGGCGCCGCGCACATCATCGCCTGCGATATCGCGGACCGCCCGCTCGAAGTGGCGTTGCGGGTTGGCGCCGACCAGGTGATCCGCACCGACCGGGAGCCACCGCAGGCGCTGCAGGACCTCGCCGATGTCTGCCTGGAAGCTGCCGGCAGCGGCGCGGCGCTGGACACCTGCCTGCTGGCCGCGCGGCGCGGCGCCCGCATCGTGCAGATCGGCACGTTGCCGGCCGAGGGGCTGCACTTTCCGGCCAACAACATCATGGCGCGCGAGCTGGAGTATGTCGGCGCGTTTCGCTTCGGGCGCGAGTTCGACTGGGCCGTGCGCTACCTTACGCAAGGCCGCCTCGACGTGCGCCCGCTGCTGTCGGCGCAGCTGCCGCTGGCGCAGGCCGTGGAGGCATTCGCGCTGGCTGCCGACAAGACGCGCAGCACCAAGGTACAGCTCACCGCCGCATAGATCCATCCACGCAGCACCTGAGCGCCGCAAGCGCATCCGCAAGAGAGCGCAAGGCCCACCACACCGAAGGAGACGAAGCATGAAGCCATTTTCCCTGCGCCTGCCGTCAACGTTGCTGCCGGCCGCCCTTGTGCTGGCAACCTGCGTGGCCAGCCTGGCCTGCGGCACCGCGCTGGCCCAGACCAAGCTCAAGTGGGCGCACGTGTACGAAACCTCGGAGCCGTTTCACAAGTGGTCGGTGTGGGCCGCCGAGGAGATCAAGAAGCGCAGCAACGGCAGGTACCAGATCGATGTGTTCCCCGCCTCCCAGCTCGGCAAGGAGAACGACATCAACCAGGGCCTGGCGATGGGCTCGGTCGATATCATCATCTCGGGCTCCAGCTTTGCCGCCAAGTCGTTCCCGCGCATCGGCGTGACCTACTACCCCTACACCTTCCGCGACGCCAACCACCTGCTGGCCTATACCAAGAGCGATATCTACAAGGAACTCACGCGCGGCTACGAGGAAAAATCGGGCAACCATATCGTCGCCACGACTTACTACGGGACGCGCCAGTCCACCTCCAACAAGCCCTTCTCGCACTGCGCCGAGATGAAGGGCCTGAAGATGCGCGTGCCCGATGTGCCAGCCTACCTTGCCATGCCGCGCGCCTGCGGTGTGAATACCTCGCCAATTGCCTTTGCCGAGGTGTACCTGGCACTGCAGAACGGCACCGTGGAGGCGCAGGAGAACCCGCTGCCCACCATCGAAGCCAAGAAGTTCTATGAGGTGCAGAAGTACATCGTGCTCACGGGCCATATCGTCGACCACCTCAACACGGTGATCTCGGGTGGCCTGTGGAAGAAACTCTCCGAGGCCGACCGCAAGATGTTCAGCGACGTGGCGCAGGAAGCCGCCATGCGCGCCACCGCCGACGTGGTGGCGCGCGAGAAGGAACTGGTGGCGGTATTCAAGCAAAAGGGCCTGACGGTCACCGACATCAATGTGCCGGAGTACCGCGACGCGGTGCTGAAGAACGTGAGCTTTGAATCGCAGGGTTATCGCAAGGCCGACTGGGACAAGATCCAGGCCGTGCAGTGAACCTGGCGGCAGGCGCCGGATGGCAGATCACGGACCACAGATCAGGCAGATCGCAGTCTTTGCGGAGCAACACCATGGAAATGCGTTCCCGACTTGCAGACGACCTGCCTGCGCAGGCCGTTGCCGGCGAGACCCCAGGCGGTGCGCCGCAACTGGCCACCGTTGCGGAGCTGGCGCACAGTTTCGAGGAGGCCGACAACAAGCAGGTGGACCTTGCCGGCTACGCCGCCGAGGACTGGTTCACGCTGGGCTTGTTCTGGCTCATGACCGTGCTGGTCTTCCTGCAGTTCTTCACCCGCTACGTGATGAACGACTCGCTGGCCTGGACCGAGGAGCTGGCCACCTACTGCCTGATCGGCGTGGTGTTCATCGGCGCGGCCATGTGCGTGCGCAAGAGCCGGCATATCCAGGTGGACCTGATCTACCGCTACCTGCCGCATGCGCCGGCACGCGTGCTGTCCACGCTGGTGGACATTGCGCGCACTGCCTTTCTTGGCTATGCGGGCTGGCTGGTCTGGCGCTACATCCTGGTGGTGGGCGACGAGCCGATGACGACCATCGCGTGGAACAAAAGCTGGATCTACTACCTGGTGCTGGCCGGATTCGTCCTGATGTGCCTGCGCTCCTGCCAGGTGAGCTGGCTGAACTGGACGCAGGGTTTTTCCATCCTGGAGCGCCCCGAAGCGTTCGAGGCCAGCGACGACTGACAACGACGGACAACGACTGACGACAACCGACGACCGACGACCAACCCGGAGCGCGCCCCGCCATGTGGATCCTGATTGTTTCCTTCCTGCTGCTGATGGTGGTGGGCCTGCCGGTCGCCATTGCGATGGCGGTGGCTTCGCTGCTGTATATCTGGGCCTCCGGCACGGTGCCGGACGTGATCCTGGCGCAGCGCATGATTGCCGGCGTGGAGAGCTTCCCGCTCCTGGCCGTGCCCTTCTTCATCCTCGCCGGCAACCTGATGAACGTGGCCGGCATCACCGGGCGCATCTATAACTTCGCCGTGGCGCTGGTGGGCTGGATGCGCGGCGGGCTGGGCCACGTCAACATCATCGGCTCGGTGATCTTCTCCGGCATGTCGGGCACCGCCATTGCCGATGCGGCGGGCCTGGGCACCATCGAGATCAAGGCCATGCAGGACCACGGCTACGAGACCGAGTTCGCGGTGGGCGTGACGGCGGCCTCGGCCACGCTCGGGCCGATCATCCCGCCGTCGCTGCCGTTCGTGATCTACGGCATGATGGCCAATGTGTCGATCGGCTCGCTGTTCCTGGCTGGCATCGTGCCGGGCCTGGTGCTGACCTTGTTCATGATGGGCACGGTGGCGTGGTTTGCCCACCGCCGCGGGTGGGGCAGCGATACCGCGTTCTCCTGGAAGCTGCTGGGCAACGCCAGCATCGAGATCGCGGTGGTGCTGGCCTTTCCGCTGGCGATCTGGCTGATGACGCGCTTTGGCGTGTCCACCAACGTGGCCGCGCTGATCGCGCTGGTGGTGCTGCTGGCGCTGGACTGGTACTTCGACTTTTCCGCGGTGATGGCGCTGATGGCGCCGGTGATCCTGATCGGCGGCATGACGCTGGGCTGGTTCACGCCCACCGAGGCCGCGGTGGCGGCGGTGATCTGGGCGCTGTTCCTCGGGCTGGTGCGCTACCGCTCCATGACGCTGCGCTCGCTGGCCAAGGCCACGCTCGACACCATCGAGACCACCGCATCGGTGCTGTTCATCGTCACCGCGGCATCGATCTTCGCCTGGCTGCTCACCACCAGCCAGGCCGCGCAGATGCTCTCCGACGCTATCCTTGGCTTCACCCACAACAAATGGGTGTTCCTGCTGCTGGCCAATGTGCTGATCCTGATCGTGGGCTGCTTTATCGACACCACGGCGGCGATCACCATCCTGGTCCCGATCCTGCTGCCCATCGTGCTCAAGCTCGGCATCGACCCGATCCACTTCGGGCTGGTGATGACGCTCAACCTGATGATCGGCCTGCTGCATCCGCCGCTGGGGATGGTGCTGTTCGTGCTGGCGCGGGTGGCCAAGCTGTCGGTGGAGCGCACTACCGTGGCCATCCTGCCGTGGCTGGTGCCGTTGTTCCTGACGCTGATCGCCATCACCTATTTCCCGGCGATCACGCTGTGGCTGCCGAACCTGGTGGGCAGCAAATGAGCGCCACCATCGTCCAGGTCGAACTGCTGCAGGTGGACCTGCCGCCGCGTGTGCCGCGCTCCGACGCCATCCAGTCCTTCGTCACGCAGGAAACGCCCATGGTGCGCATCCGCTGCGACGATGGCGCCGAGGGCACGGGCTACGCCTATACCATCGGCACCGGCGGCTCATCGGTGATGGCGCTGCTGCGCGATCACCTGGCGCCGCGCCTGATCGGGCGCGATCCGGCCCAGATCGAGGCGATCTGGCGCGAGCTGCTGTTCGCCACGCACGCCACCTCGGTCGGCGCCATCACCAGCCTGGCGCTGGCCGCCATCGATACCGCGCTGTGGGACTGGCGCTGCCGGCGCGATGGCCAGCCCCTGTGGCTTGCCGCCGGCGGGGCGCAGCCGCGCGTGCCGGTCTACACCACCGAAGGCGGCTGGCTGCACCTGGATGCCGATACGCTGGTGAGCGAGGCCGTGGCGGCGCGCGAGGCGGGCTTTCGCGGCGCCAAGCTGAAGGTGGGCCGCGCGCGGGCAAGCGAGGATGCGGCGCGCCTCGCGGCGGTGCGTGCCGCGGTAGGTGATGGCTTCGAGCTGATGGTGGATGCCAACCAGTGCTTCACCGCTGCCGAGGCCATCCGGCGCGCGCCGCATTACGCCGAACTGGGCATCGCGTGGTTCGAGGAGCCGCTGCCGGCCGACGATATCGGCGGGCACGTGCGGCTGGCCGCATCCACCTCCGTGCCCATCGCGGTGGGCGAGTCGTTGTACTCGCCTGGCCAGTTTGCCGAGTATGTGCGCCAGGGCGCCTGCGGCATCGTGCAGGCCGATGTGGCGCGCATTGGCGGCATCACGCCCTGGCTCAAAGTGGCACACCTGGCCGAAGCCCACAACCTGTCGATCTGCCCGCACTTCTTGATGGAGCTGCATGTGTCGCTATGCGCTGCGGTGCCCAACGCGGCCTGGGTGGAGTACATCCCGCAGCTCGACGAGGTTGCTGCCAGCAGCGTGCGCATCGAGGCTGGCTACGCCATCGCCCCGGACGCGCCGGGCCTTGGCATCGAATGGGACTGGGCCGCGATCGGGCGCCGCACAGTGGCGCGCGCGCTGGTTTCCTGATGATTTCACCGGCTACGCAAACGTGGCCGGGACCGCTCATGGAGAACGACTGATGACGCAACGACTCGCTGGCAAGCTGGCCCTCGTCACCGCGGCCGGGCAGGGCATTGGCCGCGCCACCGCCGAAGCCTATCTGCGTGAAGGCGCGCGCGTGATCGCCGCCGATATCAACGAGCGCCTGCTCGAGGCGCTGGCCGGCCAGCCCGGCTGCACCACGCTGCGACTGGACGTGACGGACGGCGCCGCGGTGCAGGCCGCGGCGAAGCAGGCCGGCGCGCTCGATATCCTGTTCAACGGCGCGGGCTTCGTGCACCACGGCACCATCCTGGAATGCGACGAAGCGGCTTTCGATTTCTCGATGAACCTGAACGTGCGCGCCATGTACAGCATGATGCGCGCCTTCCTGCCCGCCATGGTGGTGCAGCGCCGCGGCTCGATCGTCAACATGGCSTCGGTGGCGGGCAGCATCAAGGGCGCGCCCAACCGCTTCGTCTACGGCGCCACCAAGGCGGCGGTGATCGGCATGACCAAGTCGGTGGCGGCGGACTACATCGGCCACGGCATCCGCTGCAATGCGATCTGCCCCGGCACGGTGGAGTCGCCCTCGCTGCGCCAGCGCATCGCGGACCAGGCGCGCGATGGCGGCAGGAGCCTGGCCGAGGTGGAAGCCGCCTTTGTCGCCCGCCAGCCGATGGGGCGCATCGGCAGCGCCGCAGAGATCGCCGCGCTGGCGGTGTACCTCGGTTCGGACGAATCGGCATTCACCACCGGCACGGCGCAGGTGATCGACGGCGGCTGGTCCAACTGAGGCGGCACATCCCGCTCGTCCCCTCTCAGCCATCTGCCCGGAGCCAGCATGCCAGCCGATAACGCCCCCAAGGTCATCCGCATACACCCCGCCGACGACATCGTCATCGCCTGCCGCCAATTGGTGCCGGGCACCGTCATCGCCGCCGAGGGCGTGACCGTCGCCAGCCTGGTGCCGCCCGGGCACAAGCTGGCGGTGCGCGCCATTGCCGCGGGCGCGCCGGTGCGGCGCTACAACCAGATCATCGGCTTTGCGCGCCAGCCGATCGCGCCTGGCCAGCACGTGCATACACATAACCTGGCCATGGGCGAGTTCACACGTGAATACGCTGCCGGCGCCGATGCGCGCGCCACCGAATACGTTGATGCACCGGCCAGCTTCGATGGCATCAAACGCGCCGACGGCAGCGTGGCCACCCGCAACTACATCGGCATCCTTACCTCGGTGAACTGCTCCGCCACGGTGGCGCGCGCCATTGCCGATTATTTCCGGCGCGAGCTTCGCCCCGAGGCGCTGGCCGCGTTTCCCAATGTGGATGGCGTGGTGGCGCTCACGCATGGCGCGGGCTGCGCCACCGATAGCGAGGGCGAGAACCTGCGCGTATTGCGGCGCACGCTGGCGGGCTACGCGCGCCACCCGAATTTTGCCGCGGTGCTGGTGGTGGGGCTGGGTTGCGAGGCCAACCAGATCGATGGCCTGCTGGCCGAGGAGGGTCTCGCTGGCATGGCCGGCGGCCCGCGCCTGCATGCGTTCAACATCCAGGACAGCGGCGGCACCGCCGGTGCGGTGGCGCGCGGCGTGGCTATCGTGCAGGACCTGCTTGCCGATGCCAATCGCGTGCACCGGCAAGCCATGCCGGCGAGCCACATCACGGTGGGCCTGCAATGCGGTGGCTCGGATGGTTACTCCGGGCTGACTGCCAACCCGGCGCTGGGCGCGGCCGTGGATCTGCTGGTGCGCCATGGCGGCGGCGCCATTTTGTCAGAGACGCCCGAGATCTACGGCGCCGAGCATCTGCTGACGCGCCGCGCGGCGTCGCCGGCGGTGGCCGCGCGCTTGCTGGCGCGGATCCGCTGGTGGGAAGACTATTGCGCGCGCAACCACGGCAGCATGGACAACAACCCCTCGGCCGGCAACAAGGCCGGCGGGCTCACCACCATCCTGGAGAAGTCGCTAGGCGCGGTGGCCAAGAGCGGCACCACCAACCTGGTGGAGGTCTACGAGTTCGCGCAGCCGGTACGCGCGCGCGGCCTGGTCTTCATGGACACGCCTGGTTACGACCCGGTCTCAGCCACCGGCCAGGTGGCGGGCGGCGCCAACCTGATCTGCTTTACCACCGGGCGCGGCTCGGCCTACGGCTGCGCGCCATCGCCCTCGCTCAAGCTGGCGACCAACAGCGCGCTGTGGCAAAGGCAGGCCGACGACATCGACATCAACTGCGGCGACATCGTCGATGGCGGCGCCAGCATCGCGCAGAAGGGCGAGCAGATTTTCCGGCTGATGCTGGAGACCGCATCGGGGCGAAAGACCAAAAGCGAGCTGCATGGCTACGGGCAGAACGAGTTTGTGCCGTGGTCGCTGGGCGCGGTCATGTAAGCGCGGGCAGGCGCCGGGAACCATCGACAATAACCACGCAGGAGAGAGCATGAAGATCACCGCCGCGCGCGTCATCGTGTGTTCCCCGGGACGCAACTTCGTGACGCTGAAGATCGAGACCGACGAGGGCCTGAGCGGCATCGGCGACGCCACGCTCAACGGCCGCGAGCTGGCCGTGGCGAGTTACCTGGAGGACCACGTGGCGCCCTGCCTGATCGGGCGCGACCCGCACCAGGTGGAGGACATCTGGCAGTACCTGTATCGCGGCGCGTACTGGCGGCGCGGGCCGGTCACCATGAGCGCGATCGCCGCCGTCGATACCGCGCTGTGGGACATCAAGGCCAAGGCAGCGGGCATGCCGCTTTACCAGTTGCTGGGCGGCAAGAGCCGCACCGGCGTGATGGTGTACGGCCACGCCAATGGCAGCGATATCGAGGCCACGGTGGACGAGGTGCTGCGCTACAAGGAACTGGGCTACCACGCGGTGCGCGCGCAATCGGGCGTGCCGGGGCTTAACAAGGTGTATGGCGTGTCGTCGGACCGCCTGTTCTACGAGCCGGCCGATGCCTCGCTGCCGTCGGAGCACGACTGGAGCACGGAGCGCTACCTGGACCACACGCCGCGCCTGTTCGAGAAGGTACGTGACGCGGCTGGCTGGGATCTGCACCTGCTGCACGACGTGCACCACCGGCTCACGCCGATCGAGGCGGCTCGCCTGGGCAAGTCGCTGGAGCCGTTCCGCCTGTTCTGGATGGAAGACGCCACGCCCGCGGAGCACCAGGAGAGCTTCCGGCTGATCCGCCAGCACACCACCACGCCGCTGGCGGTGGGCGAGGTCTTCAACACCATCTGGGACTGCAAGACGCTGATCCAGGAGCAGTTGATCGACTACATCCGCGCCACCGTGGTCCATGCGGGCGGCATCACGCACCTGCGCCGCATCGCTGACTTCGCCGCGATGCACCAGGTCCGCACCGGCTCGCATGGGGCGACCGACCTCTCGCCGGTGTGCATGGGCGCCGCGCTGCATTTCGACCTGTGGGTGCCCAACTTCGGCATCCAGGAATACATGCGCCACAGCGAGGAGACCGATGCGGTGTTCCCGCACGCCTACACCTTTGCCAACGGCATGCTGTATCCGGGCGATGCGCCGGGACATGGCGTGGAGATCGATGAGGCGCTGGCGGCCAGGTATCCCTATCAACGCGCTTACCTGCCGGTGAATCGCCTTGCCCACGATGGCACGCTCTGGCACTGGTAGTGCTAATGCCAGGCAAACACAGGCACGCCCCATGATGACGCCAAGACTGCATCCCGACACGCTCGCGCGACTTCCGCATGACGTACTGCGCCCGCGCTATCCGCGTGAACGCCTGCGCGGCGGCATCGTCCACCTGGGCATCGGCGCCTTTCACCGCGCGCACCAGGCGGCGGCGACGGAAGCCGCGCTGCACGCGGATGCCGCCGACGCGCACTCGTTAGACTGGGGCATCGTCGGCGTCTCGCTGCGCCGGCCTGACACGCGCGACGCGCTGGCGCCACAGCAAGGCCTGTACACGCTGGCGCTGCGCGGGGTGCGGGACGACGGCAGCCGCTTCGCGCAGTTGCAGGTGATCGGCGCGGTGATTGCGGTGCTGGTGGCCGCCGATGATCCCGATGCCGTGCTGGAGCGCATCGCGCATGCGGACGCGCGCATCGTCAGCCTGACGGTGACGGAGAAGGGTTACTGCCATGACCCTGCCACCGGCACATTGAACTTCAGCGACCCGGGCATCGCGCATGACCTGCTGCATGCTGGCGCCCCGGTTACCGCCATCGGCTATCTGGCGCGCGGCCTGCAACGGCGCATGGCACGCGGCCTGCCGCCGCTGACCTTGCTCAGCTGCGACAACATCGCCGCCAACGGCGACACGCTGCGCGGCTTGCTGCTGGCCTTCTGCGCGCGCGTGGATGGCGCGCTCCACGATTGGGTGGCCGAACGCTGCGGCTTTCCCAATGCCATGGTCGACCGCATCGTGCCCAAGACCACCGTGGACGATGCCGCGTGCATCAGCGCCGCACTTGGCGTGGAGGATGCATGGCCCGTGGTGGGCGAGCCCTTCCTGCAGTGGGTGATGGAGGACCGCTTCGTGGCCGGCCGGCCACGCTGGGAGGCGGGCGGCGCGCAGTTCGTCGAACACGCGCGCCCGTTCGAGACGCTCAAGCATCGCCTGGTCAACGGCAGCCATTCGACCATGGCCTACCTGGGCATGGTGGCCGGGTGGGCCACCACCGACCGCGCCATCGCCGTGCCGGCTGTGCGCGCGCTGGTGGCCGGCATGATGGAGCAGGAAATGCTGCCAACCTTGCCCGCGCTGCCGGGGCTGGACACCGCGGCCTATCGGCGCGACCTGCTGGCGCGCTTTGCCAATCCCGCGCTGCAGCATAAGACCAGCCAGATCGCCATGGACGGCTCGCAGAAGATCCCGCAGCGCCTGCTGGCGCCGATCCGGGAGCGCTCGCGCGCCGGCGCCCCGTTTCCGCGCCTTGCGCTGGGCGTGGCCGGCTGGCTGCATTTCCTGCGCGGCCGCGACGAGCGCGGCGCCGAGTACCGTATCGAAGACCCGCTGGCCTCGTCGCTGCATGCCTTGCTGGCCGAGGCCGATGCCCGGCATGCGCGGGAAGCGGATCGTATTGCGGCCATCGCGTCGTTCACGCCGGTGTTCGGGGATCTGGCTGCTTCGCGCGTGTTCGTCGAAACGCTTGCCACGCATACGCGCATGCTGCGCGAGCGCGGCGTACTGGCGACACTCGCGGCGGTCGCTGGCACGCAGGCCAGCGCCGCCTGAACGGATCGCTGGCCGCCAAGTACCGATCCTGTCACCCGCGCGTGGCACGTTGCGGCGCCAACGTGGCGCCGGCCCACCTCCAGCACTTATTTGCGCGTGTGCGGTCAAACGATCAGGCCGGCGTGTCCTATGCTGTGCAGATACGCAGGCCTGATCGGCAGTCAGGTCGCAACTTGCGTATAACAAGCGCAACCGCAGCAAAAGCGGCGGTGAAACAGCATATCCGGAGGTGGCTATGGAACTTCACATGCAATCGCACCACTACGTGCGCCGCATGCCAGACTGGACCGCGGCAGCGGTGTCGGGGCTGGCGGCCGGGGCGCTGCTGATGGTGATCGAGCTGTTCTGGTCGACGATGGTGGCGGGCATCAACCCGTGGGGCACGACGCGGATGATCGCGGCGATCCTGATGGGGCAGGACGTGCTCCAGACTTCGTTGTTCAGTGTGGGTACCGTGGCCGCGGCGCTGATGATCCACTTTGTGCTCGGCGCGGTGCTGGGCATGATCCTGGGGGCCATCATCGCGCCATTTCACCTGGATTCGAGCACGGGCCTGGCATTGCTTACCGGCGCGGTATTCGGCATTGCCGTGTACCTGCTCAACTTCTACGGCATGACGCGCTTTTTCACCTGGTTCGCCGATGCGCGTGGCTGGCATACGCTGGTTGGCCACATGATCTTCGGCATGACCGCGGCCATTGCCTACTGGAAGCTCGAAAGCAAGGATGTATCTCACTGAGCACGCAAACCGGAGGAAATACCAGCCAATCCATCAGCGAATCCATCAGCGCGTGCCGCAGCGCATCCCTGTTTCCATTGCCCTGCGTCTACGCGCTGTTTAGCGGCTTAGCAATTTAGCGGTTTAGACCCGCGCATTGCCACTACACGGGCCGTGCGGGCCGGCGGCGGCGGATGAAAGCTCCGGCTTTCTCCGCCGCTTTTTGTTTTGCCGCTGGTGGCGCGTGGCCGGGCCGATTTTGTGTGGCATCGCACCCAAAGCGCTGTCAAGGCCGCCTTGCCGGTGGCGGACCAGATGCACTAGTCTTATCTCAGCTTGCGTGTAGTTCGCATCCTTCTGTACGCAAGCGGGGAGGGTCGGTATGGCGATAGCCATTGCAATCGTGATCATCGTCGTTGCTTCGGTGCTCTTCCATTTTTTGAGCCCGTGGTGGGCGACGCCGCTTGCCTCCAACTGGAAGCAGATGGACGACACGCTGACCATCACGCTGGTCATCACCGGCATCTTCTTCGTCATCATCAACCTGTTCGTCGCCTACATTGTCTGGCGCTACCGCCATCGCGACGGCGCGCGCGCGGCCTACCAGCCGGAGAACCGCAAGCTGGAGTTGTGGCTGACCGCGGGCACCACGCTTGGGGTGATTGCGCTGCTGGCGCCGGGCCTGTTCGTCTATGCCGAATACGTGCGCCCACCCGCCGACGCCATGGTCCTGGAGGTGGTGGGCCAGCAGTGGCAGTGGGGCTTTCGCTTTCCCGGCCGGGGCGGCCAGCTCGGCACCTCGGACCCGCGCTTTGTCACACCAGCCAATCCGCTGGGCGTGAACCCGGACGACCCGCGCGGGCAGGACGACATCATCGTCGCTGGCCAGGAAGTCCATCTGCCGCTGAATCGCCCGGTCAAGGTGCTGCTGCGCTCCAAGGACGTGCTCCACGACTTCTACGTGCCGCCGTTTCGCGCTCGCATGAACATGGTGCCAGGCACCGTCACGTCGTTCTGGTTCACGCCGACCAAGGCGGGCACGTACGAGATCCTGTGCGCGCAACTGTGCGGGGTCGGCCACTACAACATGCGCGGCCATGTGGTGGTGGAGGATGAGGCGGCGTTCCAGGCATGGCTCGCGCGCCAGCCGACGTTTGCGCTGACCATGGTGAAGACGCCCGCTGCGGTGACAGGGGCAGCGCCTGCTGGCGCGCCGGCGGCCGATACGCTCGCCGAGCGGGGCCGCGCGCTGGCACAGAGCAAGGGCTGCGTGGGTTGCCACAGCATGGATGGCACCGTTGGCGTGGGGCCAAGCTGGAAGGGCTTGTATGGCAGTACCGGGACCTTTGCCGATGGCAGCAGCGCGAAGGTCGACGACGCATACCTGAAGACGGAGATCACCGATCCGCAGGCGCGCCTGGTCAAGGGTTTCGGCCCGCTCATGCCAAAGATGGCCCTGAGCGACGAGGAGGTGAGCGCGCTGATTGCCTACATCCGCGCCAACGGCGCGCCCGGCGCGGCAACGCAGGCGGGCGCCGCGTCCGGCGCTGCGGCCAGGTAGATCGCAGGCAGGTTGCGAAGAAGGCTACAGGAGGGAGTGCAATGGCATACGCCGACGAGGCCGCCCACGACGGACCGCAGAGCTTCTTTACCCGCTACATCTGGAGCCAGGATCACAAGGTGATCGCGGTGCAGTACACGCTGGTTGCCATCTTCGTGGGGCTGGTGGGCGTGGTGCTCTCCAACCTGATGCGCCTGCAGCTGGGTTTTCCCGGGCACTTCGCGTTTATCAATGCCAACCGCTACTACCAGTTCGTGACCATGCACGGGATGATCATGGTGATCTACCTGCTCACGGCGCTCTTTCTCGGCGGCTTCGGCAATTTCCTGATCCCGCTGATGGTGGGGGCGCGCGACATGGTGTTCCCGTACCTCAACATGCTGAGCTTCTGGGTCTACTTCCTCTCGGTGCTGGTGCTGCTGTCGAGCTTCTTCGTGCCGGGCGGGCCCACCGGTGCCGGCTGGACGCTGTATCCGCCACAGGCCATCCTGCCGGGCACGCCCGGCTATGAGTGGGGCATCATCCTGATGCTGGTGTCGCTGGTGATCTTCATCGTGGCCGCCACCATGGGCGGGCTCAACTACGTCACCACCGTGCTGCAGGCCCGCACCGAGGGCATGACGCTGATGCGCATGCCGCTGTCCGTGTGGGGCATCTTCATGGCCACCATCCTGGCGTTGCTGGCCTTTCCGGCGCTGTTCGTGTCGGGCGTGATGATGCTGCTCGACCGCACGCTGGGCACGAGCTTCTTCATGCCGGCGATSGTKTCGMTGGGCCAGCAGCTGAACTACAAGGGCGGCAGCCCGCTGCTGTTCCAGCACCTGTTCTGGTTCTTCGGSCAYCCGGAGGTGTACATCGTCGCGTTGCCGGCGTTCGGCATCGTCTCCGACCTGGTCAGCGTGCATTCGCGCAAGAGCATCTTCGGCTATCGCACCATGGTGTGGGCCATCCTGGCCATCGGCGTGCTGTCTGTGGTGGTGTGGGCGCACCATATGTTCGTGAGCGGGATGAACCCGTACTTCGGCTTTTTCTTTGCCACCACCACGCTGATCATCGCCATTCCCACCGCCATCAAGGTCTATAACTGGGTCATCACGCTGTGGCGGGGCGACATTCATTTCTCGGTGCCGATGCTGTTTGCCATCGCCTTTATCAGCACCTTCGTGATCGGCGGGCTGACCGGGCTGTTCCTGGGCAATGTCAGCGTGGACATTCCGCTGTCGAACACGTATTTCGTGGTCGCGCACTTCCATATGGTGATGGGCGTTTCGCCGATCCTGGTGGTGTTTGGCGGGATCTATCACTGGTACCCCAAGGTCACCGGCCGCATGCTCAACGACAAGCTGGGGCACATCCATTTCTGGGTGACGTTCGTCGGCACCTATGCCATCTTTTTCCCGATGCACTACCTGGGCATCCTTGGCATGCCGCGGCGCTACTACGCCTACGACAACTACGCCTTCATCCCCGAGTCGGCGCACACCATGAACGCTTATATCTCCGTGGCGGCGTTTATCGTGGCGGCGGCGCAGTTGCTGTTCATCTTCAACCTGGCCTGGAGCGTCAGGCACGGCAGGCCGGCGGGGTCCAATCCCTGGCGCGCGGCCTCGCTGGAGTGGCAGACGCCGGACACGCCGCCCGTGCACGGCAACTGGGGCGCGGAGCAGCCTGTGGTGCATCGCTGGGCCTATGCTTATAGCGTGCCGGGCGCGAGCGAGGATTTCATTGCGCAGAACGCGCCGCCGGAGGCCGGGGGCGCCGAGCCCGAGCCGCACACCAGCCATGGAGCCGTGGCATGAACGCGAACCTGGTCTATCGCACCGGTGCCGACGGCGAGCGGCGCCCGGGCCCCGGCCCCGGCGATGTGGGCAGGCAGCGCGCGGGGCCCGCGCCGGCCAGCATCGGGCTGTGGGTGTTCATGGGCGTGGCGAGTTCGCTGTTTGGTTTGTTTATCGCCGCGTACGCCATGCGCATGGATTCGCCGGACTGGCACGCGGTGGCGTTGCCGTGGCAGGTCTGGCTGTCCACGGCCTTGCTGGCTGCGGGTAGCGGGGTGATGCTGGTGGCCGCGCGCGCGGCGCGCGCCGGACGTGTCACGGTGGCGCATCGCGCGCTGTGCTTCGGCGGACTGGCGGCGGTGGCGTTCGTGGCTTCGCAGTTGTGGGCATGGCAGGCCCTGCTCGCCATCCACGTGGTGCCTGCCAATAACCCGTCCGGCAGCTTCTTCTACCTGCTGACCGCCATGCATGGCCTGCATGTGCTGGGCGGCCTGGCTGGCTGGGCGATGGCCATGCGCGCCGGGCCGGGCAGCGCGCTGCGCATTCGCCTGTGCGCGCGCTACTGGCATTTCCTGCTGGCCGTGTGGCTGGTGCTGCTGGCCGCGCTTGGCTGGCTCACGCCGGAATTCGTTCGCTTTATCTGCGGCCGCGGCTAGGCGGCCCGCCTGAATCCCGAAGGAGACGTGCCCATGTCTTCGCTACCCACTTCATCGGCACCGGCGGTGACCGGCTTGCGCGGGCTTGTGGCCGACTGGTCCTCGGACCAGCGGGCCTTCAAGGTGTCGTGGGGCAAGGCGATGATGTGGATCTTCCTGCTGTCCGACACCTTCATCTTCAGTTGTTTCCTGACCGGGTACATGACGGTCAGGATCGCCAGCACGGCGCCCTGGCCGAACCCCAGCATCGTGTTCGGGCTCAAGGTGGGCGGCACCGAGGTGCCGTTGCTGCTGATCGCCATCATGACCTTCGTGCTCATCAGCAGCAGCGGGACGATGGCGATGGCCGTCAACTTTGCCTACCGGCGCGATCGCGTGAAATGCGCGTTGCTGATGTTTGCCACGGCGCTGTTCGGCGTGGCCTTCGTCAGCATGCAGGCCTTTGAATGGACCAAACTGATCGTGACCGAGGGCGTGCGCCCGTGGGGCAACCCGATGGGGGCGCCGCAGTTCGGCTCCGCTTTCTTCATGATCACCGGCTTCCATGGCCTGCATGTGAGCTGCGGCGTGATCTACCTGCTGATCGTCGCCACCAAGGTGCTGCGGGGCCGCTACGAGCGCACGGGGAACTACCAGATCGTGGAGATCGCCGGGCTCTACTGGCACTTCGTGGACCTGGTGTGGGTGTTTATCTTCGCGCTGTTCTATCTCTGGTGAGGCCCCTCATGGCTGCGTCGACCCCATCTCCCGAATTGCCCGCGCAGGCCCCCGCCGTTGCCGGCTCGCACGGCGATTTGCCGCACGGGCAACCGCTTGGGCAGCAACATGGGCAGCAACATCCCATTGGCCTGTACCTGAAGATCTGGGCACTGTTGTTCGTGTTGTCCACGCTGTCGTACCTGGTGGACTACTTCCATTTCGAGGGCTATCTGCGCTGGACCCTGATCCTGCTTTTCATGGTGATGAAGGCCGGATTGATCGTGGCCGTGTTCATGCACATGGCCTGGGAGCGGCTGGCGCTGATCTGCGCCATTCTGCTGCCGCCGCTCTGCCTGCTGGTGCTGGTGGGCCTGATGGCGGCCGAGGCGGACTACACGTTCCTCTTGCGCGGGGTCTTCTTCCGCTGAGCGTGCAGTGCATGTACCGTGCGGGCCATCCGGGTACACTTGCCCGGTTGCCCGCCATTATGAGGAAACCATGCACCCAGCTACGGAAGCCATCCTGATCTATAACCATGGCCGCGACCCCGAGCGGCTGACCCGCAAGCTCGCCGCCATCGCCGCCGATCCGTTCGCCTTCCTGCGCGGCACCAACCATCTCTACGCGGCCTCGGTGGGCACCGAGGCCGCGCTGATGGAAGCACCCACCACCTATGTCTGCGGCGATCTCCATCTGGAGAACCTGGGCAGCTTCAAGGGCGACAACGGCCTGGTTTATTTCGATCTGAACGACTTCGACGACGCGATGGTCGCGCCGCTGACGGTGGACCTTGTGCGCCTGCTGTCCAGCCTGATGATCGCGGCGCCGCAGCTTGGCCTGTCAGCTGCCGACGCGCGCGCGGGCGCCGAGCGCATGCTCGATACCTACGCGGCGGTGCTGGCCAGCGGCAAGCCGCGCTGGGTGGAGCGCGCCACCGCTACCGGGCTGGTGGCGACGCTGCTGCGCCGCGTCAAACGCCGCCGCCGCGGGGAGGTCCTGGCGGCACGCACCGTGCGGCGCGGCGGGAAACGGCGCCTGCTGATCGACAACATCCATGCGCTGGCCCCGCTCAAAGGCGAGCGCAAGCGCGCTGGCGCCATCCTGCGCGAGTTTGCGCGGCAGGCCCATCACGGCCAGTTCGTGGCCGACGACGCCGCGCGGCGGGTGGCGGGCGTGGGCAGCCTGGGGCTGGAGCGCTATGTGGTGCTCGCGCATGCGCCCGGCACGCCCACCGCCCAGCGGCTTATCGACATCAAGCGCGCCGCGCCCAGCGCGTGGCAGGGCTTGCCGTATGGCGCGCAACCCGCTTGGGGCAGCGACGCGTCGCGCGTGGTGCATATCCAGCACGCCATGCAGGCGGCTTCGCCTGCGCTGCTCTCGGCGGTTGCGATGGGTGCCGGGTCAGGAGAGCCGTCCTACATCGTCAAGAGCCTGCAACCCACGGCCGACCGCGTGAACCTTGGGCCTCACACCGATCGCGCCAGCCTGAACGAGGTGCTTCTCACGATGGCGCGCTCGGCGGCCTGGGCGCACCTGCGCGGCTGCGGACATGAAGCCGCCGATCGGATCGAGGCGTTGCAGGAATTCGCTGCCGGTACGCGCTGGCGCGCGCCGGTGCTGCGGCTGGCGCGGCATGGCTGCGAGATGGCGCAGGCGCAGTGGAAGGACTTTGCAGAGGACTACCACAAGGCCCGGGGGAAATAGGCCTGGTTTGCGCGCTCGCTAGCCGTCGCCAACCCTCTTTTCCTGGCGGGGCGGTTGCCCGGCCAGGACGGTACATCAGACCTGCGTGATGAACTTGGTCACCAGGTAGCCATCGAAGGTTTCCTGGCCGCCTTCGCTGCCGATGCCGGAATCCTTGATGCCGCCAAACGGCGTCTCGGCCAGCGCCATGCCGAAGTGGTTGATGTTGACCATGCCGGCTTCCAGGCCGTTGGACACCACCGTCGCCGTCTTCAGCGAGTTGGTGAAGACGTACGAGGCCAGGCCGAACGGCAGGCTGTTGGCGCGGCGCAGCACTTCTTCCACATCCTTGAATCGCGTCACCGGCGCTACCGGGCCGAAGGGCTCGTCGACCATCAGCTTGGCGTCGTCGGGCAGGTCGGTGACCACGGTCGGGGCAAAGAAGAAGCCCTTGTCGCCGATGCGCTTGCCGCCCGCCACCACCTTGCCGCCGCGATGATTGGCGTCGTCCAGGAACTGCTCCATCGAGGCGATGCGGCGCTCGTGCGCGAGCGGCCCCATCTGGGTGCCGTCGTCCAGGCCGTCGCCAACCTTGATCGAGCCGATCACTTCAGTAAAGCGCGCCAGGAACTTGTCGTAGGCTTTTTCCTGCACGTAGAAGCGCGTGGGCGACACGCACACCTGGCCGGCGTTGCGCAGCTTGAAGCGCGCCAGCATTTCCGCTGCCGGCTCGATGTCGGCGTCGTCAAACACCAGCACCGGCGAGTGCCCGCCCAGTTCCATGGTCACGCGTTTCATGTGGGCGCCGGCCAACGCGGCCAGCTGCTTGCCCACCGGCACCGAACCGGTAAAGGAGATCTTGCGCACGATCGGCGATTCGATCAGGTAGGTGGAGATCTCGCCCGGCACGCCCCAGACGATGTTCAGCACGCCCGGGGGCAGGCCTGCATCGTGGAACAGCTGGGCCAGCGCGACCACCGCGCTGGGCGAGTCTTCCGGGCCCTTGAGGATCAGCGTGCAGCCGGCGCCGATGGCCGAGACCATCTTGCGGATCGCCTGGTTGAAGGGGAAGTTCCACGGCGTAAAGGCAGCGCACACGCCGATCGGCTCGCGCACCACGATCTGGCGCACGTTGGGCTGGCGCGGAGGGATCACGCGGCCGTAGATGCGGCGGCATTCCTCGGCGTGCCATTCGGCGTGCTCGGCGCAGATCATGACTTCGCCGATGGCTTCGGCCAGCGGCTTGCCCTGGTCCAGCGTGATATTGCGGCCGATGTCCTTGGCGCGCTCGCGGGTCAGTTCCGCCACGCGGCGCAGAATCTTGGAGCGCTCCAGCGGCGAGGTCTTCTTCCAGCTCTCAAAGGCGCGCTGCGCGGCGGCCAGGGCGCGGTCCAGATCGCCGCGGTTGGCATGCGGCAGCTTGCCCAGCAGTTCCTGGGTGGCGGGGTTGATGACGTCTTGCTCGCGTCGGTCCCCTCCCTTGACGAATTCCCCGTCGATGTAGAGGGCGAGATCCTGGTACATGCCTTTCTCCTGAAGAAGGTTGCGTGCGACAAGCGCAGCCGGTGCCGCCGCGGTGGGGGATGCCGCGCGTGGGCGCGGCGGCCAAACCGCAAGCTTAACGCGTCGGCCGGTTTTGTGCATCGGCAGGCGCCGGCGTTTCCGAGGGGCGGGGGAAAGTGCTGCAAAGGCCACCGTCCGCGCTCTCTCACGGGCTCAGGAAGAATGGCCGATGCCCGGGGCTCAGCCGCGCCGCATCGCCACCATGCTGCGCGTAGCCAGCGCTAGTGCGTTGTGCCGGTTGCCGCCGCCCAGGTCATCGGAGATCTCCGTGGCCGCGTTCAGCACCAGCGCGGCAAAGCCCTTGATCTTGTGCGGCTTGAACCGCTCAGCGGGCCCCGACAGCCCGATGGCGGCGATGACGTGCCCGTTGCCGTCGCAGATCGGCGCGGCCACGCCGTAGACGGTCTCGCGCCACTCGCCGTGGTTGACCGCATAGCCCTCTTTGCGCACCTTGGCCATCTCCCGCAGGAAACGCTCGGGCTCGACGATGCTGTTGGGTGTGGACGGCACCAGCGTGGTGAACATGCGCTGCAACGCGGTGTCCGGCTGGAAGGCTAGCATCGCCTTGCCGGTGGCCACGCAGTGCGCCAGCGCCCGCCCGCCGATCTGGGTATAGGCGCGCACGGGGTTGGGGCTGTCGATCTTGTGCACGTAGACCACCTCGGCGCGGTCCAGCACGGACAGGTGCACGCTCTCGCCGCTGGCGTGCATCAGCTTGTCCATCCACGCCTGGGCATGGCGGCGCAGGTCCAGCCGCGAGAGCACCGCCGAGCCCAGCTCCCAGAGCTTGATCGACGCACTGTAGCCGGTGCCGGAGGCGTCGCGAATCACATAGTTGAGTTCGGTCAGCGCTTGCAGCAGCCGATGCACATTGCTCTTGGCCAGGCCCAGGTGGGTGGCGATCTCGGTGAGGCCCAGCGGCCGGTCGCTGTGCGCCAGCAACTCGATCACGCCGAGGCCCTTGATCAAGGTGTTGTTCATTGAAGCTATGTCTTAATGCGAATGGCGCAACCCTGTTCTCAAATGTGGAACGATAGTATCGTATTTTGCAACTCCCTATAATCGTCGCAACGCGGCAGGCAGCCTGCCGAAGAGGTCGGCTGACTCACTGCGCCGCCTCTCTCTCCTTCCCTGTGGATGCTTCCCATGCGTGATCTCGACCAACAGGACCTGCCGCTGCAAGGCGTGCGGGTCGTGGAATTCTGTACCGTTGCCGCCGGGCCCTTTTGCGGCATGCTGCTGGCCGATATGGGCGCCGAGGTGATCAAGGTGGAAGCGCCCGAGGGCGACACCTTGCGGCAGTGGCCGCCGCTGTCCGATGGCTTCTCCGAGAACTTCGCCTCGCTCAACCGCAACAAGGAGTCGGTGGCGCTCAACCTGAAGGATGCCGCCGACGTGGCGCTGGCGCGTGCGCTGATCCTGGATGCCGACGTGGTGATCGAGAACAACCGCCCGGGTGTGATGGACCGGCTCGGGCTGGGCTACGCCAGCTTTCGCGAGCAAAAGCCAGGGCTGGTGTATTGCTCAGTGTCCGCCTACGGCCAGAGCGGCCCGCGCGCAGGCGAGGGCGGGTTCGACCTGACCATCCAGGCTGCCGCCGGCGTCATGAGCGTAACCGGCGAGCCCGGTGGCGCGCCGGTGAAGTGCGGCGTGCCGCTGGCCGACTTTGCTTCGGGGCTGTACGGCGCCTTTGCCATTGCCAGCGCGCTCACGCGTGTGCGGGCCGGCGGCGCGGGCGCGCATATCGATGTGCCGATGTACGGTTGCACGCTCGGCATCGCCGCACTGCAGACCAGCGAGTACTTCGGCACCGGCCGAAGCCCCGCCAAGCTGGGCTCCGCGCATCCGCGCAATGCGCCCTACCAGGCCTTCCAGGCCGCCGATGGCTACTTTGCCATCGCTGCGGGCAACCAGAAGCTGTGGCTCGAAGTGGTGCGCGTGGTGGCACTGCCCGCGCTGGCGCAGGACGCGCGCTTTGCCACCACGCGCGACCGCGCGGCCAACCAGGCCGCACTGAAGATCCTGCTGGAAGAGCGCTTTGCCACCGCTGGCGTGGCGCACTGGATTGCCGCCTTCAATGCCGCTGGCGTGCCGCATGCGCGCATCAACGACTATGCCGCCGCGCTGGATGATCCGCAGGTGGCGCATATGGATTGGGTGCGCCCGCTGACGCTGCCTGGCGGCCACCAGACCCGCACCTTCGCCTCGCCGCTGCGTTTCGACGGGCTGGGCTTGCCGATCCGCCGGGACCCGCCGGCGCTGGGCGAGCACAACGCCGCCGTGCGCGCCCGCTACCAGGCGGGCAGCGCAGCCACGGAACAAGACCCCACGTAAGTTAAAGGCAGATAGAGGAATCATCATGAGCGACAAGACCGGCAACATCGATCGGCTGCGCGCGTTCGTTGCCACCATCAGCCGCGTGGTCACGCAGGCGGAACGCGAGGGCAGCAGCGAGCCGGACATCCTCGCGCAAGCCAGCGCCGCGCTGAGCGAACTGGTGGCGCACGACGACTGGCTGCCTGAGGCCATGGCGCGCCCGCATCCTGTCTACTACCAGCAGCATCTGCTCTATGGCGATCCGCTCGATCGTTTTTCGCTGGTCAGCTTCGTCTGGGGGCCGGGCCAGCAAACGCCCGTGCACGACCACACGGTGTGGGGCCTGATCGGCATGCTGCGCGGCGCCGAGGTGGACCAGCACTACCGCGTGGAAGGCGGCCGGCTGGTGGAAGACGGCGATGGCGTGGTGCTGAGCGCGGGCCAGGTGGCCGCGGTCTCGCCCACGCTGGGCGATGTGCACCGCGTGCGCAATGCGCATGACGACCGTGTGTCGATCAGCGTGCATCTCTATGGCGGCAATATCGGCCGCATACAGCGCCATGTGTATGACGCCGCCAGCGGCGCCACCAAGCCGTTTGTATCCGGCTACTCCAACGCGCTGGTGCCCAACCTGTGGGCGCCAGTGGCACCACCACCGGCGCAGGGGTGAACGTGGAACAAGCCGGTCTGCTGATTGACAAGCAAGGCGACGTCACCCGATTGACGCTGAACCGGCCCGAGCGCGGCAATGCGTTGTCGGCCGGGCTGGTGGAGGCGCTCGCGGCGGCGGTGCTGGCGTGCTACCACGATGGCACCCGCCTGCTCGCCATTGACGGCGCCGGCACGCATTTCTGCACGGGGTTCGATCTGGGTGAGCTGGATAGCGAGAGCGACGATTCGCTGCTTGCGCGTTTCGTGCGCGTCGAGCTGCTGCTGCAAAGCGTGCATGGCGCGCCCTTCACCACCGTAGCGCTGGTCCAGGGCCGCGCCATGGGCGCGGGCGCCGACCTGATGGTGGCCTGCGAGCAGCATTGGATCGCGCCGGGCAGCACGCTGGCTTTTCCCGGCGCGGCCTTCGGCCTGGTGCTGGGCAGCGCTCGGCTGGCCCAGCTGGTGGGTGTGGCGACGGCGCGGGACTGGATCGCGAGCGGACGGGCCGTTCGGGCCGAGGAAGCGCTGGCCTGCGACATGGCCGGCAATTTGGTGGCGCCGGAGGCGCGCGCCGGCGCGCTTGCCACGCTGGCGCAGCGTGCGCGCCGGCTGGATGCACCAACCCATGCCGCTATCCAGGCCGCCACGCAGGGCGGCCACGCCATGGCCGAAGCGGCACGCGCGGCGCAGCTGGCCGAGCTGGTGCGCTCCGCTGCCCGGCCGGGACTCAAGGCGCGCATCGCCGCCTACCGGGCGGCGTCCAGGCGCTGACTCAGCGCGGCTCGGGGCTGAATGCCGGCAGGTCCGGCCATGCCAGCGCCGCCCAGGGGCCCTTGGGCGGCGCCAGCAACTGGCGCAAGCTGGCTGCATCGAAGGCCTTGCCCAGAGGGTCGGCGCGGAATGCGGCAAGCCATTGCTGGCGGCCGGCGATAAAAGCGTGGCCGAAGTCTTCCCAGCTGGCAAAGCAGTCCTGCGCGCGCTGCGCGTTGAGCAGGAGCACGCGCCACGCGGCCATCGGCTCGACCCAGCCCATCAGCATGACGGTGCGCGCAAAAAAGGCCATCCGGACGCAGGCAAAGGCCAGCGCGGCGCGCGGATCGTCTGTCGGCAGCAGCGCATGCAGGTCGGCGCGAAACCACCGCGACTCGAACACCTGGGCGAGGTGCTGGCGCACTTCGTCATCCGTGGCATTGGCGCGGAATTCCATCTGATGCAGCAACTGCACGCGGAACAACGCGCGCGCCGCGTCGGTCATGTGGTCCGAGGCGGGGTTGAAAAACCCCGTCATGCTGGTGGCATCGGCCATGGGCTGCGCCAACGTCAATGCCCATTGCTTGCGCCGGGTGAACATAGCGGGACGCTTGGGGCGCAGGAAGCGGTAGACCCGCCATAGCACAAAGGCCCCGAGGAGCAGGTAGAAGACACTCATCCCATTCATCCGATCTGGCGCTGCGCTATGCCTCGCGAGGGCGAAGCCTGGATTTGCGCCGCGTGCGACAGCGAGATGTCCGGCCATGGCACCCCTTCCGTGGCGACAACCGCCTCGGCGTCACCCGCGCCCGGCGTTTGCCGAGTGGCATACCGGACCGATGCCGCCATTGGCGAGCGCTCCGCCAGCAAGCCAGGCTGGCGCGCGGCGACCAGCCACTCCACCATTGGCGTCGGCGCGCAGAGCCTGACAAAGAGTTGTGGGTAGCGGGCGACCAATCGGGTCTGCGTCGTGGCGTCGGCCACGTCTTCAATGCGCGCCCAGCCGGCTGGCGTGCGTACCACGCCGATGGCGATGCAATCGTCCGGGGTCTCCTCGTCGGTACCCAGGGCGTTCAGGCAGGCCAGCACATCTTCCACGTAGCGCGCGATGGGCGGCTTGTTCTGCTTGCCCTTGACCTGGTCGACGGTGAGCGCGCCATTGGCCAGCACATGCACGCTGATGGTGATATGCGGTTGCCCGCTGGCATCGCGGAAACTCAGCAGGCGCAGGCGCTGCTGCGCCACCGCTTCGGCATAGCGCTCGCCGTAGCCGCCGGACAGCGCGCGCCGGTCGGAAAACTGCCCCAGGCAATGCCGCATGACATAGCTTTCAAAGGCCATTTCCGCGCGCAGCAGCGCGCTGTCCGGCAGCAATTCCACGAACACGCCATGCGACGTCGACAGCAAGGTGCGCAGCGCTTCGGGCTGGCTATGGCGCCAGCCGCGCTCGATGCGCGTGGCCATCTCGGCATGTTCCTTGTCCCACAGCGCCAGCGCCTGCGGGCAGGTGATGCGGTCGAGCTTGCCGTCAAGAGCGGTGCCCTTGCGCGAGGTCAGGAACTCGACGAGCCGCGCTTCCAGCGCCAGCAGGCGCGGCTCGACAGGATCCACCCAGACGACCGGGGCCGGTGGCGCTGCTGCTTCACCGCCGCTCGCCTTGGCGGGCGCGCCAAAGCGCGCCGCAACCCACTCCGGCATCGCCTCGGATCTCAGGGCCTGTCGCGCACCGTCGAGCGAATCAATCTTGACGGCCGGCTCGAAATTGGCAACGAGATGGCGATAGAAGTGGTTGAGCAGCCAGGCGCGCACCGCGGCATCGTCGCCGCGCGCCTGGCTGCGCGCGGCGACGCTCGCCTTAAGCGCGCCGGCATTGAGGGCGTTGCGCGGCGCGTAGCCCGTCGTCCGCCTGGCGGTACTCATTTCCAGACTTGCCACCAGCTCTTGCTCTTGCCGGCGGGGTTGGCTTGCGCGCGGTAGAGCGCCACTTTTTCCTCCATCGCCTTGACATCGGCGAGCTCGTATTCGTTGCTGCGCGGATTGAGTGCGATGGCACGCTCGAAGAGCGCGGCGGCCTCGGCGTGGCGCTGCAGCCCACTGAGCGTGTCGGCCGCCAGGCTGACCATCCAGGATTCCGAGCAACCATCGACGTGGCGCGCGATGCGGCTCCACAGGGCCGCGGCTTCTTCCGGGCAGTTATGCGCCAGGTTGAAAGCCATTTGCAGGCGCACGCCCAAGTCCCTGCTCGACAGGTTGCTACCGTCC
Source organism: Cupriavidus sp. 05L411 (assembly GCF_056398045.1). Lineage (NCBI taxonomy): Bacteria > Pseudomonadati > Pseudomonadota > Betaproteobacteria > Burkholderiales > Burkholderiaceae > Cupriavidus > Cupriavidus sp. 05L411. The sequence goes on along the minus strand of NZ_JBFTOQ010000005.1, from coordinate 6,453 downwards.
TGGCCTTCTTCCCGCTCCCATTTCACCAGGCGCTCCACCCAGATGGGAATCTCGCGGTCGCGATCGAGCTTGTACAGGGCCTGCGACACCTCGCTCAGGTACTCGTTGGGGTCATGCCGGCTGTAGCCAAACTCGGCGGCGTAGTGCCAGAGCTGCTCGGCGGCGCTGATGATCCCCTCGGAATCCTGCATTGCGATCCGCACGCTCAGCAGGCCGGCGTAGTGTTCTGCAAACGGGCTGGCGGCGATGCCGCGCCTGTGCAGCTCGACGGCATCCTCGTAGCGCCGCTCGTCGTACCGATAGATGATGGCCAGGTTGTTGCACAGCATGGAGTAGAGGTGCGCGCAGGCATCGTACGGATGGCCGGCATCGCTCTCGAAATAGCGCTCCAGGCACGCCTGCCCTTGTTCGTAGGCGGCAATCTGCAGCTTGATGAAATCGCTGTAGGTTTCGTTGCGCGACTCGGCGGGGACGCGGTCCAGGTGTTCCCCGAGCAAATCGCCAAGCGCGACCCCGAAGTTGTACGCCCACAGCCCGCTTGGCAGCGAGAAGGCCGGCAGCTTCAGCGTCTGGATCACCCCAAGCGATTGCACCCGAGCCTCGAACAGGGCATAGGCCGTGCGGTTGTCCTGCATGCCGCCTTCCTGCGCCGCCGCATACAGCCGCGCCGCTTGCGTCGTGGCATCGATGCGGCCCGCCGCGCCGTCGTTGACTGCCGCCAGTCTTGCGATCCATGGATGGCCCGGCGAACGCTGCTCGGCCAGTGCGCGTGCCGCGTCGAACACCGCCTGCAAGGCCTGCGCATCCACTTGCTCACCCACGGCGCCAAAGAGCGCTTCATGGGTCGGGGAGAGGGTCCGCAGATCCTGTTCTCCCTCTTGCGCTTTTGACAGGAAGGCTGCCAGCGTCTCTTCCGTGTTGCAGGCCCGCATGGCGCACAATGGCCACCAGGCCGAGTCGTCGGCCGCATCGGCCAGCCGCGCGTGTACCAGCTGCGCGGCGCCGTCCCACATCTCGTCCTCGACCTGATAGATGTGCAGGAACGCCCGGCGGCCGGCATCGTCAACGCGCTGGGCTTCCATCAGCCACGGCAGCTCGTATTCGATGAAGTCATCGCTGCCGTTCGACGACAGGCTATGGCGCGCGGCGGAGCAGGCGTCCAGCGCGCCGGGCAAATCGCCTTGCGCGTACAAGGCGCGCGCCGCGAGCCGGGACAGCCGGACTTCCAGCTCACGGCGCTGCGGCAAGGACCATTGCGCTGTCAGGGCCCTCGTGGCCTGCTGGAAGTCGGCAAGGCGCTCGGGCGCGATGCCGATCAGGGCGCTGCCCAGGCGCAGCCAGTCGTTTTCGTCGACGTCCTGTTCCGCGTCGGCCGTCTGCAGCGCCAGGATGGCCGCGCCAGCCGCTGCGCGGGCCTCGTCGTTGCTGTCATGGCGCGACAGCGCCCAGGCGCGCCGCCGCTGATAGTCGGCGAGGTCCCATGCACGGAACGGCGCACGTTCCGCGATGGCCCCGTTCAATGCATGGCGCAGGTCAATTGTCTCCAGCGCAATGCCCAGCTTGCGCACTTCCAGGCTATCGAACACGCGAAGCTGCCGATATCGGTCCGCATTCAGCTCCGGCATCCCTGCCACGATGGCGCGCATCTCAGCGAGGGCACGCTGGATGCGCTCCTCCTCGTTGACGTGGTTGGCTATCTGGAGGCGATAGAGCGCCAGGTGCATGCGCAGCTCGGCTTGCGCTTCGCGCGGCGTGGCTTCCAGCGTGCCGGCGCCGTCTGCGTTGACCACCGCCAGCGCAGCCTCCGGATCCCCCGCGCGCATCCATAGCGTATGCAGCCGGTCGATGGACTCAAGGGAATCGGCCCGCAGAGGCTTGGCGCGCAATCTGCCCAGCAAATCGGCGGCTTCGCTTGAGTTGCCTTCCTCGAGATCGGCTTCGAGGCGGTCCAGTAACTGTTCCAGCTGAGCACCTGTCAATGCGTTGCCATTGCTATCCACGGTTCTTTCCATAATGTGATCTAGTTTGCACCTAACGCGCGATTCTACCCGGAGATGCCACAGACCCGGAAATTGCGCCTGATGGTTCGCCCAACGGCGCTGCGGCTCGAGCGATCACCACGCTAAAACGCCCCGCCTCCTTGGGGGAGGCGGGGCGTTTTAGCGTGGTTGCCCGTAACGGGTAAGGGGAAGGGGTAAGCGGCAAAAACGCGGCCGTATGCGCTTAGTTCTTCTGTGCGTCGGCGGGCGTGGCCGACATGTCCTGCTTCATGGTGTCGTTGTTGGCCTTCTTCTCGGCGCTCTTTTGTTGCTTGGCGGACTTCACGTCCTGCTTGTACTCTGTCTTGGCGGCCTTTTTCTTGGCCTTGTATTCGTCCGAGGCCTGCTTGTTGGCGTCGCGGCGCTGGACCAGCGGATCCTTCGGCGGCTCGATCTGTGTCATGCCGGCCGGCACCGCGGCGTTGCCGCTATCGGCAGGAACGGCGGGCGTCTGGGCAAAGGCGGCCGCACATAGCAGGCCAGCAGCCAGGGCGGTGGAAGCTTGCAAAAGGCGAATCGGCTTGTTCTTCGTCATATCGGACCTCACGGTTCATGGATGGAAACGGCGCTTGGATGCCATGGCGGGGGACACCGCCATGGCCGCTCTGCGAGACACCAAGGGCCACTTGTGTATCGCGTTTCATCAATGTTTGACTCCTTGCGCGCAGGGCTCGTGCCCTGATCCAAACAACTGCTTACAATTGGCTTTCTGTCTGACAGACGACTACCGACAAGGGCTGTCAGCAAGGTGTGACATAGTGGCGAACGTGGGCATCGCGCATGGCATTGCCCCACGTTTCCCGACGATCCCAGGCGCAATCAGAACACGACAAGAACACGATAAAAACACGAGACCACCCCCGAACATGCCAACAAAATCCAAAGCCCAGCTGACCACGGGCCCGATCGGCCGCACGTTGCTGCTGTTTTCGCTGCCGGTGCTGGGCAGCAATATCCTGCAGTCGCTCAACGCCTCGATCAATTCCGTATGGGTGGGGCATTTTCTCGGCGAGGCGGCGCTGACCGCCACCTCAAATGCCAACATCATCCTGTTCTTCCTGCTCGGCGTGGTGTTCGGCATCAGCATGGCCAACACCATCATGATCGGGCAAGCCGTGGGGGCGCGCGACCTGGTCGAGGCGCGCCGCGTGGTGGGCACCAGCACCACCTTCTTCATCCTGCTATCGGTGCTGGCGGCGGCGCTGGGCTACGCCTTCACGCCCGACATCCTTGCCGCGATGGGCACGCCGGCGGATGCCAGGGCGCTTGCCATCAGCTACCTGCGCATCATCTTCCTGGCGTTGCCCTTCATGTATTTCTACAACTTCGTGATGATGACGCTGCGCGGCGCGGGAGACTCGCGCACGCCGTTCTATTTCATGCTGTTGTCGGTGGGGCTGGACGTGGTGCTCAATCCGCTGCTGATCTTTGGCATCGGGCCGTTCCCGGAGCTCGGCATCGCAGGCTCGGCGCTGTCCACGCTGATCGCGCAGTTGGCGAGCCTGGCCGCGATGCTGATCGTGCTCTACCGCCGCCACCACTTCCTGGCGCTGCGGCGCCACCAGCTCGCCTACCTGAGGCCCGATACCGCGATCCTGCGCGCGCTGGTGGCCAAGGGCTTGCCGATGGGGCTGCAGATGGTGGTGATCTCGTCGTCGGCGATCGTGATGATGTCGCTGGTCAATCGCTACGGCTCGCAGACCACCGCCGCTTATGGCGTGGCCTCGCAGTTGTGGACGTACGTGCAGATGCCCGCGCTGGCGGTTGGCGCCAGCGTGTCGTCGATGGTGGCGCAGAACGTGGGCGCCGGGCTGTGGAGTCGCGTGACGCGCATCACACGCGTGGGGCTGATGTTCAACCTGCTGATGACCGGTACGCTGGTTGCCCTGATCTACCTGTTCAACCGTCACTCGCTGGGCTTGTTCCTGCCCGATGACGGCACGGCCATCGGTATTGCGCAGCATATCAACGCCATCGTGCTGTGGTCCTTCATCCTGTTCGGCTTCACCATCGTGTTGTTCGGCACCGTGCGCGCTACCGGCGCGGTGATGGCACCGCTGGTGATCCTGTTCCTGTCGATGTGGGTGGTGCGCCTGCCATTTGCCTGGGTGCTCGAGCGCACCGTCGGCGCCGATGCGATCTGGTGGAGCTTTCCGCTGGGCTCGGTGGTCTCGGTCACGCTGGCCGTGGCGTATTACCGCTTTGGCAACTGGCGCGCCGCCCATATCCTGCCGGTCGCGCCCGGGCCGGCCCCGGAGCCGGAGTTCGCGCCCCAGGCGCCCGATACCAGCATGGGCACAGCGTGCGAGGAAGCCCTGAGCACGGCCAGCGCCGCCGGCGAGCCGGCGCTGGCGGGCGAGTCACGCGCGATGTCGAAGCAGGGTGCCGACTGAGACGCTGGCCCGCATGTCGCCGGCGCCAGCAGAAGCCCACTGAACAGGCCAAAACCGCGCGCCGTGACGACGGCTGTCTCTCCCTCGCCCCTAAGGGGGAGAGGGCCGGGGCGCGCGACAGCGCATATCCGGCGTGCCGGTAAGGTGATGCAAGCGGCCCTCGGGTCAGCCGGCACGCGTCCGCACCAGGTTGATCCTCGTGTTTTCCTTACGTTTTCCTTTCGTTCCCCTTCAATTTCCCTTCGGCTTCCTTTCATTCGTCTTTCGGTGTTACATCACAGCGTGATGTATGTGTTTTGGCGGGATTTCCCGGTGTATCGGTGAATACCCCTAAACCAAGACAAATGAAAGCAAGCTGAAAGATCGCCTCTCTAATGTTCGTTCCATCCTGCAGGGACACTATTTTCTTCCTGCCGAACGGACCACCTCCGCATGCAAAGAGCCTGCGAGCGGAGGGGCACTGCTTTCATGTACTTTGAGGAGAATCGTTTTGCGCATACGCAGCCAAAAGGACTTTGCCTCCGGCCTGATGTTCATTCTGGTCGGATTGTGCTTTTCCTGGGTCGCCCGCGGCTATTCCATGGGAACAGCCGCCAAGATGGGCCCCGGATATTTTCCGTTTCTACTCGGCCTGGTACTCGCCGTGCTCGGTGCATTCGTGCTGATCGGCTCGGTATCGAAAAAGGGTGAAGCTGACCAGCTCGCCCGCTGGGACTTGAAGACCCTGTTGTGGATTCTGGGTTCGGTGGTGCTGTTCGGCCTGCTGCTCAAGCCGCTCGGCATGGTGTTGTCGGTGTTCGTGCTGGTGCTGGTGTCGTCGATGGCCAGCCATGAATTCAGCTGGAAGGGCGCGGTCTTGAACGCGATCGTTCTGGTGCTGATCAGCATGGGCGCCTTCGTGTACGGCATCAACCTGCAGATGCCGGTGTGGCCTGCTTTCATTACTGGTTAAGGAGTCGGCCACATGGAATTGATTGACCATCTTGCCTTGGGCTTTTCCACGGCGCTTTCGTTGCAGAACCTGGCATACGCCTTCCTGGGCTGTGTGCTGGGTACCTTGATCGGCGTGCTGCCGGGCCTGGGGCCTCTGGCCACCATCGCCATGCTGCTGCCGGTGACTTACACGCTGCCCCCGGTGGCCGCGCTGATCATGCTGGCCGGTATCTACTACGGCGCACAGTATGGTGGCTCCACCACCGCTATCCTGGTCAACCTGCCGGGTGAATCGTCGTCGGTGGTGACTACCATCGATGGTTACCAGATGGCACGGCGGGGACGAGCGGGGGTGGCGCTGGCCACGGCCGGCCTGGGTTCCTTCTTTGCCGGCTGCGTGGCCACCCTGATCCTGGCCGCGTTTGCCACGCCGCTGTCGGAACTGGCGTTCAAGTTCGGTCCTGCCGAGTACTTCTCGCTGATGTGCCTGGGCCTGATCGGCGCCGTGGTGCTGGCTTCGGGCTCGCTGCCCAAGGCGGTTGCCATGATCGTGCTGGGCCTGCTGCTGGGCCTGATCGGTACCGACGTGAACTCGGGCGCCGCACGCTTCTCCTTTGACATCCCCGAACTGACCGATGGCATCGACTTCGTCGCGCTGGCCATGGGTATGTTCGGCTTCGCGGAAATCATCGCGAACCTGGAGCAGAAGGAAGCCCGCGAGACCTTCACCGACAGCGTTACCAACCTCTGGCCGACCAGGGAAGATTTCCGTCGCATGATCCCGGCTGTGCTTCGCGGCACGTTCCTGGGCTCCGCGCTGGGCATCCTGCCGGGCGGCGGTGCGGCACTGGCTTCGTTCGCAGCCTACTCGCTGGAAAAGAAGACCTCCAAGTACGCACATGAGTTTGGCAAGGGCGCCATCGAAGGCGTGGCAGGTCCGGAATCGGCCAACAACGCCGCGGCGCAGACCTCCTTCATCCCGCTGCTCACGCTGGGCATTCCGCCCAACGCCGTGATGGCGCTGATGGTGGGCGCGATGACCATCCACAACATCCAGCCGGGCCCGCAGGTCATGACCAGCAAAGCAA